>NZ_CP012752.1:1806818-2107954 GCF_001302585.1 Kibdelosporangium phytohabitans | reverse complement strand
TGACCGCGGTTCTCGCGCGCAACCACATCGTCGCCTCCGATCTACGGGTCGAGCAGGCCAATCTGGACGACGCCTTCGTGGCGCTCACCGGCAAACGCTTCTGACCCGGAACGGCCGATTTTGTTCGTCGTTTGCACTTCACGAAACGACGTGCTCTTAAGCAAAACTTCATTAGGAGAACCCATGCCCGCAACCGGCACGCTCACGTTCACCGAGCTCAAACTGTTCCTCAGGGACCCGGCATCGACCATCGTGACGATCGCGCTGCCGATCGCGATCGTGGCCGTGTTCGGGGTGATCGCCAAACCCGGTGGCGACCAGGACCCGATCATGACGTACTTCCCGACCATGGCGCTCGCGTTGGGCCTCGCCCAACTGGCGCTGAACCTGACGCCGACGACACTGGCCGGGTACCGGGAGAAAGGCATCCTGCGCCGGATGTCGACCACCCCGATGAACCCGGCCCGGCTGCTCACGGCACAACTGCTGATCAGCATCGGTCTGGCGGTGGTCGCGGCGGTGCTGGTCATCCTGGTCGGCCACCTGGGTTTCAAGTTCACGGTGCCGCAGAACCTCGGTGGGTTCGCCGCCGCTTTCGTGCTCGGCTGCACGGCGCTGTTCGCCGTCGGCCTGCTCGTCGCGGCGATCGCGCCGTCCGCACGGGTCGCGACCGGCGTCGGTGTCGGCCTGTTCTTCGCCAGCCTCGTGTTCGGTGGGGTGTTCATGCCCGCCGAGAGCCTCCCGCCGTTCCTCGTGCACGTCGGTGACTACACGCCGCTCGGCGCCGCCATGCAGTCGCTTCGCGCCAGCTGGGGTGGCACCATGCCTGAGACGCTGCACCTGGGCGTGCTCGGTGCGTACACAGTGGTCGCGGGGTTCGCGGCGGCCAGGCTTTTCCGGTGGGAATGAGGAATGCTGCAGATCACCGAAGTCGAGGCGGCCAAGGCGCGGTGGATCTACACCGGGATCGCCTACGCCGCGCTGCTGGCCGCCATCACGTGGTCAGTGGTCGACGACAAGGCCGCGACCCAGGTGCCGCTGACGCTGGCGTTGAGCGGGGTGATGGCTGTCTGGATCGGCCTCATCGCCCGGTGGTGGCCGATCTGGCCGCGCGACGCGGTCTGGGCGGTGGTCGCCTACACGGGCCTCGTGGCGATGAACACCGTGTTGATCGCCACCAGCGACGCGTTCGCGTCGTTCGTGTGGATCGGCTTCCCGTACGCGTTCGCGATCTTCCCGGCGCGGTGGGCGGTGTTCGCGGTGACGGCGAACGCGATCAGCACGTTCGCCGTGCAGACCGACTGGCTGCGCAGCAGTTCGCCGCTCGTCGTGATCCTGGCCGTGGCCGGTCCGGTGATCTTCGCGGGGTGGGTCGCCGGGCTGGAAAGCGAACGCCGCAAGCGCGCGATCAGCCAGCTCACCGAGACCAACCAGCGGCTGGCCACCGCGATGGAGGAGAACGCGGGCCTGCACGCCCAGCTGCTGGTGCAGGCTCGTGAGGCCGGCGTGCTCGACGAGCGCCAGCGGATGGCCCGCGAGATACACGACACGCTCGCCCAGGAACTCGCCGCGTTGATCCGGCAGCTGCACGCGGCCAACCGCGTGCGTGAGCACCCGGAGCAATGGCAGCACCACATGGACCAGGTGCGGATGCTCGCCGAGCGCGGCCTGTCCGAGGCGCGCCGGTCGGTGCAGGCGTTGCGGCCCGCGCCGCTGGAATCCTCCCGGCTGCCGGACGCGATCGCCGAGATGGCGCACGTGTGGAGCCAGGCCTCCGGCGTGCCGGTGCACGCCGAGACGACCGGCACGCCGGAGCCGATGATCACGGGTATCGAGGTGGCGCTGTTCCGGGTCGCGCAGGAGGCGTTGGCCAACGTCGCCAAGCACGCGAAAGCCACGCGGGCGGGAATCACACTGTCCTATCTGGAGGACGTGGTCCTGCTGGACATCCGCGACGACGGCGTCGGGTTCGAGCCGGGCACGGCCGGTCCGGCCGGCGACAGCGGGTACGGTCTTGGCACTATGCGTCAGCGATTGCTCGGGGTGGGTGGCACGCTGGAGATCGAGAGCAGGCCCGGTGAGGGAACCGCGATCGGCGCGAGCGTCCCCGCCATCCGGGCCGAGTCGCCAGGGGTGACGGTGTGATCCGGTTGCTGATCGTCGACGACCACCCGGTTGTCCGGGACGGGCTGCGTGCCACGTTCACCGGCGAGCCGGACATCGAGGTGATCGGCGAAGCGGGCGACGGGCGGCAGGCTGTCGAGATGGTGGCCCAGCACGGCGCCGACGTGGTCCTGATGGACCTGCGGATGCCTGAGCTGGACGGGGTGCGTGCCATCCGCAGGCTCCGGGAAACCGCGCCGGACACCCGCGTCCTCGTGCTCACCACGTTCGACACCGACAGCGACGTGCTGCCCGCGATCGAAGCGGGCGCCACGGGTTACCTGCTCAAAGACGCGTCCACCGAGGAGCTGCTCAAAGCGGTGCGCGCGGCCCACCGGGGCCAGTCGGTGTTGTCGCCGTCAGTGGCCAACCGGCTGATCGGCCAGGTGCGTAAGCCACAACGCGGCACGCTCAGCCCGCGGGAGCTGGACGTGCTGAAGCTGGTCGCGGAAGGCGCCACCAACCGGGAAGCCGCGTCGAAGTTGTTCATCAGCGAGGCCAGCATCAAGACCCACCTGCTGCACATCTACGCCAAGCTCGACGTGCGTGACCGGGCCGCCGCTGTCGGCGAGGCGTATCGGCGTGGCCTGTTCGACTGACCGCGATGGCTTGTGCAGCCACGCTTAATTGAGCGCAGCTTAAAAGCCCCCTCGTGGGCGAGCGGTCGGGTTGCTCGTGCACGAGGGGGCGGCACCGCGACGGCCGAGGGCCCGGCCGCCGCGGTGTGTTCGGCTAGCCGTGTCTCTAGCCGAACCCTCGGACCGCTCCGCCTGATGGGAAGCGGCTGTCTTCTGCGCCGGGCCGCGCAACGGGGTGCATCGACGGGAACGACGGGTGTTCCATGCCGGGGCGCGCGACCGGCTGCATCGACGGGAACGACGGGTGTTCCATCAACGGCATCGGCGGCCGTTGGACCGGGCGCATCGACGGGAACGACGGATGCTCCATCAACGGCTCGCTGCCCGGACGGGGCACCGGCTGCATGTTCGGGAACGACGGGTGCTGGTTGCCCTGCATCGGCGGCACGGGCGGAAGCGGTTTGCGGTCGCGTTCCGGCCGCCCGGTCCGGCGCTGCCGGGACGGCGGCGGCGCCGGGCGCATGGCCGCCGCCGGGGTGTCCGGCACCTCGATGTTCGGGACGGACATGTTCGACATCGACAGGTTCGGTGCCGTCAGGTTCGGAATCGCCGACGTCGGCGGCAGGAACGGCTCCGACCGCACCGGAGGCACCGGCTCGGTCAACGGGCCGGGATCGAGGCCGAACAACGGCATGTCCCGCGGGTCCGGCTTGGCGTGCCTGCCCGACGGCTGTTCCACCGGCCGCACGTCACGCATGGACGGCGGTGGCGCCGAGTGCCTGCCGGTCGGCGGCGCCACCCGGCCCGACGGCATCTGCCCGGAAGACATCGCGGCAGCTGGCATCTGCCCGGAGGACATCGGTGCGGCGGGCATTGGCGCGGGCCGTTCGGTGGCACGCGGCATCGCGGGCATCGGCCGCCGCGACGCGACCGGCGGCACCGCCGGCTGCCTGTGCGGAGGCGGTGGCACCGGTGGCATGTCGCGACCCGTCATCGGCGGCCTGCCGTTGCGCGGCTGCGCCGGCGGACGGGCAACCGGCTGCATCGCGGGCGCCGACATCTGTGCCGACAACTGCGCCGCGCCGGCCGCGGCCATCGCCGGGATCGGCGGCTGCGCGCCGGGGACCTGCGTCGGCATCTCGGCAAGCGTGTTCTGCCGGGCGGGCGGCATCGGCGGCCGGACCGACTGCGCCACGGTCACGTCCTGCGCGGCCACGGGTTCGGTAGCCGGTGCGGGCATCGGGGACTTGACCGGCTTCGGCGCGACCGGGCGGCGCGGCTTGGTCTCGGTGGGAACGGGCAGTTCCTCGCGCAGCTTCTCGGTCCACTTGATCATCGCGCGCGGCGCGTCCCAGCCGCACACGCCGACCAGCTTGCCGTTGCGCACGTACCCGGTGATGCCCGGCGTCCCGGCGGGGCCGTCGGCCAGGTGCACGGTGTCGGTGCCGAGCGACGGGATGCCCGAGATCTGCAGGCGCACACCGTACTGGCCGGACCACACTCGCGGGATCGGCATGAACGGTGCGGCTTTTTCCCTGCCCATCAACAAGTTCTCGGCCGCGTGCCGTCCCATCTCGACAGCGTTGATCCAGTGCTCGACGCGGCGGGGCGTGTCGTCGAACCGCAGGTTCGGCCACCGGCCGCAGTCACCCGCGACGACGACGTCCTGCGCGCCCGCGGCGAACAGCGTGGACTCGCACAGCACGCCGTCCTCGAGCACGAGACCGGAACCGCGCATCCACTCCACCGACGGGATCGACCCGACGGCCATGATCACCGCGCCGGCAACGAGAAGCTGGCCGTCGGTGGTGTGCATCGCCACGGAGTCGTCGGCACAGATCCAGTTGCGGATGTCGGTGCCCATCGCCATCCGCGCCCGGTGCTTGCGGTGCAGTTTCTCCACCGCGGCGGCCACGTCGTTGCCCAGGTTGCGCAGCGGGAAGCGGGAGCGGCCGACCATCGTCACGTCACGGCCCATCTTGCGGGCGCTCGCGGCGACGTCGCAGCCGATGTACCCCGTGCCGAGGACCACGATCGGCAAGTCGCTGCGGGCGATGACTTTCTTGACCGCCAGCGCTTCGTCCACTGTGCGCAGTGTGTGCACGCGCGGGCTGTGCCGCGGCACTCCTTTGAGGTGTCGCGGTTCGACGCCCGTCGCGATGATCAGGCCGTCGTACTTGATCTCCTCGCCACCGGGCAGGTGCACGACTTTCCGCTGTGTTTCAAGCCGTTCCGCCCGGGTACCCAGTCGCCAGCGGGCGCCGGTGTCGATGTGGCGCTGCAGGGTGAGGTCGGCGGGCCGGTCGCTTCCGGCGAGCAAGTCCTTTGACACCAACGGCCGGTGGTACGGCCAGCGTGCCTCGTCACCGATGATCACAAGCTCACCGTCGTAGTCGAGTTCGCGCAGGCGTTCCGCGGCTCTCAGGCCGGCCACCCCCGCGCCGACGATGACGATGCGTTCGAAGTCGGTCATCTAAACCCTGTCCACCTTGATGGCCTGCATGGGGCAGCAGCGCGCGGCTGCGGCCGCCTGCTCGACCTGATCCTCTTCCGGTCTCTTCGTGTAGAAAAGCCGCCCGTCGGGGCTCAGCTCAAACAGGTCCGGCGCCTCCATCTGGCAGATCGCGTACCGCTCGCAGCGGTCGTTGTCCACTTTGACCCGAAGCCGACGGCCTCTCATACCTGCTCCTCAACCAGACCGATCTGGACGAGCATCCGCGTGGGAACGAACCGCAGGATCGAAAGAGTCACTGTCGGGATGAGCAATGTCAGTCCGGCGAGCCACAGTACCGCGAGGTGTCCGTTGGCCATCGCGCCGAGTATCGAGTGCACCACCAGAAGAGCGAGTGCCGCGTACGCCATTCGGTGTACCCACTGCCAGCGGCGGTAGGAAGTCCAGCGGTACAGTCCGGCGGTGACGAAGATCGCGATCATCAGTTCCAGCCCGATGATGGCGATCGCGTAGCGGAAGAAAACGCCCTCTCCCAGCGGCAGGGTGATCTGGGCCAGCGTGAACTTGCCCTCGGCGAGGAACAGGAAGCCCATCGCGTGCACGATGCCGAACGTGATCGTCAGCGTGGCGAGGACCATATGCCCCGCGCGCAAGGTCTTGCGTTCGCCGAATCTTCGTGCCCAGCCGGTTTTCGTGAGGATCCCCCAGCAGATCGTCAAGCACATCAGCGCGTAGGCGGCGCGTGCGGACACCGCCGCGACTCCGCGCAGACCGTCGTCCGACGGGCCACCGACCGCGAGAACCACCACGTCAGTCACTGCGTCCGTCACCGTGCGAATTCCTTGTCTACGAACAACCTGGGCCGCTTGCCACCGCCGCCGTTGCCGCGACCGCGGCGGTCGCTGTCGTCGTCGTCCTCGTCGTCGTCACGGCCGGGCGCGGCCAGCTGCTTGCGACGGCGGTTGCGGCTGGAAGCCAGCCACAGCAGGAACACCGTCAGCGCGACCATCAACGGCACCAACGTGACCGCGACGACCATGTCGGTGCCCTCGGAATCCGATGACAACGTCAGCGGGGTCGCGTCCGCCAGGTTGGCGTAGTCGACGTTGTTCGTGCTCTCGAGGATCGTCATGTGCTTCATGACGACCGTGTTCGCCGTCGTGGCGAACTTGCGGATCTCCGTGTCGGTCGTGGCTGCCCGGACCTTGGCGATCAGCGGGAAGATCATCCCGTGCGCGGAGCGCAACCGCATCGCCCATACGGAGTCAAACTGGGCCCCGGTCGACGTGGCCATCTCCGTGAGCCAGCTCTTCTGCGCGTCGTTGGGCTCGTTGGGCAAGGGGCACGCGTACGGCGCCGCGACCTGGCCCACTGCCTGGTCGAGCATCGCGTGGTCGGTCTTGAGGGTGCGGCCGACCTCCTGCACCTTCGGGTCCTCCGAGCGGGACTGGGCCATCTCGCCCGCGGGCATCTCCCACAGGCCCGCCAGCTTCACCTTGACGAGCAGTTCGCAGTCGATCTCGGTCAGCGGCTGTGATCCCGGCTGTGCGAGCGCAACGGATTGGCCTGCCAGTAACAGCGTGGGCACCAGGAGCACCAACGACGCGAGGAATCGTTTCACGGCGTCCTTCCTTGTCTCTCCGGGGTGTCCGCGACGGACTCCACGACTAAAGCGACGTTGCTGGAAAAGGCCGTGCAGGATCCACTATGGACAGTATCGACCGCCACAGCTGACCCTCTGGTGCGCCCTGCCGGTGCACCTGACTTACGCCTTCACCGATGGATACGGCCCGGGTCGCCGGGTGGTTCAAACAAAAATTCCGCAACGATTTGGCACTGGACGCGCAACGGCTGTCCCACCAGGATGTCACCGTGGGACGCCACAGCCATTCCGCAAGAGCCCTGTTGGGTGACGAGCTGCGTCGTCATGGACACACCGAGGAAGACCTGGCGACAGCGCTGTACCGGGACTTCGGCACTCCATTGATGGCGTTCGCCCTCAAACTGACCGGCAACGACCGGCACTGGGCCGAGGACGTGGTCCAGGAAACGCTGATCCGCGCTTGGCGCAACGCCGAGAAGCTGGACCGCAGCCCGGACATGCTGCGTGCCTGGCTGTACACGGTCGCCCGGCGCATCGTCATCGACGGCAGGCGCAGTCGCAAGGCCCGGCCGCAGGAGGTCGAGGAGCCGGACGCGAACTCCGTGGGCGTACCAGACGAATCGGACCGTACTCTCAGTGCGATGGTTGTCTACGACGCGTTGCGGGTGTTGTCGGAGGAGCAACGCGAAGCGATCATGCAGACGTACCTGCGGGACCGCACAGTTAATGACGTGGCCGAGACACTGGGCGTTCCGCCAGGTACCGTCAAGTCGAGGCTGTACCACGCGGTCCGTGCACTGAGGCGCGCGCTGCGCGATCGGGGGTGAGGTCGGGGATGGTTCACGCGTCAGCGCACGTCGACATAGCCGCGTACATTCTCGGCGCGCTCGACGAACCCGACAACACGGCGTTCGAGGAGCATCTGCTCGACTGCCCCAAGTGCCAGCTGGACCTGGTCGAGCTGCAGGACGTGCCCGACCTGTTGGACAAGGTCAAACACGACGCGCCCGCGCTGCTCGTGCCCGTCCCCGGCCCGCAGGTGTTGTCGTCCCTGCTGGAAGAGGCCACCAGGTCGCGCCTGCAGCGCCGCCGCAGGCAGTGGTTCGCCGCCGCGGCCGCGTCGTTCCTGATCGTCGCGGCGCCGGTGGTGACGATCATCGCCACCAGCGGCGATCCGGCGCCCGTGGTGGCCAGCCCGCCGGTGGGCCTGAAGATGGACCCGCCGCCGTCGACCGAGCAGCCGCAGACCCTCAACGGTGTCGGCGGCGAGATGGACGCCAACGTCACCATGCTGACCCAGGACTGGGGTACGCAGGTGACCATCGAACTGCGTGGCGCGATCGGGCCGCGAAAGTGCGAGCTGGTGGCCGTGTCGAACCGCGGTGAGACGGAGACCGTGACCAACTGGTCGCTGCCGCCGGGCGGTCGCAACGAGCCGCTCAAGCTCAGCGGTGGCACGTCGTTCGCGCCGGGTGACATCGCTCGTCTCGAGGTCAGGGATGACAAGGGCCAGGTGCTCTTGTCGGTCAAGAGCTGAGCCCGACCGGTTAACCTCCTAAGCAAGCGCTCATTCTGGAGGATGCCGGTGTTGTTCGACTCTGTTGACGACGTGGCCAAGCGGCTGGCCGGGGCCGGCTACCTGACGTCGACCGCGATCGCGACCACCGTGTTCCTCGCCGACCGGCTCGGCAAGCCGTTGCTGGTCGAGGGGCCCGCCGGGGTGGGCAAGACCGAACTGGCGCGTGCGGTGGCCGCGGCGACCGGCTCCCAGCTGGTGCGCCTGCAGTGCTACGAGGGCATCGACGAGGCCCGCGCGCTCTACGAGTGGAACCACGCCAAGCAGCTGCTGCGGATCACCGCCGGGCGTGACGAGGGCTGGCACGAGGCGCGCGCGGACATCTTCACCGAGGAGTTCCTGCTGCCCAGGCCGTTGCTGACGGCCATCCGCAACCCGGATCCGACGGTCCTGCTGATCGACGAGACCGACAAGGCGGACGTCGAGGTGGAGGGCCTGCTGCTGGAGGTGCTCGGCGATTTCCAGGTGACCGTGCCCGAGCTGGGCACGATCACCGCGACGCGCAAACCGTTCGTGGTGCTGACGTCGAACGCGACCCGTGAGCTGTCCGAGGCGTTGAAACGCCGGTGTCTGTTCCTGCACCTGGACTTCCCGGACTCGACCCGTGAGCTGGAGATCGTGCGGCTGAAGGTGCCGGAGATCGCCGGTGTGCTCGCCGAGTCGCTCGTCCGGGTGGTCGGCGCACTGCGGGCCCTGGAGCTGCGCAAGTCACCGTCGATCGCGGAGACGATCGACTGGGCGCGGACCCTGCTGGCGCTCGGGGCGGACCACCTCGACGAATCGGTCGTGCACAGCACGCTCGGTGTCGTGCTCAAGTACGAGGCCGACAAGAAGCGCGCGCTGACCGAGCTCAAGGTCCTCGGGTGAGTGTTCCGGAGCGTCTCGTCTCCTTCGTCGAGGCGCTGCGTGAGCATTCGATCCTCGCCGGTCCCGGCGAGACGATCGACGCCGCCAAGGTGCTCGCCGTGCTCGGGATGGACGACCGGGAGCGGGTCCGTGAAGGGCTCGCGGCTTCTCTGCTGCGCCGATCCGGCCAGCGGACCGTGTTCGACCAGGTCTTCGACCTGTACTTCCCCGTTTCGGTGGGTGGCCGTCCAGCTGAGCCGGACGATCTGGAGTCGCTGCGTGAGCAGCTCGTCCAGGCGCTGGCCGCCGGAACGGCGGGCGAGCAGCAAGCGCTTGCGCAGGCCGCGGTGGACGCGTTCGGCCGGTTCGGCGAGGGCTCACAGGGCGCGGGCGGGTGGTCGGCGTACCAGACCTTGCAACGCCTGCGTCCCGAGACGTTGCTGGTCAGGGTGCTCGCGGCGCTGCGGGCCGACGACCCCGGATTCATGGCCGACGTGCGCCGCGACGAGGTACGCAGGCAGATCGCCGGGTTCCGGCGGATGGTCGAAACCGAGGCGCGGCGGCGGACGGCGGAGCTGCGCGGCCGGGAGACAGTCGCCCGCAACGCGGTGGCGCCCCCGGTGGACCGGGTCGATTTCCTCACCGCGGGCCGCGCGCAGCTGGCCGATATGCGTCGCGCGATCTATCCGTTGTCACGAAAATTGGCCACCCGGCTGGCCGCGCGGCGGCGCCGGGCCAGGCGTGGCGAGATCGACGTGCGCCGCACGTTGCGGCGCTCGATCGCGTTCGGTGGCGTGCCTGTTAAGCCTGCCTTCAGACGCCGGCGGCCTGGCCGGCCGGAATTGGTGTTGCTGTGCGACATGTCCGGGTCGGTCGCCGGGTTCGCCAACTTCACGCTGCTGCTCACCCAGGCGCTGCGCGACCAGTTCAGCAAGGTGCGGGCGTTCGCGTTCGTCGAGACCACCGACGAGGTCACGCACCTGGTCAAGGCGGGCGCCGAGGACCCGGCGGGGCTGGCGGCCCGGATCCACCGCGAGGCCACGCTGACCCGGTGGGACGGCCACAGTGACTACACGCACTCGCTGCAGGTGTTCGTCGACCAGTGGCTGGACGCCATAGGGCCACGGACGTCGGTGTTGATCCTCGGCGACGCGCGCAACAACGGCGGCGATCCGAACCTGCCCGCGCTGCGCCGGATCGTCGGCAATGCCCGCCGCGCATACTGGCTCAACCCGGAATCACAACGATTGTGGTCGACCGGGGACTCGCTGGCGCGTGAGTACGCGAGCGTGGTGGAGATGTACGAGTGCCGGACCGTGCACCAGCTGTCCGAGCTGATCACGCGACTGCTGCCGGTCTGATGGTCAAGCGTTGGGGCCGTTTGATCGCCGGTCTCGCGATCGGCGCGTGCCTGGCCGTCGCCGAACTGGTGTACGCCGCGATCAGGTGGCCGCGCAGATGGGCCAGAGTGCTCACCGAGGTGGAACGCCGCAGGTTGGCGCGATGGCACGACGTCGAGAGCTCGCCCGACTACGACGACCACGACGCTGTGAAGTACCTGGCGCTGAGGGCGCTGGTGGGGGGCGTGCTCGGCGGCGGGACGCTGATCGTGCAGGCGTACGGCCTCATTGTCGGTGTATTGGCCGTGGTGCAGTTGGTTACCGGGGTCATGCACCCGTCGGGTCTCGTGGTGGTCGCCCCACTCGGCCTGGTCCTGCTGTACGGGAGTTTGCAAGGGCTGCTCGGGGTGGCCAGCCTGGAACGGGCGCTGGCGCTGCGGTACCTGGGGCCGAGTGAGCAGGAGCTGCTGCGGCGGCGGATCACCGAGCTGGCCGAGAGCCGGGCGGGGGTGGTCGAGGCCGTCGACGCCGAACGCCGCCGGATCGAGCGGGACCTGCACGACGGCGTCCAGCAACGGCTCGTCGCGCTGGCCATGTTGCTCGGTTGGACCCGCAGGCGCCCGGCCACCGACCGCGACGACCTGCTGGCCCAGGCGCACGACGAGGCCCAGCAGATCCTGAACGACCTGCGCGAAGTGGCATGGCGCGTTTATCCGACCGTCCTGGACAACCTGGGTCTGGCGGACGTTCTCGCCGGGGTGGCCGAACGCGCCGGAATCCCTGTGAAGCTGAGCTTCACGATTCAGGACCGCCTGCCGGCCTCGTTGGAGACCGCCGCGTACTTCGTGGCGTCGGAGGCTGTCACCAACGCGGCCAAACACTCCCGGGCCGACCTGGTCACCGTCGAGATCGGCATGCGGGAGAACATGGTCATCGTGCGGATCACTGACAACGGAACCGGCGGCGCCGACCCGAGCGGCAGCGGCCTGTCGGGCCTGGCCCGCCGGGTGGCCGCGATAGACGGCCACCTCGCTGTGACCAGCCCGGATGGTGGCCCGACGGTCGTGACCGCGGAACTGCCATGCGGATAGTCCTGGCCGAGGACTCGACCCTGCTGCGTGAGGGCCTGGTCCGGCTGCTCGCCGAAGAGGGCCACGAGGTCGTCGCCGCGGTCGGCGACGGTGCCGCGCTGGTCGAGGCCGTCGCCGCCGACCAGCCCGACGTGTGCGTGGTGGACGTGCGCATGCCGCCGACGCACACCGACGAAGGCCTGCGCGCGGCGCTGGAGATCCGGGAACGCTGGCCCGGCATCGGGGTGCTGGTGCTGTCGCAGTACGTCGAGAAGCGCTACGCCACCCAGCTGATCACGTCCGACGCCGGTGCCGTCGGCTACCTGCTGAAGGACCGGGTCGGCCAGGTCGGCGAGTTCCTGGACGCGCTGGAGCGGGTCGGCGCGGGCAACGCGGCCTTCGACCCGGAGGTCGTCCGGCAGCTGCTGGCACGCACCACGCACACCGATCCGCTGTCCCGGCTGACATCACGCGAGGTAGATGTCCTTGGACAAATGGCGCAGGGTTGTACAAACGACACAATCGCAGCCTCGCTGCACATCTCCCGCAGCGCCGTGGAGAAGCACGTGAACTCCATCTTCGACAAGCTCGACCTGCCGCGAAGCACCGGCTACAGCCGTCGCGTGCTGGCCGTGCTCCGGTATCTCGGCACGTAGGTTGGGGTCGTGACGATCTATCTCGCGCGGCACGGGCAGACCGCGTACAACCAGACCCGCCGGTTCCAGGGGCAAACGGAAGTCCCGCTGGACGAGACCGGGCAGCGCCAGGCCAAGGAACTCGCGGTCACGGTCGCCGACCTGGGTCTGGTGGCGCTGTGGTCGAGCCCGTTGACCAGGGCGAGGCAGACGGCGGAGGCCGTGTCGGCCCACATCGGCGTGCCGATCCGGTTCGACCCGCGGCTGATGGAGACCGACACCGGCGTTTGGACCGACCGGCTGTACGACGAACTGGCCGCGGCGGATCCCGGCGCCTTTCATGGCTGGGTGTCGGGTGCGGAGGATTTCGGGTTCGATGGCGGCGAGACGTACGCCGAACAGGGCGACCGCGTGATGGCCGCCCTGGTTGAGATCGAGCGGGGACCACGCCCGGCTCTCGTGGTGTGCCACGGCATGGTGATGCGGCTCGCGCTGACCCGCCGGGCCGGTGCCGCTGACGCGTGGTCGAGCAGCGAGACCATCCCCAACACCGCCGTGATCGAACTTCCCCCTGCTGTCCAGGGCTAACGCGGGTCCGGCAGCCGTCGTCCGAACAGGGAGACCGCCGCCGCGATGACCACCTGGACCGCCATGACGATGGCGAACGCGTTGCGCATCCCCAGGACGTCCGGCTCACTGAGCCACAGGAACAACGACCCGAGCGTGGCCACGCCCAGAGCCAGGCTCGCCTGCTGGACCGTCACGAGGGAACCGCTGCCGACGCCCGCGCTCTCGGCGGGCACCTTCGACAAGGTCACCCGGAACAACGTGGTGACCATCAGCCCCTGGCCGAATCCGGTGACCGCCATCGCGGGCGCGATGGTGAGCACAGTGACATCCGGCCACGCCACCAGGACGGTCACCATCGCGAGGAACACGCCCGTCCCTTGAATCGCTGCGCCGACCGTGACCACGCTTCGCCCATACCGGGCCACCAGACGGCTGGACACCAGCGAAGCAACCAGGAACGTCACGGCCATGGGCGCCACCGCGAGGCCAGCGGCGAACGGCCCGTAGCGCAGGCCGTCCTGAAAGGTCACCGCCGCTACGAACATGTACGCGCCGAAGCCCATGAAGAACGGCCCGCACAGCAGCAGTCCACGTTTGATGCTCGGCATCCGCAGCACCGACGGGGGCAGCAGCGCGACCCGGCCGGCCCGTTCGACGCGCCGCTCCACCACGACCAGCGCGGCGAACAGGATCGGGCTGGCCGCCAGCAGCAGCCACGTCCACAGTGGCCAACCGACGGCGCGCCCTTCGGTCAGCGGCACGAGCAATGTGAACAGCCCGGCGCCGAGCAGTGCCGTGCCCGGCAGGTCGAGGGTGGCCGGATTGGGTGACCTGGTCTCCGGGACGCGCCGGGCCATGGCCAGGCCGAGCAGTCCGATCGGGACGTTCACCAGGAAGATCGGCCGCCAGCTGGTGCCCGCGATGTCGGCGGCGATGAGCACACCGCCGAGCAGCTGGCCGAGAACCATGGCCATCCCCCCGTTGGCGCCGTACATGCCGAGCGCCCGGGAACGGCGGTCCCCTGTCGTGGTCGCCTGGATCGTGGACAGGACCTGCGGGAGCATCATCGCCGCCGCGGCGCCCTGCGCGATCCGGGCGCCGACCAGAACGCCCGCGGTCGGTGCGAGACCACAAGCCAATGAAGTGAGAGTGAAAGCAACAAGTCCGATCTTGAAGAGGCGCTTACGGCCGTACGTGTCCCCCAGCCGACCGCCCAGGACCAGCATGACGCCGTACGCGATGCCGTAGCCGGCCACGACGAGCTCCAGCATGGTGGCGGACGCGTTCAGCGTGCGGTCGATGGTCGGCAGCGCGACGTTGACGATGAAGAAGTCGACGATCGGCAGCGCCGCGCCGAGCAGGAGCGTGATGAGCCCTGCCGCCGTGAGGCTCGCCGGTCCAGCCGGTGCCGAGGTGGGGCTCCGGAGTGTGGGTGTCGTCATGGCGATCACTCTTCGCCCCGGCCCCACCGTGGTACCAGAGCGTGGTTATCCAGGTATATCCACTACCTGGTAACAGGATCTCCCGGCGGGCATCCTGGTGTCATGACCTCCACGCTGCCACCCGGGACCGCTCGTGACGTGCGGCGCGACGAACTGGCCGCGTTCCTGCGCAACCGCAGGGAACGGATCACGCCGGAGGAGGTCGGCCTGCCTCCGGGTGGCCGCCGCCGTACGCCAGGCCTGCGCCGTGAGGAAGTCGCGCAGCTCGCGGGCGTCGGCGTCACCTGGTACACCTGGCTCGAGCAGGGCCGGGACATCCAGGCTTCCGACCAGGTGCTGCAGGCGGTCGCGGACACGCTCCGGCTGGATCCGCACGAACGCGCCCACATGTTCACGCTCGCCGGCTCGCCGCGACCGGTGGCCGCCAGCGAATGCGACGCGCTGTCGCCCCAGATGCACGTGATCATGCGCCACATCGAGCCGCTGCCCGCCGCGGTGCTGAACTCGCGGATGGACATCCTGGCCGCCAACCGTTCCTACACCTGGCTGTTCGACCTCGACCAGATCCCGTTCGAGGACCGCAACACGTTGCTCCTCGCCTTCACGTACCCGGCGTGGCGCGCACGGCTGGTCGACCGCGCCGACAGCCTGCCGAGGATCGTCGCCCAGTTCCGGGCCTCGATGGTCGAGCACATGTCCGACAACCGGTGGAAATGCCTGGTCAGCAGGATGCGCGAGGAGTCGCCCGAGTTCGAGGCGCTCTGGGTGCGCCACGACGTGCGCTGGATCGAGAACCTGACCAAACGGTTCGACCACCCCGAGGCCGGCAGGCTGGAGTTCCACTACACCAACCTGTGGTTCGGGCCGCGCAGCGAGACCAGACTGACCACGTACACCCCTGCCGGCGACGACACGTGGGCGAAGCTGCGCGACCAGTTCCCGACGCCGTGAGCTGAGCAGTTGTCCACAGGCAGTGGACCGGTTGTCAGCCGGGACACCAGCCGAGGATGGACAATGGCCGTGTGATCGACCCTCGACGGCTGCGGGTGCTGCGTGCCCTGGCGGACCACGGAACAGTGACCGCCGCGGGCGAGGCGCTGCACCTGACGCCGTCCGCGGTGTCTCAGCAACTGGCCGCGCTCGAATCCGAGACCGGGCAGGAACTCCTGCGTCGACGGGGGCGGCGCGTCTCGCTGACCCCGATCGGTGAACTCCTCGTCGAACACGCCAACGCGGTCGCGGCCGAACTCGAACGGGCGCAGGCGACGCTGGCCTCGTTCGCGAGCGGTAGCAGGGGGCGCGTCGAACTGGCCAGTTTCGCCTCGGGCATCACCCAGGTCGTGGCGCCGACGATCCGCAAGCTGCGGTTCTTCATGCCGGACATCACGGTCGTCGTGCGGGACGCCGAAGGTCACGCCAGTGTGCCGTTGCTGCTCGACGGCGAGATCGACATGGCCATCACCGAGGAGAGCAGGCAGCTCCTCAGCACCAAGAACCCGCGGCTGATCCTGTACCCGCTCTACACCGAGCCCTTCGACCTGGTCCTCCCGGAGAGCCACCCCCTCGCGAGCAAGAAGGCCCTCGCGGTCAAGGACCTCGGTGACCAGGAGGACTGGATCGCGCCGCTGCCCGGCAACCCGTGCCGTGACCTGGTCGAGCAGGTGGTCGAACGCCCGAACATCACGCACACGTCAGACGACTTCCGCGCGATCGTGGCCTTGGTCGCGGCCGGCGCGGGCGTCGCGCTGGTGCCGCGCAACGCCTTCGTCACCCCTCGCGGCGCTGTCCGCGTCCGTGTCGCGGAGACGCCGCCTGTTCGCCGGGTGTTCGTCGCCGTGCGCAGGGGCAGCGACGACCACCCGCTGTTCAAGACGGTTCTCGGTGCCTTGATCGAGGAGGGCCACACTGTGAAGTGAATCTTCACAGTGTGGCTGAGGGTCTCAGGCGTCGAGCTTGGCCCGCGCGGCGACGAACGCGTCCACAGCGCGGTTGACGTCGTCGGCCGAGTGCGCGGCCGACATCTGGGTGCGGATCCGCGCCTTGCCGTGCGGGACGACCGGGTACGAGAAACCGATGACGTAGATCCCCTGCTCCAGCAGCAGATCCGCGAGCTTGCCGGCCAGTGCCGCGTCACCGATCATCACCGGGATGATCGGGTGCTCGCCCGGCAGCAGGTCGAAGCCTTCCTCGGTCATCCTGGTCCGGAACAGGGTGGTGTTCGCACGCAGCCTGGTCAGCAACTCGCCCGACGTGCTGAGCAGTTCCAGCGCCGCCAGCGACGCGGCCGTGATGGACGGCGCCAGCGAGTTCGAGAACAGGTACGGCCGGGAACGCTGCCGCAGCATCTCCACGATCTCGGCACGACCGGAGACGTAGCCGCCGCTGGCGCCGCCGAGCGCCTTGCCGAGGGTGCCGGTCACGACGTCCACCCGGTCGGTCACGCCGAACAGCTCGGGCGTGCCGCGGCCGGTCGGGCCGGTGAAGCCGACCGCGTGCGAGTCGTCGACCATCACCAGCGCGTCGTAGCGCTCGGCCAGGTCGCAGATCTGGTCCAGCGGCGCGAGGTAGCCGTCCATGGAGAACACGCCGTCGGTCGCGATCAGCCGGTACCGCGCGTCGGCGGCGTCCTTGAGCTGGCGCTCCAGGTCGTCCATGTCGCGGTTCTTGTACCTGAAGCGGCGGGCCTTGCACAGCCGGACGCCGTCGATGATCGACGCGTGGTTGAGCTCGTCGGAGATCACCGCGTCCTGGTCGGTCAGCAGCGTCTCGAAGAGCCCGCCGTTGGCGTCGAAGCAGGAGCTGTACAGGATCGTGTCGTCCGTGCCGAGGAACTCCGACAGCTTCGCTTCCAACTGCTTGTGCGGTTGCTGCGTGCCGCAGATGAACCGGACCGAGGCCATTCCGAAGCCCCACTCGTCCAGTGCGGCCTTCGCCGCGCCGACCAGCGCGGGGTGGTCGGCGAGGCCGAGGTAGTTGTTGGCGCAGAAGTTGAGCACCTCGTCGCCGGAGCCGACCCGCACGTTCGCCCGCTGCGGGGTGCCGATCACCCGCTCCGCCTTGTAAAGCCCAGCTTCACGAATCTCGTCAAGCCCGGCCCGCAGGTTCTCGCGCATCGCGCCGTACATCAGTTCTCCGTCCAATCCAGAATGATCTTGCCGCAGTTGCCCTCGCGGGCGGTGGCGAACGCCAGGTCGTGCTCGCAAGCCTTGTACCGGTGGGTGATCACCGGGCTCAGGTCGAGGCCCGCTTGCAGCAGCACCGACATCGAGTACCAGGTCTCGAACATCTCCCGGCCGTAGATCCCCTTGATGTGCAACATCTTCAGCACGACCGCGCTGAAGTCGACGGGGAACTCGGCGGCGGGCAGTCCCAGCATCGCGATGCGGCCGCCGTGCGACATGTTGGCGATCATGTCACGCATCGCGGTCGGCTGCCCGGACATCTCCATGCCGACGTCGAAGCCCTCCGACATGCCGAGCACGGTCTGCGCGTCGGCGATCGAGGCGTGGCGCACGTTGAGCGCCAGGTCCACGCCGACCCGCTTGGCCAGTTCCAGCCGGTGGTCGCTGACGTCGGTGATGGCGATGTTGCGGGCGCCCGCGTGCCGGGCGACAGCGGCGGCCATGATCCCGATCGGCCCGGCGCCGGTGATCAGCACGTCCTCGCCGATGACCGGGAACGACAGCGCGGTGTGCACGGCGTTGCCGAACGGGTCGAAGATCGCGGCAACGTCGAGGTCGATGGGATTGCGGTGGACCCAGACGTTCTGCTCGGGCAGCACGGCGTACTCGGCGAACGCACCGTTGCTGTGTACGCCCAGGCCACGGGTGTTGGCGCACAGGTGGCGCCTGCCCGCTTTGCAGTTGCGGCACGTGCCGCAGACGAGGTGGCCCTCTCCGCTGACCAGGTCGCCGATCTTGGTCGCGGTGACGGCCTGACCGATCTCGACGACCTCGCCCGCGAACTCGTGGCCGACCACGAGCGGTGTGCGGATCGTCTTGGCCGCCCAGTCATCCCATGCGTCGATGTGCAGGTCCGTGCCGCAGATGCCGGTGCGCAGCACGCGCACCACGACGTCGTTCGGGCCCGGTTCGGGGTCCGGGACGTCGGTGAACTCCAGGCCCGGGCCCTCGACCAGCTTGACGAGTGCCTTCATGCGGGCAGTGTGGGCCCGGGCCTGTAGTTCAGTCCATCAGGACTTTCTGAAGTCCTTTGTTAGCGCAGCTTGAATAGCCGCACCGGTTGGACACCGACCTGCGCATCTGTTCAGTGGTCGCAGCAGATGTGTGTCGCCCATTCGGGTTCATGCCACCAGTGCTGCTGCTCGGCGGACGGCAGCGCCGGCAGCACCTCGTTGGCGGCGGCCTTGGCGCTCACGGCCACCTGGCTGCGGAAAGGAGCCATCAGTTCGTCGACCGTCCGCTGCACGCCACCGACGACCGTGCGCCGTACCGCGGCCGCCGCCTTGATGTCGGCCAGCGGGTTGCCGTCGACCAGCACCAGGTCGGCGTACGCACCGGGCTTGAGCACGCCGATCCGGTTGTCCAGGCCGAGCCAGCGCGCCGGGTTGCTCGTGGCGGTGATCAGCGCCTCGCGCGCTGTGAAGCCGAACTTAACCATCGCCCGCAGGTTCTGGTGCAACGAGACAGCCACGTTGTCCAGCGGCGCGTCCGTACCGGTGATGACCAGGCCACCGCCCCGGTGCACCCGGAGCGCCATGTCGACGTTCGCCGCGAGAGCCTTGGCGGTTGGCGCGCCCGGCGTGCCGATCGCGGCGACCTCGGCCTTGAGCCGGTCGTACTCCCACTGCGGGAACAGCACCCTGGTCCGCTCGTCGGTGAACAGCGACTTGTCCTCGCCGTACATGAACTTGGAGTTGAACAAGGTCGGCGTGAGCGACATACCCGACCGGGTGAACAACGTGACGGCGTCCTGATAGGCCCGGCCAGTGCGGCTGACCGTGTGCGAATAGCCGAGACGGTTGGTCGCGCCCGTGTGCTCCATCCCGTCCATCCCCACGTTCGCCGCCGGGTACAGGTAGTGCGACGACAACGGGATGCCCGCGGCGTGCGCGGCACGGACCACCATCTGCTGGTACTCGACCGGCATCCGGACATAGGTTTTGATCATGTCGTACTCGAGCGCGACCGCCCTGGACATCTCCAGGTCGAGCTGACGGCGCGAAAGCGTGGGCCGCATGAAGTTGTAGTAGATCCGCGAACCGTCGACGGCCTCACCGGTGGCCAGGAACCGCGGCCCCACCCGGCTGCCGGATTCGAGCGCCTCGCGTGTCTCCACCATCTGGTACGCCGGGTCACCCGGCGACCTGGTCGTGGTGACGCCGTACGCGAGCCACAGCCGGCCCTGCCGGTCGCCCCACGCGCGGCCACGCAGGTTCCAGTGCACGTGCGCGTCGACCAGGCCGGGCATCGCGACGAGCCCGCGGGCGTCGACGGTCTGCGCGTCGCCGCGGTGTGGCCTGATCTCGGCGATCCGACCGCCCTCGACGACGATGTCGACGTCGTGGCGCAACCGTTCGGCCTCGCCGTCCCACACCGCGCCCGCGTGGATGATCGAGCGGTCGGGTGGGGCAGGTCGCCGCCAGGTCGCCGCGAGCCGGATCACGCGCGTGCGCCCGCCGTCGATCCTCGTCGCCTTCAACTGGCCGTTGGACAGGTGGACGAGCGTGTCGGAGCCCTGCCAGGCAAGGGAATCGGTCACCTCACGGGTGACCTGCCTAGGCGCGCCGAGCAGTTTGCCCGCCGCGTCGACCGGCGCGACCCACGCGACGCTCTCCACGACGAACGCGAAGTGCCTGCCATCAGGCGACCACAGTGGACCGTCGTCGCCCCGGGTCGCCAGCGAGCGGAACGGCATCGGCTCGGCATAGCGCAGTTCGCCGCTGCGCAGGTCGACCGTGAGGATCTGGCTGGTGCCCTCGCGGAACCGCTTCGAGAACGGCTTGACCGCGGCCAGCGCGATCACGTTGCCGTCCGGCGACCAGCTCGGCCGTCCCGGCATGAACAACGCGGGAGTGACCTGCTGGACCTTGCCGGTGGCCACTTCGAGCGTCCACACCGCGCCGTCCTGGTCCACGTAGGCGACCTTGCGGCCGTCCGGCGAGAACCTCGGCATCGTCTGCGCGCCCGGCAACGAGGTCAGCACCGTGTCCTTGCCGCTGGCCAGGTCACGCAGCCACAGGTCCGCGGTGCCGAGCCGGTCGCTGGCGTACAGCAGGCTCCTGCCGTCCGGGGAGAAATCCGGGTCGGAGTTGAAGAAGTGGTCATCGATGACGCGCTTGGGCGCTCCCCCGGCGCTCGACACGACGTGGATCGCGTTCAACGCGCGGTAGGCGATCTGCGAGCCGTCCGGTGACACGACCGGGCTCGCGACTCCGCGCACCGGCCGGGGCCCCGTCGACTCCAGGTCACGCACGCGATGCCGGTAGTCGCGCCGGGCGACCGAAACGCGCGCCTCCAGCGGGATGTCCGTTCTCGTCGTCCCGGACCTGCGGCGGATGTGGCCGTCGGCCACGTACAGCACGTCCTGGCCGGTCCAGGTCGCCGCGAACCCGAAGACGTCCTCGTCCCGCGTGACCTGCTCATCGCCCAGCATCAGGTGGGCGTCCGGCCCGCGCAGCAGCATGTAGCTGGGTGTTTGCCCGTCCGGCCCGAACGCCGGGCCGTAGAGCTTGTCGATACCGGTCGCTGTGATCAACCGTTTGCGCTCACCGGTGGCAATCGTGACCACGTCGATCGCGGTGTCGTTGACCGTGAACACCAGGCGCAGGCCATCGGGTGACCACTTCGGCGTGGACTCCTCGTCCGGGGTGGTGGTCACCGCGGTGACCGCTCCGGAGGCCAGCTCAAGCAGCCACACGCCGTAGCTGCCGTCCCGGTCGCTGCTGAACGCCAGGCGTTTGCCGTCCGGCGAGAAGGCCGGTTCGCGGTGGTCGTGGGGGCCGCTGGTCAGTTTGCGGGGCGCACCGCCCGCGGCGTCGATCACGTACAGGTGGAAGTTGCCGTCACGGTACGACTGGAACGCGATGCGCCTGCCGTCCGGCGACCACGTCGGCAGGGTCGCGTCCTGCAGGTCGTCGGTCAGCCGGGTGGCCTTGCCGCCGGTCGACGGCAGCACCCAGATCCCGGTCACGAGGTCGACCGCGATCCGTTCGCCGTCCGGCGACAGCGCCGCGGACATGTTCGTGCCTTCGCGTAAGACCACGTGACCCCCGGCGCCCCCAGCGCCGTCGGGCTCCTGCGCGGCTGCCGTCGTGGCACCCGCGATGGTCAGACCAGCAGCTATCTGCCCGCTTCGGTAAAGAAGTTCCCGCCGTGACAGTCCCTCTGGTGACATATTTACCTCCCAGCAGGCAACTATGCCGTGCCGGAACTTCGCCGTCCATCGCTCTTCGCCGCACGGCGGGCACACGCCGTGACCGCACCGCTAAGCTCGAAGGCCCACAGGGAGGGCAGGGATACACAGTGGACGGTGAGCGCTTTCCGACCGGCGCGGGCAGGATGGGCAGGTGACCCGGAAGGCCGCGGCGCGGCTGCTGATCGTGGCCGACGACGACGTGCTCGTCGAGCGGCTCGGTGAACTGCTGGCCGGAGCGGGATACTCCCACGACGTCGATCCGACGATGGCCGTGGCGCTCGACGCGCGCTACGACGTGATGATCGTCGACCGCACCGACGCGAACCTGGAAGCGCTCGCCGCGTTGCGCCGCAGAGCACTGACCACGCGGGCGCTGGTGCTCTCGCCGATCGGCTCGGACGCCGACCAGGCGGACGCGATGACCGCGGGCGCGGACGACTACCTGCCGAAACCGTTCCTGCCGGCGCGGCTGCTGGCGAAGGTCCGCGGTCTCACGCGCAGGCACATCGACAACGCGGAGTCGATTCCCTTCGGCCGCGCCCAGCTCGATGTGCGGCGGTACGAAGTGGTGCTCCCGCGCGGCAAACGCGTGTCGCTGTCGGTGCGTGAATTCGATCTGCTGCGCACCCTGGTGGCCAGGCCGACGGTGATCTACCCGAAAGCGGAGTTGCGGACCCGCGTGTTCGGCACCGAGGCCAGCGAATCCACCGTGGATACGTACGTCTACTACCTGCGCAAGAAGCTGGGGCAGGGCGTCGTCCGCTCGGTGTACCGGCTCGGCTACAAGGCGGGCTCCATCGCGCCGTGACTCGGCGCTCTCGGGTATGGCGGATCTGTTCGCCGGCCTGTCTGTCCACAGAGGTCAAGCAACCACGACCGGTGCGGACCGGCTGTCCGCACCGGCACCGGCAGTCAGAAGTTGATCATGTGGCCGGCCAGGCCGTGGATGGCTTCCTTGACCGCTTCGCCCAGCGTCGGGTGGGCGTGCACGTTCCTCGACACCTCGTGCACCGTCAGGTCCCACTGCTGCGCCAGGGTCAGCTCGGGCAGCAACTCGGTGACGTCCGGGCCGATCAGGTGCGCTCCGATGATCTCGCCGTACTTCGCGTCGGACAGGATCTTCACGAAGCCAGCCGAGTCGCCGAGGCCGTGCGCCTTGCCGTTGGCGGTGAAGGGGAACTTCGCCACCTTCACGTCGAAACCGCGCTCGCGGGCCTGCGCCTCGGTCCAGCCGAAGCTGGCGATCTGCGGCTGGCAGTACGTCGCGCGCGGGATCATCACGAAGTCCAGCTCCATGGTCTCCGCGCCCGCGATCGTCTCGGCCGCCACGACGCCCATCGACTCCGAGGCGTGCGCGAGCATGAGCTTCGCGGTCACGTCACCGATCGCGAAGATGTGCGGCACGTTGGTGCGCCCGCGCGCGTCGATCTCGATCGCGCCGCGCTCGGTCAGCTGCACGCCGGTGTTCTCCAGGCCGTAGCCGTCGACCTTCGGCGCGAACCCGATGGCCTGCAGGACCTTGTCGGCCTCCAGGACCTGCTGCTGGCCGTCCTTGGACACCGTCACCCGGACACCGCTGCCGGTTTCCTCAATGGACTCCACACGGGTGGAGGTGAGCACGTTGATGCCCAGTTTGCGGTACCGCTTGAACAGCTCGGCGGACACTTCCTCGTCCTCGAGCGGGACCATCCGGTCGAGGAACTCGACGATGGTGACCTTCACGCCGTAGTTGTGCAGCACGTACGCGAACTCGACGCCGATCGCGCCCGCGCCGGCGATGATGATGCTGTCCGGGATGTCCTCGGCGAGGATCTGCTCCTCGTAGGTGACCACCCGGTCGCTCTTGGACGTTCCCGGCAGCAGCCGCGGCTTGGCGCCAGCGGCGATGACGCAGTGGTCGAACGTGATCCGCTCGCCGCCGACCTCGATGGTGTTGGCGTCGACGAACGTGCCGTACCCGTTGATCTCGGTGATGCCGTTCTTCTTCATCAGGAAGTGCACGCCCTTGACGCGCCCGTCGGCCACCTTGCGGCTGCGGCGGAACGCCTCGCCGTAGTCCAGGCTGACCGTGCCGTCGACCTGGATGCCGTACGCCTTCGCTTCCTTGGTGAAGATGTGCGCGAGTTCGGCGTTGCGCAGCAGCGCCTTGGACGGGATGCAGCCGACGTTGAGGCACACGCCGCCCCAGTAGCGCTCCTCGACGACGGCCGTCTTCAGGCCCAGCTGCGCCGACCGGATCGCGGCGACGTAGCCACCGACGCCAGCCCCCAGGACGACGACATCGAAATGTGTGGTCATGGTCTTCAGCCTATGCCGGGCCGATTAGGGTGACCGAACCGACGAGAGGGGGCTCACGATGGGGCGGCCGCGACTGCCTGACCACCTGGGCATACTGCTGACCGACGAGCCTGTCGTGGACTTGTACTCGTATGGCCCGTGGCGTGTGCCGGACGGGCTGCTCGAGGAGATCGCCGAGCGGGCGCGTGTGCTCAACAGCGATCCGCGGGTGGCTGAACTGCCGTACTCCCTGACCGATTTCTACGGTGGGCCCGCCACTGTCGTCGGTGCCGAACTGTGGTGCGTGGTCCCGTATCTGTCCGGTGTCGCGGCGGTGCGCGGAGGCAACCGCGCCGATCTTGAAGCTGAGCTACTAAGCGCGTTCCGTGCCGAGCAGATCCCCGTCAACCGCGAGCCGACGTGGTTCACCGCGCGCACCAACAAGTTCCGCCCGCCCGGTGACTGGCTGATCGCCGCGGCCGGTGACGACCCCGGCAAGCGCGAGCTGGCGTACCAGCTCGCGCGGGAGTGCCTGGACGTCTTCGCCGGGATCGAGCCGTTCGAGCGGCGCCGCCAAGCCGCCGTCAAGCTGTACGAGCTGCCCAAACCCGAGGTGGAGGGCCGCGTCCCGTACACCAACCTGGTCAACTTCTGGGCCCGCTCGGCCACCGACGAGATCCTGGCCGACCTGCCTGAGCTGGCCGGCGCGGTGAACCACCTGGAGTGGGTGGTCACCGGGTTCGTCGCGGCGCACGAGCGGCTGCGCGCGGCGATCTCCGGCTGGGAGGCCGCCGCCGGGATCGCGAGCCTGCTGCAGCAGGTGGGCGTCTGGGAGAGCCCGGCCGAGTTCGCGGTGTTCACCGACGCGTCGCTGTACGAGAACGTCAAGAAGTACGTCGGCCAGCCGTTCGCCGAGAGCTGGGGGAACGAGGTCCGCGCGTGGCTCGCCCGCGGGCTGATCGAGGGCGAGGCGGACGCGTGCCGGGCGTGGCTGGACATGGCGACGCGTTTGGAGGCGTGTTTCCGGGGCCTGCCCGAGGGGCCGAACTCCACCGGTTCGCAGCTGCCGGTGACCAGCTTCCAGCGGACCGTCCGCGAGATGTTCACGCGGCGGCCGTTGGTCAACCCGCTGGAGAAGCGGTTCCCGGTGGTCACCCAGCAGCGCCAGGAGGGGCCCGCGCCGGTGCGGGCGGAGTTTTCGCTGGTCGGGCAGCCTGAGCTGACGGCGGCCGTGCGCGATCTGATGGTGGAACGGCCGGGTGACGAACGCCAGGTCCGGCTGATGGTCACCGGGCCCGACGCGTCCGGGCGCCGGACGGCCGTGAGCACGTTGATCCAGAACCTCGTGGACAACCGTGTCGTGACGTCGTCGCGCTGGGTTTCCGACCCGATCTACACCACGCTCGACGCCAGCGGCGCGTTGCAGCAGCTGACCAGGGACGTCCGCGAGTGCCTCGCCGAGCGGGCGCTGCTGGTCATCGACGGGCTCGACCGGATCGTGGGCTTCGAGCGGTGCGGGACGGCGGTGGCCGAGGAATTGCGCCGCAGCCTCAAACGGCACCCGGACCTCGCCGTCATCGTTGTGTGCGGGCCCGGTGGCGACACCAGGTTGTTCGACACGAACCCGGCTTTGTACCAACTCTTCACAGTGGCGAGGACGACCGAGTTCACCGACAAGCACTATGCAGAACTGCTTAAAAGGGCGGTGGCCCGCCGGGGCGCGACGATCAGCCGGGCGGTCAGCCTCACCGCCGGTGTCCTGCTCACCCGCACTCCCCCGCTGCTGAACCTGCGCGGCGCCCGGCTGGTCGAGCACCTGGCTGAGCAGTCGGTGCTCGCGGCGCGCAAACGCGCCAAGGTCGGGCCGGCGCGGTCGGTCGGCGTGACCGAGGCCGATCTGCCGCGCCAGCTCGTTCCCGGTGACCTCGCCGGGTCCGACCCGCAGGCCGAGCTGGACTCGTGCATCGGCTTGGAGAAGATCAAACGCGAACTGGCGCTGCTGGTGGCCGAGGAGAAGGCCCACCGGATGCGCCGTGAGGCCGGGATGGTGGTGGACGCCCGGGCACGCCACATGGTCTTCACCGGTCCGCCCGGCACAGGCAAGACCATGGTGGCGCGAATTCTCGGCCGCATGTTCGCCGCGACCGGTGTCCTCTCGTCCGGGCACATCGTGGTGGTCGACCGGGCGGACCTCGTGCACGGCGAAGGCTGGGAGATCGGGCCGCGGGTCCGGCGCCTGGTCGACCGGGCCGTCGGCGGTGTGCTGTGCGTGGAGTCCGCGCACGAGTTGCAACCGAGCGAGGACGATTGGCGCAACCGTGAGACCGTCAACGCGTTGGTGGCCGCTGTGCAGAGCCACGCGAAGGATCTCGTGGTCGTGCTCACCGGCCCGGACGCGGGCGTCAACGGCCTGCTGAAGTCCGAACCGGACCTGGCCGCGTATTTCCCGTCCGTCCTGAGGTTCCCGGCGTTGACCGAGGACAGCTTCGTGGCGCTGTTCCAGGCGCGGGCCGCGGCCGCCGGGTTCACCTTGCGCGACGGGGTGCTGCAGAAGGTCCGCAGCCTGGTGACGTCCACGCCGACCGGCAACGCCCGGCTGGCGATCGGGCTGCTGGAACGCGCCATCGCCCGGCAGGCCCGGCGGGTGCTGGCCGACGGCGTGGTCGGCGAGGACGAGTCGCTGCACGAGATCCTGGCCGACGACGTGCCCGGCACGCTGGCGACCACGTCGTGGGTGGAGCTGCCCAACGACCCGCTGGCGGAGATCGACAAGCTGATCGGTCTCGATTCCGTCAAGCACGAGGTGCGGTTGCTGGTGTCCGAGGCGAAGGCCGACCGGATGCGCCGCGAGGCCGGGATCCCACTGGCCTCTCCCACGCGCCACCTCGTCTTCACCGGCAGCCCCGGCACCGCGAAGACGACCATGGCCCGGCTGCTGGCGGCGGTCTACGCCAAGCTCGGGCTGCTGTCGTCCGGGCACCTGGTCGAGGTGTCCCGTGGCGACCTGATCGGCGAGTACCTCGGCCAGACGGCGCCGAAAGTGCGTGCGGCGGTGGCCAAGGCGCTCGGCGGCGTGCTGTTCATCGACGAGGCCTATTCGCTGACTGACGCGTGGTACGACGACTACGGCTCGGAGGCGATCGCCGAGCTGATCAAGCTCATGGAGGAGCACCGCGAGGATCTCGTCGTCATCGTCGCGGGCTACGACGGCAAGATGGCCAAGTTCATGGACAAGAACCCGGGCTTGGCGTCCCGGTTCCCGTCCAAGCTGCGGTTCCCCGACTACAGCGACGACGAGCTGGTCGCGATCTTCACGGCGATGACGTCGAAAGCGGGCTACGAGCTGCACCCGGACGTGGTCCCGGCGTTCCGCGCGTTGCTCAGGCACACCTCGCGGGGCGAGTCGTTCGGCAACGGCCGGTTCGTGCGGAACATGTTCGACCGGGCGGTGGCCCTGCAGGGCCACCGGATCACCAGCGACGACGAGTCGTCGCCGGAGATCCGGCTGCTGCTGGCCGAGGACCTGCCCGCATCACAGGACAGCGGGCGCGATGCGCCAATTGGCCAATACCTCTGACGTTTGTCGTACGCGACGGCCGTGACGCGCCATCCGGCCAACGCGTACGACGTTTGTACAATCAGGAAAAGGCCTGGTCAGGACGGGATGTCAGTGCGACGGCGCCGGGAGTGCGCCTGCACCGGGATGGCAGGCGGGACCACCACGCCGTTCTCGCACGGGGTGGCCAGGCAGATCTGGTTGCGGCCGGCTTCCTTGGCCGCGAGCAGCGCGGCGTCGGCGGCGAGGACCAGCCGGTCGACGTCCACACCGGACTCCGGGTAGACGGCGGCGCCCATGGACACCGTCACGCCCTCCAGCACGAGCGTTTTGCCTGTCTTGGCGTGGATGATGGACACCGGGGTGCTCGCCAGGCGCCGCCGGATCCGTTCACCGGCCATCTGCAGCTCGGCACTGGTCGTACCGGGCAGGACGACGGCGAGTTCGTCGCCGCCCCAGCGCGCGGCCAGGTCGCCGCGGCGGATCTCCGAGCGGACCACTCGGACGACCGACTGGAGCACCTGGTCGCCGGCGGGGTGTCCGTAGCTGTTGTTGATCTCGCTGAACTTGTCGACGTCCATCATCAGCACGCCGACGTTGCCGCCGACGAGCTGGGCCCGGCTCAGCTCGGCACCGACCACCTGGGACCAGAACGTCGGCGCGGCCAGCCCGGTCTTGTCGTCGGTGCGGGCCTGGCGCTGGTACTGCGGCAGCAGGAGGTCCCGGTGCAGGGCGAGCACGGTGACCATCAGCACCGGCACAACCCACGGGTTGGACGCTTCCAGCGCGGCGACCGCGATGCCCAGGCCGAGCGCGGCGGCCACCACGAGCTGTTCGGACAGGTCGCCCAGCGCGCTGCGGGCGCTGGTGTCCGGTGAGGCCAGCAGGATCGCGCCGACGACCAGCGCGTAGTTGATCAGCCACCACGTGGTGGCCGCGGCGACCACGATGACCAGCGACCACGGACCGACGGGAACCCGTGGTGCGGTTTCCAGGCCACCCGCGTGGAGCACGGCGGACGCACACGTACTGGCGAGGACGAACGTGGCGGCGGAGAAGATCTTGCGGTGCCACACGAACGGGCCGTAGACCCGAACGGCGCAGTACGCGTACGCGATCACCACCAGGACGATGACGAGCGGCAGTGGCAACAGCAGAACCCCGGTGAACACCCAGAGTGATTTCAGGTTGGTGTACGGGATGCCCTCGCCCGTCTGTTCCCGCCTGCGTTCGATGCTCCGGGCCGCCTCCAGATGGAGCAGTGAGGCCGTGGCGAGCACCGCGAACCACACCCATTCGGTGCTACTTACGGTCACATGCAGGCTCGCCATCACTGTGACCAGGACGGCTACCAGGTTCGTGACCAGCACATATGCCAGCGACGCCGGTGGCAGCGACCACAGTCGCCACTTTCGGGGCGAGACCCAGCGCAGCCTGGGGTTCACACTCATCTCCAGGCCCGTATCTCGAACGCGGGTCACCCGGTGAACGGTAATCGGCCAAGTCACCCGCTGTCTTTCGGCCAGTCGGGGGTCTTGTTCCGGTCCGATGTGTACAGAGAGGAACGGCCATGAACGGCAACGAGTGGGTCCGGCACGGCAACGAGTGGTTCACTGGCAACGAGTGGTTCGCCGGGAATGAGTGGTTCGCGGGCAACGAGTGGTTCACCGGCAACGAGTGGCTCTACCAGGCATCCTGCTGATGCGGCAGGACGGGCGGCGGGCTTGCGGAGTCGCTGTGCCCGCCGCCTCGGCGCCGCCCGGCAGGACGGCCCGGACCGGCCGTTGAGCCGTCCGGGTGAATATCCGCGAACGCCGCCGCACGACCGGTTCGCTCACTCACCGTAGTTTCGGGGGTGTGGCGCACCAGCGCGGCCAGGGCTCCCGGGCCCGTCTCGGCCCACCAGTGGCTGCACGGCGTCTACTCGCCCACCCGGCTCGCCGCGCACCAACTGCGGCTTGTACTTGCCGTCGCTGCGGGGTGTCGCCGGGTCGCTGACGTCGGCGGTGTTGACCACGGCCTGTGCCTCCGCGTGGGTGGCGTCAGCGCGCACGTCGGTGACGGCGCGCACGGCCATTTCGACGTCGGCCAGGTTGACCGTGACCTTCTTCTCCCCCAGTGCCTTCGCCGTCTGGCCCCAGAGCCCGCACAGCGGGCACTTGTCCGTCGACAGAGTGCGCAGCTTGCTGTCGTCATAGGACACGTATGCCGGTCCGACGGCCTCGAACAGTGTCCGCACTGTCTGTTCCACCGCGTGTCGCTGGTGCATCCCGCGGCGAGCAGCACGGCCGCCGAGGTGAGCAGGGCAGCCCGGATCCGTGCCTGGTACACAGTGGTCCCCTTCCGGTTGGTCGCGGCGTAGATGGCCGCGCCGACCGGCGATGACGGCACTTTCCCGCGCCTACCCCAGCTGGGGTAGATCAGTAGCCGCCGGGCGGTAACGACCCGTGCACGGCTCGATTCGCTCCGCACGCGCCACCCACTATCTGGTGGCAGAGCGAGCGAAAGGAAATCCCATGCGTTCAACCATCGTGCGCAGGACCTTTGCCACCGCGGGTGTCACGGCGATCGGACTCGCCATCACAGCCGGCCCGGCCGTGGCCGCCGAGGGCAAGGCCTACTCCAAGGCGGAACTGGTCAACGGAAACGTGTTCGGGCAGACGATAGTCAGCCCGTTGAAGGAGGAGTTCCCGCCGGGCGGCAGTGACAGCCCGCAGAACATCGTGGTGCCGGGCGTCGTGCGTGTCGAGGTGAAGGCGGCGCGCACGTCCGCCACCGGCAACCAGGCGCTGGGTCAGTCGCAGGCCGAGGTCAACACGGGCGACACGCGTACCGAGATCGGCATCCCGAACGTGGGCCAGCTGATCGTCACCAACAACACGCTCGACTCGAAGTGCACCGCCACCGGCGGCGTGCTGACCGGCAACACGTTCCTCGCGGGCGCCCGGCTGCCGCACTGGCACATCTCCGACCAGCAGTAGGCCGGCAGGCGACCTCGGTGACAACACCGAGGTCCGCACTGCTCACTGGTCGAAATCGATCTCCACCGCGTCCGAGGTCGGCACGGTCTGGCACGTGACCACGAACCCGGCGTCCACCTCGGCGTCTTCCAACGCGAAGTTGCGGCGCATGTGGACCTTCCCGCTGACCACCTTGGCGCGGCAGGTCCCGCACACCCCGCCTTTGCAGGCGAACGGGAGGTCGGGGCGCACGCGCTGCGCGCCTTCCAGCAAGGTCGTCTCGCGGGGGACGGCCGTCGTGGTGGTCCTCCCGTCGAGCCGGACCGTCACCTCGGCGCTGGGACCGGTTGCCACCTGGTCGACGTGGTGGACCTGCTCCGGTGGCGTGTCCTCCACGTAGAACAGTTCGAAGTGGATGCGTTCACGGGGAACGCCCAGTTCCGCGAGGACCTCGCGGGCCTCGGTCACCATGCCGAACGGGCCGCACAGCCACCAATGGTCAACCGTGGCGACCTGGACCAGCAGCGGCAGCAAGGTCCGGAGTTTCTCGCCGTCCAGCCGTCCGGTGAACAGCTCGGCTTCCCTCGGTTCGCGGGACAGCACGTGCACCAGTTCCATACGCGCTGTGTAGCGATCCTTGAGATCCGCGAGCTCATCCGCGAACATGACTGTATTGGTGCGGCGGTTGCCGTAGAGGACCACCGCTGTCGCCGCCGGGTCACGCAGGACCGTCGACAGGATCGACATGACTGGCGTGATCCCTGAGCCAGCCGCAAGCAGCACGTGCCGGGCGGGGACCGTGTCCGGGGTGAAGGTACCGGTCGGCGGCAGGACCTCGACGCGGTCGCCGGGGCGGACCTCGTGCACGAGCCACGGCGAGAACGCGCCGCCTGGTACTTCGCGCACGCCGATCCGCGGCTTCGTACCGGCCATGGCGCAGATCGAGTACGACCGCCGCTCGTCCCGGCCGTCGATGACCCGCCGCAACGTCAACGACTGGCCCGCGCGGAACTCGAACTCGGCCTGCAGCTCAAGCGGTACGTCGAACGTCACCGCCACGGCGTCGTCGCAGAGGCGCTCCACGTGCGCCACCGTCAGCTCGTGGAACTCGGGCCTGCGGCGCGAGTGAACCGCGCCGGTGCTGGACCTTGTAAGCAAATCTTCAGTACCCATGTCCGGCCCCTGTAAGCAGACCTTCCGCGCCCGCGGTCAGCCTTATAAGCAGATCTTGAGTCACTTTTCAGATCTCCTTGACATGCTCGAACGGCTCGGCGCAAGCACGGCAACGGCGGAGCGCCTTGCACGCCGTCGCACTGAACTCCGACAGCAGTTCGGTGTCCGACGAACCGCATTGCGGACACGGCACACGCTTCGGCGGCGCGGTCAGCGTCAGCGGGATCGGGCCGCTGGTGCGCTGCGCCGCACCGGGTGGCGCGATCCCGGCCTTGGCGAGTTTGTCCCGGCCTGCCGCTGTGATCCAGTCGGTGGTCCACGCAGGCGACAACACCGTGCGGACATCGACGGCATCGAATCCGGCTCGGTGCAACGCGGTGGACAGGTCGGCACGCATGGCATCCATGGCGGGACATCCCGTGTACGTCGGCGTGATGGTCACGACCACGCCGTCCGCGGTTTCCCTGACGTCACGCAGGACGCCGAGATCGGCCAGGGTCAGCATGGGCAGTTCGGGGTCCGTCACCGTCTCCGCCACGGCACGCGCGCTCACCATGTCGCGTCCGGATAGGCCCGTGCGACGCTCTGCATTTCGGCCAGCAACGGCTCCAGTTGCCCGGTGTCCGTCGCCTGACGCACAGGTGGCTGTTTGAGCGCGCCAGCCGTGATGACCTGCGACATCACGGCGTCGAACTCCGCGCGCAGGGACGTATCACTGTCGAACAGCTCGTCGACGTACGGCCACACCGCGTCGAGCCCAGCTTGCATCCGCTCGTGCGACAAGTCCGTGCCGTCACCGAGGCGGACCACCCAGCGGGCCGCGTAGTCGCGGTGGTAGGCCAGTTCCTTGATCCCCTTGGCCGCGATGGCCGCGACCACCTGGTCCGGCGAACCGGCCAGGCGCTGGAAAACAGCCAGCCGCCACGTGCTGAACACCAGCAGTCTGGCCATCAGGAACGCGAAGTCGCCGCCGCCGAGCTCGACCAGCCGGACGTTGCGGAAGTCCGCCGCGTCGCGGAAGAACGCCAGCGCGTCCTCATCGGACTGGTCGACGGCCGGCACGAGCGACGGATCGGCCTTGGCCGCGCGGGCGAGCAACAGCCGCGCCTGGCCGAGCAGGTCGAGGGCGATGTTCGCGAGCGCGACCTCGTCCTCCAGCTCCGGCGCCGAGGCACACCACTCCTGCAGCCGATGCGACATGATCAGCGCGTCGTCGCCGAGCCACAGGCACGAGCGGGCCAGTTCGGCCGCGTCCACACCGGACGGGACGGTGGTGTCGATGCCCGCGAGCGGATCCGCGAACCCGGTGCCGAATGCCCAGCGGGTGTCGTTGTCTTCGGTAAGCGCCTCGTAGGCGTTGTCAAAGGACATGGCGCGCTCACATATGGGGGACGTCGTCGGGGATGTCGTAGAACGTGGGGTGCCGGTAGACCTTGTCGCCGCTCGGCGCGAAGAACGGGTCCTTCTCGTCCGGGCTCGACGCCGTTATGAAGTCCGCCTTAACAACCCAGATGCTCACGCCTTCATTGCGACGTGTGTACAGGTCACGGGCGTTGCGCACAGCCATCTCGTCGTCGGCCGCGTGCAACGAACCGACATGGACGTGGTTGAGGCCGCGCTTTCCGCGCACGAACACCTCGTACAGTGGCCAGTCGCTCATGCCACAGCCTCCTTGCGCTGTTGCTTCGCCGCGTGCGCGGCGGCCGCGTCACGCACCCACTGGCCGCCCTCGTGCGCCTTGCGGCGACGAGTCAGGCGGATCTCGTTGCAGGGGCCGTTTCCGCTGACAACTTCCTTGAAGTGCGCCCAGTCGATCTCGCCGAAGTCGTAGTGGCCGCGTTCGGCGTTCCACTTCAAATCGGGGTCGGGCAGGGTGACGCCGAGCTTCTCGGCCTGCGGCACGCTCATGTCCACGAACCGCTGCCGCAGCTCGTCATTGGTGTGCCGCTTGATCTTCCACACCATGGACTGCGCGGTGTTGGTCGACTGCGCGTCCGGCGGGCCGAACATCATCAGCGACGGCCACCACCAGCGGTCGGTCGCGTCCTGCACCATGTCGCGCTGCGCCTGCGTGCCGCTCATCATGGTCATCAGCAACTCGTAGCCCTGGCGCTGGTGGAACGACTCCTCCTTGCAGATCCGGATCATCGCCCGCGCGTACGGCCCGTAGGAGCTGCGGCAGAGCGGGACCTGGTTGCAGATGGCGGCGCCGTCGACGAGCCACCCGATCACGCCGACGTCGGCGAACGTCAGCGTCGGGTAGTTGAAGATCGACGAGTACTTCTGCCGTCCCCCGATCAACCGCTCGGTGAGGTCGTCGCGGTCCGCGCCCAGCGTCTCGGCCGCCGAGTACAGGTAGAGCCCGTGCCCCGCTTCGTCCTGCACCTTCGCCAGCAGGATCGCCTTGCGGCGCAACGACGGCGCCCGCGTGATCCAGTCGCCTTCCGGCTGCATGCCGATGATCTCGGAGTGCGCGTGCTGCGCGACCTGGCGGATCATCGTCTTGCGATAGCCGTCCGGCATCCAGTCGCGCGGTTCGATCCGCTGGTCGCGTGCGATCGTGGCGTCGAAATCCTGCTCCAGGTTCACGACGACTTCTCCCGTTTCTCCACGAGGGTGAGCACGTCGTACTTGGCGACGGACTCACCTTTCTGGTTGGTCACGTCGGCGTCCCAGCGGACTTCGCCGTACTCCTGGTCGTTTCGGGGCGTGATCTGCTTGGCGGTCAACGTGACCGTCAACGAGTCGCCGGGGAACGTCGGCGTCAGGAACCGCAGGTTCTCCAGGCCGTAGTTGGCCAGCACCGGCCCGGGGTCCGGCTGCACGAACAAGCCGGCGGCGAACGACACCACCAGGTAGCCGTGCGCCACACGCCCGCCGAAGAACGGGTTGGCCGCGGCGGCTTCCTCGTTCATGTGGGCGTAGAACGTGTCGCCGGTGAACTCGGCGAAGTGCTCGATGTCGGCCAAGGTCACCTCACGCGGCCCGGCCACGACCGTGTCGCCGAGGCGCAGGTCTTCGAGGTGCTTGCGGAACGGGTGCTCGCCTTCGGTGCGTTCGGTTCCCGGCACCCACCGGTTGGTCACGGCGCTGAGCACACGCGGACTGCCTTGCACGGCAGTGCGCTGCATGTGGTGCAGCACGCCCCTTATGCCACCCATCTCCTCGCCGCCACCGGCGCGACCGGGACCGCCGTGCACCAACGCGGGCAACGGCGAACCGTGGCCCGTGTTCTCCTTGGCGTTCTCGTTGTCGGTGACGAGCAGACGGCCGTGCCACGGCGCCACCCCGATGACGACGTCGCGTGCGAACGCGGTGTCGGCGGTGACGACAGATCCCACGAGGCTGCCCTGGCCGCGTGCGGCCAACGCGATGACGTGTTCCGTGTCGCGATACGGCATCAGCGTGCTGACTGGGCCGAACGCCTCGACCTCGTGCGGTTGTGCCTGGCTCGCGTCGTCGGCCACCAGCAGGACTGGCGAGATGAACGCGCCACGCTCGGTGTCCGCGTCCACAACGGACACCTGGTCCGGGTCGCCGAACACGACCTTGCCCGCCTCCAGCAACGCCTTGAGCGACCGGCGGACCTCCTCGCGCTGTTCGAGGCTGGCCAGCGCGCCCATCCGCACGTCGGGGTTGGCCGGGTTGCCGACCGTGACCTTGGCCAGGCGCTCGCCGGTGGCCTGCGCGACGTCGTCCAGCAGCGCGGCCGGGACGAACGCGCGCCGGATCGCGGTGCACTTCTGGCCCGCCTTGACGGTCATCTCGGTGGCCAACTGCTTGACGAACAGGTCGAACTCGGGCGTGCCTGGCGTCGCGTCCGGGCCGAGGACGGAGCAGTTGAGCGAGTCGGCCTCCGCGTTGAACCGGACCGACCTGCGGATCACGTTCTCGTGCGCGCGCAGCCGGTGCGCGGTGGACGCGGAACCGGTGAACGACACCAGGTCCTGCTCGGTGAGGTGGTCGAGCAGGTCGCCCGCGCTGCCCGCGACGAGCTGCAGCGACCCTTCGGGCAGGATGCCGGACTCGATGATCAGCTCGACCAGCCGGACCGTCAGGTACGCGGTCTGCCTCGCCGGCTTGACCAGGCTCGGCACACCGGCGATGAACGCGGGCGCGAACTTCTCCATCGGCCCCCAGACCGGGAAGTTGAACGCGTTGATCTGCACCGCGACACCTCGCAGCGGTGTGCAGATGTGCTGTGCGAGGAATGTGCCGCCCTTGCTGAGCGGTTCGAGGTTGCCGTCCACGTAGACGGTGTCGTTGGGTAGTTCGCGCCTGCCCTTGCTCGAATAGCCGAACAGCGTGCCGATGCCGCCGTCGATGTCGAACTTGTTGTCGCCCTTGGTGGCGCCCGTGCGGTGCGACAGCGCGTAGAGCTCCTCGCGGTGTTCCATCAGATGTGAGGCGAGCACCTTGAGCAATGCGGCGCGCTGGTGGAACGTCAGCTCGCGCAGTCCGGCACCCTTCTCACGGCCGTAGGCCAGCGCGGCTGCCATGTCGACGCCCGCCGACGAGATCCTGGCGATCTCCTCGCCGGTGACAGCGTCGTGCAGTGGTGCGCCTTCGACGTCTGGCGTGTGCCACCGGCCGGACACATAGCTGCGCAGCGGAGCCATCCTCGTCGACCTCCATGGGGTGCGTCCCGAGCCGAATTACTAACCGTCCGTTCAGTAGGCATGGTAGCTTGGCGGCATGGCCGATGAAAGCGGTGTGACGCTGGTCCGCGACGGTTCCGTCGCCACAATCACGATGACGTCAGCGGCGTTGACCACTCGGGTGAAGACCGATCTGGCCGACGCGGTCACCGAGGTCGGCCAGGATTCCAGTGTCCGCGCGGTCGTGCTGACCGGCAGCGGGAAGGCCTTCAGCGTCGGCCAGGACCTCAAGGAGCACGCGCAGGCGTTGCACGCGGACGCGGCCACAGCGCTCGACACTGTCAAGCAGCACTACAACCCGATCGTGCTCGGCCTGGTGTCCATGCCCAAGCCGGTCATCGCGTCCATCAACGGCCTGTGTGTCGGCGCCGGGTTGGGTTTCGCGCTCGCGTGCGACCTGCGGATCGCGTCGTCAGCCGCGAAGTTCGGGACGGCGTTCACGGCCATCGGCCTGTCCACCGACTCCGGCTTGTCCGTGACGCTGGCCAGGGCCGTCGGTGCCGCGCGCGCCAGCGAGCTGGTGCTGCGCGCGAACACGTTCTCCGCCGCGGACGCCCTGAACTGGGGAATCGTCGGGCAGCTGGCCGAACCGGACGACCTCGCGGCCGAGACCGCCGAGCTCGCGCGGAAGTTCGCCGACGGCCCGACCCTGGCCTACGCGGAGGCCAAAGCGGCCATGGCCGTTTCGCTGCGCCAGGCGCTGGAGATCGAGGCAGCCGGTCAGACGCGCCTCGGCGTCACGGTGGACCACCGCAACGCCGTGGACGCGTTCCTGGCCAAAGAGGTACCGAAGTTCGAAGGGCGTTAGGGCCTGCGGAAGGTGTGCTTGCGGGCGTCGAGCCACTGCGCATTCTGCTCGGGCTCGACCACCGGGTCGTCCCAGTAGACGCGGACGCTGTCCGGGTTGGCCTCCTGCAGCCACACGTCACGCCACTGGCCCTCGTACTCGACCTGCCAGCGGCTCATCAACGACGACAGCCCCAGCCGGAGCACGATCTCCTCGGCCTCGTCGAACGTCGTCGGATCTCCCAGCGCGGCCTTGAACATGGTCGTGGGCAGCCAGTGGTCGCCCACTGGGATCACATAGCCCATGAACTCGTTGTCCTCGTCGCGCCGAACGATGTGCATGGAGTCTTTTTATCGGCTCGACCGGGGGAAGCGCGCCTGAATTCCGGCGATCACCCGCTCGGTCTGGTCGCGCGGCACGGCCAGGCCGGCCTGCTCGGCCGCCGAGCCGACGTGGCCGCCCAGGTCGATCGGGCACCCGCGTGCCCCACACCGCCGAGATCCGCCGGCTGTCCGAGACCCGCTCGTCGGGCCGTCCGTCGACCAGGCGTGCGCCGGGCTTGATCACGCCTCGGTCGGCCAGGTGAAGCAGCGGGCCATCCGGCTGGTCGCGGCTGCCGGCGCTTCCGGCGCCGACAGGCCCGCGTCAACCAGGTGTCGCAGCTCACGGTGCAGGCTCACGCCGTTGACGATCCTGGGTTGGGCGCGTCGGTGCCCGCCAGAATCGGGACACCCGCGTTGTGCGGAAGAGCCACGTTCTGAAGTGCCGCTGTGAAGTCCGGCTTCAAGGCGCCATCCAGCGGTGGTCTTGCCGTTCGACCTGGATCTGGTCACCGGTGAACGGGTCGAGGGCGACGTGCGCGAACACGCCCACCCCAGTCGGCCCCAGGTCCATGGCGGCTCGACCTCACCGAGGACCCGTGCGGTTCTCAATGGCTGGCGACGTGACCTTGACGCTATGCAGCTGAACTACAAAGCCGCCTACAGGCATGGCGTGGCCGAGGCCGCGCAGGGCATGGCGCTGTTCCGGCGCCTGGCCAACGTGACGCGTTCAGGCGTCGTGCCCGAACCAGCCGCGCTCGACTCGGTCGACGAGCGCTACAAATCCCTGCTGCACTACTGGCAGCCGACGCCCGAGGCGTACACGACCAGCCGTCTCAGGGTCGCTCGAACGCGACCGTGACGCCCTGGCCGACGCCGACGCACAACGTCGCGATGCCCCGGCTGCTGTTCTCGCGCTCCATACGGCCCAGCAGAGTGACCACCAGGCGAGCGCCGGAGCAACCGAGAGGGTGGCCCAACGCGATGGCCCCGCCGTCGGCGTTGACGCGTTCCTCATCCAGCTTCAACCGACGGATCACCGCCAGGCTTTGCGCGGCGAATGCCTCGTTCAACTCGACAGTGAGGTCGTCACGCTGCCAACCCGTGCGCGTGAGCACCTTCTCCGTCGCGGGCACGGGTCCCAGTCCCATGATGTGCGGCTCGACACCCGCACTGGCGCTGGCGACAACCCGTGCGCGTGGGTTGAGGCCGAGGCGCTCGACGGCGGCCTCGCTAGCGAGCACGAGCGCTGCCGCGCCGTCGGACAACGGGGACGACGAACCGGCGGTCACGATGCCGTCCTTGCGGAAGACGGTCTTGAGCGTGCCGAGCTTTTCGAGCGTCGTACCGCGGCGGGGCCCCTCGTCCACCGTCACGGTTCCGTCCTTGACGGGTACCGGGACGATCTCGCGTTCGAAGCGCCCAGCGTCGATCGCGGCGATCGCCCGCGTGTGGCTGCGCAGTGCGAACGCGTCGGAGTCCGCGCGGGTGATGCCGTCCAGAGTGGCCACTTCCTCGGCCGTCTCACCCATGGGCAGCGTGGTTTTGCCTTGGAACTTCGGGTTGGTGAACCGCCAGCCCAACGACGTGTCGGCGATCTCGCCCGGTTTGGCCCACGGTGTTCCCGGTTTGGCCATCACCCACGGCGCACGCGTCATCGACTCGACGCCACCCGCGACGACGATGTCCGCGTCGCCGGACTTGATCGCCTGCGCCGCGGCCGCGACAGCGGTCAAACCACTGGCGCACAAGCGGTTCACGGTGTAGCCAGGGACCGTGTGCGGCAGTCCGGCCAGCAGCACCGCCATTCTGGCGACGTTGCGGTTGTCCTCACCGGACTGGTTGGCCGCACCGAGGATCACCTCGTCGATCTCGCCGGCCGCCACCCCCGCCCGGCGCACCGCTTCGGCCACCACGAGGGCGGCCAGATCGTCCGGCCGGACCCCGGCGAGCACCCCGCCGTACCGGCCCTGCGCTGTTCGGACACCGTCAACCACGAATGCCTCGGCCATACCGGCTATTATCAACCGTCCATTCGGTCAGTTGGCAAGGTGGTGAATCCGGTGTCACACAATGCGGCGCACGACATGTTCGAAGCAGACGCGGCGTCGCGGGCACTGGGCATAGAACTCATCGAAGCAGCCGACGGCCGTGCCGTCACCAGGATGCGGGTCACAGCACAGATGGTGAACGGCCACGACATCGCGCACGGCGGCTTCGTTTTCCTGCTCGCCGACACGACTTTCGCGCTCGCGTGCAACAGCCACGGGCCCGTCACCGTCGCCGCGGGCGCCGACATCACGTTCGTCGCCTCGGCGCGGGCGGGCGATGTTCTCATAGCGCACGCCGAGGAAAGGACGCGCTACGGCCGGAGCGGGATTTACGACGTGACAGTGAAGCGCGACGGTGAAGTGATCGCCGAGTTCCGGGGCCGCAGCCGGGTGATCAACCGATGACCCGACGAGGCCGTCCGGGATACGACCTCGAATCGCTGCTCGCGGTCGCGGTCAAACTGTTCAACGAACGCGGGTACGAGGCCACCAGCATGGAGGAGCTGTCCCGCAAACTCGGGATCACCAAATCCGCCATCTACTACCACGTGGCCAGCAAGGACGAACTGCTCCGGCTGGCGGTCGACCGCGCGCTCGACGGCTTGTTCGCCGTGGCCGCCGAGGCGAAAAATCGCGACGGGGCAGCCATCGACCGGCTGGAATTCCTGGTCCGGGGCAGTATCAAAGTGCTCGTCGAGCGGCTGCCGTTCGTCACGCTGCTGCTGCGCGTGCGCGGGAACACCAAGGTGGAACGCGCCGCGCTGACCCGCAGGCGCGAGTTCGACCTCCTGGTCACCGAACTGGTGGAACAGGCTGAGGCCGAAGGTGACGTACGGACGGATATCGACCCGTCGGTGACGGCCCGGCTGCTGTTCGGGACCGTCAACTCACTCATCGAGTGGTATCGCCCACGCGGTGGGCTCGGCGACGGGGAGCTGGCCGACGCGGTCTGCGCGATCACCTTCGACGGCCTGCGAACGCGCTAGCGGCGGAAAACCGCCCCGGCTTGACTGGAAGTGGCTCTCCCCCTGGCCACTTCCAGCGCATGCGTCACGACGAGAATGCCGGCTCAGCCTTCTTCTTGCCCTTGCCGGTGTGCGCGGCCTCGAAGGCCTCGATGACGTTGGCCGGAATACGACCGCGGTCGGAAAGCTCGAAGCCGTTCTGCCGGGCCCAGTCACGAATGGCCTTGGTCTGCTCCCGGCTCGCGGGCGATCCGGCGCGTTTGGCCGGGGCGGCGCCGCGCTTGACGCGACCGCCGGTGCGACGGGCGGAGTTCACGAACTCCTCGAGGCCGGAACGCAACTTCTCGGCGTTGGCCTCGGTGAGGTCGATCTCGTAACTCACGCCGTCGAGTGCGAAGCTCACGGTGCTGATGTCGTCGGCGGCGGTGCCGTCGAGGTCATCAACCAACTGGACGGTGACCCTCTGAGCCATTAAAGGTTACCTCGATTTGCGACAGTGGTGACAATGGGTAACTCCCACCGATGGAATCTACCGGCGCGAGGAGTTACGAGAGACTATAGTTTGCCAGTACCCGCACTTCGCAACTACCGGTGTTCCGGCGTGGCGGATCACACGGACATGCTTCGGATAGGTTTTCCGTTGACCGTCACGTTTGTGAACTTGCGCTCGTCCGCGTTCTTGAGGTTGTTGGTCGTGCCGGACACGCAGGCGAACTTACGATCGGCCGCCGCGAGTCCCTTGACGGGAGCGTTCGACAGGCCGCTGACGTCGAACACTCGAGCGTCCTTCGAGCGGACCGAGTTGGTGGCGGTAAACGGCCCGAACGCGGCAGGAGTTCGCCGTCCGCTCGTTGTGGCCCGCCGCGAGGAACACCGGGGGCGGAAGTTCTGCGGGAAACCGCCGCGTTTGGTGTTGGGCTTGACGTACAGGGCGTACTCGGCCGCACCAATGACATTCAACTTGTGGGCGTGCACGTTCCGGATACCGCCGGTCTACCGGCTGCTACAGGTGAACGCGCCTCAGTTGCCGTCCATCGAGCAGTTGGCCACGACGATGTTCCCGTTCCGGTGGCCGCCGTCGTCTCCGCCGGACTTGATCCCGATGTTGTTGCCGTGCGCGCTGAGGGCGCAGTTGCGACGACTCGTGATCAGCGTCGGGATCGAGTCCGGCGGTGCTGACAGACGCGGTGCTCACGCAGGCGGCGACCTCGTCGACTGTCACGTTCTTGCACAGCGTTGGGTGAATTTGCCAGAATTTCGAGGTTCAGGGGTGTCGCCCTGGATATGGACCATGACGCAGTCGACCGCTCGATGAACGCGGACCGCGTGGTGCGTCCTGATCCGGGAAACACCTGCTTGGCCGGATCGGTCGCCTCCGCTGGGATCCGGATTCCCCTCGCCGCGCGGCCGGAACCCTTGTTCCCCGGAGGAAGTGGCGTCCGCGTCCCGGATGCCGCTTCCGGGCAGCGCGATGTTCGCCCGACCGCGGGGATAGACCATCGGCAAGCGGTTCATGCACTCGATGCCGTCATACCGGGCGAGCCCGGTGCGGAATTTCGACACGCCGGACTTCAGGACAGTCGCGGATTCCAGGTGAAAGTCCGCGTTGCCTGGCGGGGAATCGCCCTCGCGGCACAGTCGCCCTGCGGCACGGTCACGTGGCTGCCGCCGTTGACCAAGCGGAGCCGATAGTCTTCCGGAACGCCTCCGCGTTGCTGGTCGAGTTGCCTTTTCGCCCCGTACAGCGGGATCCATGGCGAGAAAATTCACACCCCGGAAATTCGGCAGACCGGTGGCACCGGCCTGCCGCCGAGGCGACGCAGGTATCGCGGTGTTCAATCCAATCGGCTCGGCATAGGCCGTTCGGAGCAATCCGGGGTGATATCGCACTCACGGCGGTGGCAAACCACGGCTGTCCGCGACAGATGACGGAGATCTATCCCAACCTTCACGTCGTCGAATGATCCCGGCGGTGGGTGGACAGGGTGAATGTAAACGTTTTCATCGCTTTCCACCAGGCCACCGGCAGGACGGCCCCGAACCACGTGTATGTGCTGTTGCCAGAGCCTGGTGACAACGTGCGTGTGGCGATTAGGGTGAGTCGACGCTTGTAAGGAGGCCTTACATGCCCACCTCCGTGGCGATGCACATGAGCGACGGTCTGCTCAACGCCCCGACGTCGATCCTCTTCGGTGCGATCGCGGTGCTCGGCCTGGTGTTCGCGACGATCGGCGCGCGGCGTGACCTCGACGACCGCACCGCACCGATGGCGGGCCTGGTCGCGGCGTTCATCTTCGCCGTGCAGATGTTGAACTTCCCCGTGCTACCCGGCGTGAGCGGGCACCTGCTCGGCGGTGCGCTCGCCGCGATCCTCGTCGGGCCGTGGTCCGGCGCACTGTGCGTGACAATTGTGCTTGTCCTCCAAGCGTTGTTGTTCGCTGACGGCGGTTTGACCGCTTTGGGGGCGAACATCACGAACATGGCGTTGATCGGCACCGCCGCCGGCTACCTGGTCGCGGTCCTGTTGCGCAAAATCGCCGCCCGCAACAAGGTCGGTCTCGTCGCGGTGGCGTTCATCGCGGCCTTCTGCAACACGGTGATCGCGTCGCTCGGTTTCGTGCTCGAGTTCGCGATCGGCGGCGATCCCGCGTTCGCGCTGGGCGGCGTGGCCGCGACGGTGATCGGTGTGCACTGTCTCATCGGGATCGGCGAGGGCGTCATCACCGCGCTCACAGTCGGCGCCGTCGGTGCTGTGCGCCCCGATCTGGTGCACCTGCTGCGCGGTACTTCTCGCCCGCTCGTGCTCAAGGAGGCGTCGTGACCAGTCGTCGTGGCCTGTTCTTCGTCGGGTTCGCCCTTGTCGCCCTGATCCTCGCGGGTGGCGTGTCCTATTTCGCCGACTCCGATCCGGACGGTCTCGACCACTCGACGCTGCAGGGCTGCACCGTCGGGGAAAACGAGCAGCTGTCAGGCAACTGCATCGCGCAGGGCGCGAAAGAACACGCGCTCAAGGACAGCCCGCTCGCGGACTACTCCGTCGGCGGTGACGACACCTTGGCCGGTGTCGCCGGTGTGATCGGCGTGATCGCGACCCTGGCGGTCGCCGGTGGTTTCTTCTGGTTGTTGCGCAAGCGTTCGCCGAAGGACACGTAGGTGGGCGCGGGGCACAGCCACCTGTTGTACCGCGCAGGTGACTCGGCGGTGCACCGCGTCGCACCGCAGATCAAGATCGTCGCTGCGCTGGCGATGGTGCTGTGCGTCGTGGCGACACCGCGCAGTGAGTTCGGTGCGTTCGCGGCGTACCTCGTCGTCCTGGTCGCGATCTGGAGCGTTGCCCGCGTGCCCGTGCGCTGGTTCGCGGCGCGTGCGGTGATCGAGGTTCCCTTCGTCGTGCTCGCCGTGCTGCTGCCGTTCGTCGGTGGCGGGCCCCGCACGGACTTCCTCGGCTTGCCCGTGTCGGTGGAAGGTTCGCTGGCCGGGTGGAACATCCTGGTCAAGGGCACATTGGGCGTGCTCGTGTCGCTGACCATGGCCGCGACGACGAGCCAGCGTGACCTGATCGCCGGTCTGCAACGACTGCGCGTGCCCAGTCTGTTCGTCACGATCGCGACGCTGATGGTGCGGTACGTGGAGGTCATCGTCGAAGAAGCCCGACGGATGCGCATCGCCCGCATCAGCCGTGGACACGACCCCCGGTTCCTGTGGCAGCTAGGAGCGACCGCACGCGGTATCGGCACGCTGTTCATCCGCTCCTATGAACGCGGCGAGCGCGTACACATCGCCATGGTGTCCAGGGGTTGGTCGGGCGTGCTGCCCGACGCGAACCAGGAACGCCCAGCGATCGGCGTGTGGGTGGCGGGGCTGGTGCCCGCGGCCATATTCGCCGTCACCCTTACGGTGTCGCTGTGGACGTGACCCCCGCGCTGCTGGTCGAACGACTCGCGTACGCCTACCCGGATGGCACACAAGCGCTGTTCGGCGTGGACCTGCGCATCGACCCAGGCGAACGAGTCGCGGTCCTCGGCCCGAACGGCGCCGGGAAAACCACGATGGTGATGCACCTCAACGGGGTGCTGCAGGCGGGCGCCGGGCGGATCGCGGTGGCGGGCCTGCCGGTGGAGAAGGCGAACCTCAAGGAGATCCGGCGGCGCGTCGGCGTGGTGTTCCAGGACCCCGACGACCAGTTGTTCATGCCGACAGTCGGCGAGGACGTCGCCTTCGGGCCAGCGAACTTCGGCGTGACCGGCGCGGCACTGGGCACGGCCGTGAGCTCGGCCCTCGACGCGGTGGGCATGGCGCACCTGCGCGACAAGTCCCCGCTGCACCTGTCATTCGGCCAACGACGACGGGTCGCGGTGGCGACCGTGCTGGCGTGCGACCCGGAGATCCTGGTGCTGGACGAGCCGTCGGCGAACCTGGAACCGATCGCCCGGAGAGAACTGGCGGAAGTGCTGCTCTCGTTGAACCGCACCATGTTGATGGTCACGCACGATTTGCCGTACGCGCTTCAGCTGTGCCCACGGAGCATTCTGATCGACGGCGGCGTGATCGTGGCGGACGGTCCGACGGAGAAGATCTTGGCCGACACGGAACTGCTTGCGCAGCACAGGCTTGAACTGCCGTACGGATTCCGTATCCCGACCTGATGCGTGCTGATCTGCCCGCTCTGTCCGCCCGGCCCATTCGGCCGCTCTCTCTGGCAGGCCGTGAGCTGGTTGATCGGCTTGTGGTGCGCCTGCGTACCGAATAGCTTGCTGCCAACGTGGGTAGCAATTTGCCGATCAGAGTCACGCTAACATGACTGCATGGCACAGACTGCCTTGCTGATCAGACATGGCGAGAGCAGGACACCCGAGGGCAACCACACCACGGCATCGACGGCGAACCCGTTGACACCATTGGGCGAAGAACAAGCGGCGCTGGTCGCCGAGATGTTCACCCACGCACCGGACCTGGTTGTCACCTCGCCTCTCCTGCGCGCCCGACAAACAGCCCAGCCAACCATCGACCGCTTCCCCAGCGCGCTCGTCGAAGAATGGCCGATCGAGGAGTTCGCCCGTCTCCGTCACAAGCCGCCGCCGGCAGAGCCACGCACAGCTGATCCGTACTGGGAAGCCGCTGATCCTCACCACCGGGATGACGAACGTCCCGAGTCCTTTGTGGATGTCTACAGTCGGGCGCTCGGGTTCCTTACGCGCATGGAGGAGAGCGGCTGTTCGCAGATCGTCGCTTTTACTCACGGCATGTTCATGCGTGTCGTTGTGTGGGCGATCCTTACTGGCGATGCCGTCCCTGACAGCGGTAATATGCGGCGGTTTCGTGCTTTCCATCTGGCGAGTGTTGTCCCCCACTGCTCTATTCTGCCGTTGGTTTCGCATCGGGAGCGGGGGTATCAGGTTTCACTTGCGACTACGGCTCATCTTCCTGTGGCACTTCAGAGTGGTGGGTGTTGACGGGGTTCGCCGGTCGTTTTTTGCTCCCTTCTTGGTGGGCTTTTTGGCGAGGAACTCCTTATCTTCTTGGTTCTTGCAACCATGATTGGGGTGTGGTGATCGCCCGAGGCGCCGTGTCCTCGCACGGAACAAGCCTTCCCTCGCCGGGGGGCTGACCTCTGGGCAGGAGCTCCCCCGAAGCACCCTTCTGCGCTTGCGCGCTTGCCGCTGTGGACTGGCCCCTTGCCCTACGCGGGTCACTGTCGGCTGGTTCTGCACATGCGCGCTCGCCGCTCCACGATGGTTCCGCACTGACGCGCTTCCCGCCGCGGGCCGGTCCCTTGCCCTTCTGCTTCAGAGTGTGAAGCCTGTGGGGAAGGGATCTGTGGGGTCCAGCAGGTATTGCGCCATACCTGTTATCCAGGCGCGTCCGGTTACTGCGGGGATGACCGCTGTCAGTGATCCGACCGTGGTTTCTTTTGTCAGTCGTCCGGTGAATGCGGTGCCGAGCAGGGATTCGTTGATGAAGTCCTGTCCTACTCCGAGTTCACCGCGTGCGTGCAGTTGGGCCATTCGTGCGGATGTTCCTGTGCCGCATGGTGATCTGTCGAACCAGCCGGGGTGGATCACCATGGCGTTGCGGGCATCGCTGCCGTCAGTGCCGGGGGCGACCAGTTGTACGTGTTTGCATCCGTTGATCCTCGGGTCTTCCGGGTGCGTTGGTCGGCGTTCCGCGTTGATCGCTGCCATGATCCGCAGGCCCGCTGTGAGCATCCTGTCCTTTTCGGACTTCTCGAAGGGGATGCCCAGGTCCTTGATCGGCAGTACTGCGTAGAAGTTCCCGCCGTAGGCCATGTCGTAGCGGACCTCGCCGATTCCCGGCACGGTCACCGCTGCGTCGAGCTCCAGTGCGAACGAGGGCACGTTCTCGATGGTGACCGATTCGGCCCGGCCGTTGTGTACCTGTACCTCGGCGACGACCAGGCCCGCTGGCGTGTCCAGTCGCACTGTGGTGACCGGTTCGACGACGTCGACCATGCCGGTTTCCACGAGCACGGTGGCTACGCCGATCGTGCCGTGTCCGCACATGGGCAGGCAGCCGGAGACTTCGATGTAGATCACGCCTGTGTCGGCGTCCGGTCTGGTCGGTGGCTGCAGGATCGCGCCACTCATGGCCGCGTGACCTCGGGGTTCGTTGACCAGGAACTGCCGGATGTGGTCGAGGTGTTCGACGAAGTAGGCGCGTTTCCCCGCCATCGTGTCGCCGGGGATCACGCCGACTCCCCCGGTGATCACGCGCGTCGGCATGCCCTCGGTGTGCGAGTCGACCGCGGTGAAGTAGCGGCTGGCGCGCATGTCAGGCTCCCACTGCTCGCCGCATGTCGGCTTCCAGCGCCGTGAGCTGCTCCGCCGACAGAGGGCCGCGGGGTGGCCTGCACGGACCGCCATAGCGGCCGACGTAGTCCATGCCGTACTTGATCGCCTGTACGAACTCGGTCCGTGAGTCCCAGCGGAACGCGCCGATCATCGTTTCGTACAACGTGCGGGCGTCGGCCAATTTCCCTTCCAGCGCGAGGGAGAACAGCCGCGCCGACTCCGCGGGGAACACGTTGGGGAATCCGGCGAACCAGCCGGTCGCGCCCATCAGCACGGACTCGACCAGCACGTCGTCGGCTCCGGCGACCACGGCCAGGTTCGGTGCCACGTCGCGGATCTCGGTCACGCGGCGCACGTCGCCGGAGAACTCCTTGACCGCGACCACGTTGTCGATCGTGGCGATCTCCGCGATTACCTCGGGAGTCAGGTCGACCTTCGTGTCGAACGGGTTGTTGTAGACCATCACCGGCAGGCCCACCGACGCGACCTGCTCGAAGTGCTTGATCACTTCCGACGGGTTGGCCCGGTACAGCGTCGGCGGCAGACAGAGCACGCCGTCCGCGCCGTCCTCCGCCGCGACCTCGGCCCAGTGCCGTGCCTGGTGCGAGCCGACGCCGTGCACGCCGACCACGACGATGCCTCTGTCCCCCACGGCTTCGATCGCGGTCCGCGCCACCGCGCGGCGCTCGTCGTCGGTCAGTGAGGAGTATTCGCCGAGCGAGCCGTTCGGGCCGACGCCGCGGCAGCCGTTCTCGATCAGCCAGCCGCAGTGGTCGGCGTAGCGGTCCAGGTCGACCCGCAGCCCGGCCGGCGCCGTCGGGTCCTCGGCGTACGGCAACGCGGTCGCGACGATGACGCCGTCGAGTCTCTCCTGTGTCACTGTTCCTCCTTGGCTGCGAGTTCACCCAACCGCAGGGGTGCGGCGATCGGGCGTCGTTCGGGGAATGCCACTCCGGTCAGGTCGGCGGCGTTGCGCAAGCAGGTCCGTCCTTGGCAACGACCCAGGCCCACTCGGCTGACCAGCTTCGCGGTCCGTGCTCCCGTCGCTGACCGCGTGTCGACGGCGTCGCACAACGCGCCGTACGTGACCCGCTCGCAGCGACAGACGATCGTGTCGGTGGCCAGCCAGTCGCGCCACCCCGGCCCGATCGGGTACGCCTGGGCCAATGCGGTCGCGAACCTGCGGCCCTGTCGTACTTTCCGCAGCGTGTCATGCGGCACGTCGCCGTCGACGGCGGCAATCCCGGCGACGGTTCCTTCCGCTGCCGCGAGGTCCGCGCCGCCGATGCCGGTGATCTCACCCGCCGCGAACACGCCGGGGACCGAGGTCGCCTGTTTGAAGCTGACCTTCACAAAGCCGTCCGCCAGTTCGCAGCCCGCTGCGATCGCGAGTTCCAGCTGGGGCGTGAAGCCGTAGCCGACGCACACCGCGTCGGCCTCGACCTGCTCGGTGCGCTGGACGTTCCAGTCCGCGTCGAGCTTCGCGACGGTCGCGGTCCGGACCTGGTCGCCTCCGTGGACCGCCACGACCGCGGTCCGCGGCCGGTACGGAATCCGGTGGCGCGCCAGCAGAGCCATGTACTGCGCGGCCTCGCCGAGCTTGTGCCGGCCGGCGAGTGGTGCACGCAGCCAGCGCGCCGGGGAGTTGGCCTCCAGCACGCCGGTGACCTTGGCGCCGACGTCGATCAGCGCCTTCGTGACGGCCAGCAGGAACGGCCCGGTGCCTGCCACGAGGACACGGCGGCCGATCGGCAGGCGTTGTTCCTTGGCCAGGATCTGGGCGGCGCCCGCGGTGTAGACGCCGCGCATGTCCCAGCCGGGGAACGGGACGACTCGGTCGTGTGCGCCGGTCGCGAGCACGAGGGCGTCGGCGTCGATCGTCCTGGCTTTCCTGTCCGGCCCGTCGGCTGGACCGGACAACACGTGCACCCGGCGGCCTTCGATCGCCCAGACCACCGTGGATGCCAGGTGTTCGACACCGGGGACTGTGCGCGGGCGGTCGTGGGGCTGGCGGAAGAACTGGCCACCCACTGACGGCCCGGAATCGATCAGCACCACTTCGGCGCCCCGCGTGGCCGCGGCCCGCGCGGCGCTGATTCCCGCAGGTCCGGCGCCTATCACGACCACTCTCATGGCCGGGTCCGCACGGTGTCGCCGTCGGTCGCTATTCGCTGGCACGAACGAACATCCGGCACTTCGTTAAGGGTGACTACACAGTCGAAGCACACGCCGATGCCGCAGAAGATCCGGGCGCGTCCCATGGTGTGCAGCAGTGCCGCGATGGTTCGGCCGGGCTTCGCGGGCACTGGTTCGCCGTCGACAGTCACGTGCATGTCATCACCGCCGGTCGGTCTACGCGGAAGGGAAAGGGATCGACCTCGGGCTCTCGTCCGAGGAACAGGTCGGCCAGGAGCTGGCCCGTCGCGGCGGCCAGGCCGATCCCGGCGCCTTCATGCCCGGTCGCGTGCCACAAACCGGGTACGCGCGGGTCCGGGCCGATCACTGGCAGGTGGTCGGGCGCGTACGGCCGGAATCCGCCGTACGCGCGCATGATCGGGACCGTGGCCAGTGTGGGGAACAGCCTGACGGCCTTGCGCGCCAGTTCTCGCAGCACGGCCACTCGTATGGTCTCGTCGAAGCCGACGCGTTCGCGGCTGGACCCGATCAGGATCGTCCCCGCCTGAGTCGACTCGACCACTGTCGAGGTCTGCAGGTCGGCGGCTCCGCTTTCGACCGCGCCCACGTAGTCGGCGTCGTACACCTTGTGCCGCACGGTGTACGACGTGTGGCTCGTCACGAGGACCACTCCCCTGCGTGGCTGGATGTCGATCGGCGCACCGGCGAGTTCACTGAACCGACCGGCCCACGGGCCGCAGGCGTTGACCACCGCGCCGCATTGAAGAAAACCTTCAGAGGTCCGCACGCCGTCTGGTCGCAGTCCCAGCGCGGTGACGCCGCCGCGGACCTGCCCGCCCCGGTGTCGCACCGCCGCCAGCAGGGTCGTCGCCGCGAGGACGGGCTGCAGCTGAGCGTCGTCCGGGTAGTGCACGGCCGCGATCACGTCCCGGGTGAGGTTCGGTTCCAGTGCCAGCGCGTCCGACGGCGTGATCAGCTCCGCCCGTACGCCGGCCTGGCGTTGGTGGCCGGCGAACCCGGCCAGCGCGTCGGCGTTCTCCAGCGCGACCACCAGGCCGCCCTTCGGGTCCCATTCAACCTCGGCCTGCTCGGGTCCCAGCAGGTCAGCGAGGGTGGCCAGCAATTTCGGCCACCGCGCGACCGAGGCCTTGGCCAGCTCGAGTTCGGGACCGGGCGGCTTGTCGGACAGCAGCACGTTGCCTTCGCCCGCCGCGGTCGTGCCGCCTGCCGGAGCGCCCTGGTCGATGACGGTGACCTGGACCCCGGCCGCGCTGAGCGCCTCGGCGCAGGCCGCACCGACAATGCCCGCACCGACGACCACGACGTCCGGCCGCATGACCACCACCGTTCATTAAAGTGAACGACAGCAGGGTAACCGGAGAAGCCCGGGTCTTCCAATGGGCCGTTAGGAGTGCACCGGCGCGGTCACCGCTCCGGCCGGGTACTGCAGCAGCAGGACCGACACGACCAGCCCGTCGACGGCCTCGTAGATGTGCGGGCGGTGCGCCGGGAAGCAGATGTAGTCGCCCGGTCCGAGGACGTACGGCTCATCGGGCGGGCCGAAGCGCAGCAGACCCGCCGTGACTGTGACGTGCTCAAGCCCAGGGTGACCGGCGGAGTGCTGGACCGCGCCCGGCCGGACGCGCTGGTCGTAGACCTCGACCACCGTGTCGGTCAGGTCCATCCGGCGCAGCAGCCGCAGGTCGACGGCGTTGCTGCTGAGCACGTCCAGGCTCGCCGAGCGGACCAGTACCACGCCGGGGTCGGTCCGCTCGGTCAGCAGGGTCGACACCGGCACGTTGAAGGCGTTCGACAAACTGAACACTGTCTCGATCGTCGGGTTGCCGGTCCCCGATTCCAGCTGCGACAGCGTCCCCTTGGCTATCCCGGAGCGCCTCGCGAGCTCCGACAGCGACAGACCCGCTTGCCCGCGCAGCGCCCTGAGGTTCGCGGCCAGCACCTGACCAGCCTGTTCCCTGACCACACCGGCCTCCTCGCCATCGCCCGGCGAAGGCTACCCAACCGCTGGTGGATAAGCTTGGCCATCCGGCATTCCAGAGGTTAGGAAGATCATGGCCGAGGCCGCTTTCATCTCGACGACCATCCCGTACGTGAACGCGCAGCCGCACCTGGGGCACGCGTTCGAGTACAGCCAGGCCGACGCGTACGCCCGGCACATGGCGAGCCAGGGTATGGACGTCTACTTCCTGAGCGGCTCGGACGAGAACAGCCTCAAGAACGTGCTGGCCGCGGAGAAGGAAGGCATCACCGCGCGCGAACTGGTCGACCGCAACGTCGTCTTCTTCGAGCGGATGGCCACCGACCTGCAGACCAAGCTGTCGCGGTTCATCCGCACCAGCGTCGACCAGGACCACATCGACGGCGCGATCGAGATCTGGCGCCGGATGGAAGCCAGCGGCGACATCTACGCCAAGGACTACGAGGGCCTGTACTGCGTCGGCTGCGAGCAGTTCTACTCGCCCGCCGAGCTGGTCGACGGCAAGTGCCCCGAGCACTTCACCGTGCCTGACCTGGTCAGCGAGCGGAACTACTTCTTCCGGCTGTCGAACTATCAAGAAAAACTGTTGAGCGCGCTCGAGTCCGGTGAGCTGAAGGTGGTCCCGGAGTCGCGCCTCAACGAAGTCGCCAGCTTCGTGCGGTCCGGCCTCGAGGACATCTCCATCTCCCGGTCCACCGGCCGCGCCCGCGGCTGGGGCATCCCGGTCCCCGGCGACGACAACCAGGTCATGTACGTCTGGATCGACGCGCTGACCAACTACACCAACGCGCTCGGGTGGACCCGTGACGGCGAGGAGTACAAGAAGTACTGGGCCGACGCGGCCAAGCGGGTGCACGTGGTCGGCAAGGGCGTCACCCGGTTCCACGCGGTGTACTGGCCGGCGATGCTGATGTCGGCAGGCCTGCCGATGCCGACCGAGGTGGTCGTGCACGGCTACATCACCGCGTCCGGCCAGAAGCTGAGCAAGACCACCGGCAACGTCATCGACCCGGCCGACCTGATCGAACGGTTCGGTTCGCACGCGGTGCGCTACTTCCTGCTGGCCGAGTTCTCGCCGTTCATCGACGGGGACTTCAGCGAGGAGCGGCTGATCGCGCGCTACAACGCCGACCTGGCCAACGGCCTCGGCAACCTGCTGTCGCGGGCGACGAGCATGACCGTGCGCTACCGGGACGGCGTGATTCCCGAGCCTGCCGAGATCGGTGCCCCGGAGCGGGCGCTGGCCGAGCAGCTGGCCGCGAGTGAGCAGGCGTCCATCACGGCGATGGCCGGCTACGACCACCGTGAGGCACTGGCCCGGATCTGGGACCTGGTCCGCCGGACGAACGCGTACGTCGACGAGCGCGCGCCGTGGCACCTGGCCAAGGACCCGGCCCAGGCCGCGGCGCTGGACACCACGCTGCACTACCTGGTCGGCGCGGTGCGCCAGCTGGGTCGGCTGCTGCTGCCGTTCCTGCCGGAGGCCGCCGAGTCGATCGTGCGCACGCTGGGCTCCGAGCCGGACGCCGTCCCCGGCGCCCAGAACTGGCTCGACTCGCTGGCCGGCGTGCAGGTGACCAAGTCCGCGGCGCTGTTCCCGCGGGTCGAGGCCCCAGCTGCGGAGTGACCCGGCGCCTGTGACCCGGCGGGCCGAGGTGCCCGCCGGGTGACGGGTCAGGGGTGAACCCTGAAAGAAGTTCATCGGGAGAACTGACGCGGACAGCCGTACGTTGTCCGGATATGGACATTACGGTCGAAAGCCGGGCGCTGGTCGTCGTGGCGGGCCTGCCGGGTTCCGGCAAGAGCACGTTGCTGCGGCGAACCCAGGCCAACGTGCCTATTCGCGTGCTCGACACCGACCACGTTCGGTCCTTGATGGCGCGTCTGTTTCCCCGTTCGGTCCCGTACGGCTGGTACCGGCCGCTGGTGCACGTGCTGCACGCCGCGCGTGTACTGGCGGTCGTGCTGTTCTCACGGCGGCCGGTGCTGGTGCACGACCCGGCGACGGGTGCGGGCTCACGGACGTTGTTCGCGTTGATCGGCGCCCTGTCGGGGCGGGACCGGCATTTCCTCTGGATCGACTGCACGCCCGCTGAGGCGCTCGCCGGTCAGGTGGCGCGCGGGCGGGTGCTGCTGAAATGGTCTTTCGCCCGGCACATGCGGCGGTCACCCATTGTCCGGGCACGGTTGCTGGCCGGGATCCGGCCGCTGGGCTGGAACACCGCGCAACTGGTGGACCGCGCGACCGCGAATTCGGGACTCTATTTGAAGGTTGGCTGATTTTTCACTACAGCGAATCAGGGAGGTTGCTTGACGGAGCAAGCCCGGCTCGCTCCGTCAAGCATTCTTTCCCGACCGGGTGTCATCTCTGGAACAAATAGACGATCTTCAGCGCGGGTGATGTCAGGATCTCGTGCTCACAGAACCGGCCGCGGGCCCATTCGCCTCGGGAGAACAGTTTCGTCTGGTCGGCGAAATGCGGCGAGGTCGGATCGGTGGACTGGGAGTACGTGAGCAACGTCCGCACGTCCGGGCAGCTGTCGTTGTCGAATGACACGGCCTGGATGTAGCTGGATCCGTGCGCCAATTCGGTATTGCCCTTGGCCGGGTCCCATATCGGGACCTGCATGTTGAGCACGCCGAGATTGTTGGGCGCGCCGTGGACCGGGATGCGTTCGCCGTTTCGGACGACGTACTGGTTCTGGCCGAGTGGGGCGTCCATCGGGATCTTCGCGGCGCGCAGTTCGGCGACGGCGTCGGTGAAGGCCTTGCGGACCGCTGGGCTGTCGGTGTTGAGCGTGTTGGGTGTGCGGACCGGGTCGGCGGCGTTGAACGGCATCTTCCACGAGCCCTGCGGGACCTTCATCCAGAACCGCTCGAACAGCAGCGCGCCTTTGCTCCATGTGGAGTACGACTTGTCCCATTGTCTGATCGCCGCGCAGGCGTCCGCGACATCCGGCAGCGTGTCGCACATCTTTGCCGTGTCACCCGCGGCGATCTGGCCGATGAGGCTGCGGTCGGTGAACAAGGTGTCCTGGATGGCCTGCCTGGAGAACCGCTTGCCGTCCAGCTCCGTGATCGCCATCCGGGTGCGGGGGCCGCGCTCGGTGGCCACGTCGCCGACGATCCGCGGGTAGTTCGTGATCGGCGCGGCCGGGTTGGTCAGCCAGGCGCTGTCGTTGGAGTTGGCCACGTAGTCCGGCCTGGTCAGCACTGGCTGCTTGGACGGGCCAAGCAGTCCGGGCACGACCGCGTCCCGGTCGTTGCCCCAGGCACAGCTGGTGTTCGCGCCGTCGAGCACGGCGAGGCCGGTGGACGGGAACACCGCCGCACCCAGTGGCGTGCTGCACTGCCGCGCCAGTTCGTCGGTGATGTTCGGGACCGCCTGGACGTCGGCGTAGGTCGCGTTGCCCGACCGGTCGGTGGCGATCGTGTTGACCCACGGCGAGCCGAGGGTGTCCGACAGCGCCTTGACGATGCCGCGGGTGTCGCGGGCCTGCGCCATCTCGAACCACGTGTTGACCGAGCGGATGTTGCCCCAGTTGCCGTCGCGCATCGCGTAGGCCGTGGTGGTCGTCCAGTTCAGCGGCAGACCGAGCGCCGGCCCGACCACCGGGCCGTACCGGGTGGACCACAGCGTCCGTTCGACGTCCACCGGTTTGCCGTCGGCGTCGCGGCTGCGCACGGTCACCTTGCGGCTGGTCATCTGCTCCGGCTTGCCGTCGACCAGGTAGGTCGTCGGCGAACCCGGCACCAGTCGCAGCTGGTACAGGCCGAATGTGCGCGGGGTGGCCACCGTGTGGGTCCAGGCGACATCCCTTGTGTAGCCGATCTGCACAAAGGGCAGGCCGAGCAGGCTCGCGCCTGAAACGTCCAGCTTGCCGGGGACGGTCAGCTGGGACTGCCAGAACCGGCGGCCGCCCTGCCAGGGGAAGTGCGGGTTGCCCAGCAGCAGGCCCTTGCCGTTGGCCGTGGCGTCACGGCCGAAGGCGAACCCGTTGCTGCCCATGTCCTTGGTCGCATCGAGGGCGTTGGTGACCCTGGCCGCCGCGTCCCGCGGGATCTCGGGCGCTGTCACCGGGGCGGCCGGTGGCTGGGCCGAGGTGATCTGGTCCATCACGAGCGCCTGGCCGCTCATCGTGCCCAGGGCGTGCAGGTGGCGGTAGACGTCGATCTCCGCGATCGGCCGGACCCACTTGGCGTCGCGGCAGGCCGGGTCGGTGATCCGGCGCTCCCGGACGAACCGGTTGTAGCCGGCCACGTAGCCGGCGATGACCTCGCGGGCTTCCTGGCGCGGGCCGAGCGGCGGGCGCTGCCGGAGCGTCTCCTCCACCACCCGCGAGTCGTTGACCTGCTGGAAGTACAGGTCGCTGGCCAGGCTCGTCGACGCGCTGCCCACCGCGGAGTTGCCGGGCTTGTCCGGGCCGAAGAACTCCGAGCGGCGCGCGCTCAGCGTCACGTAGAGATCCGCGATCTGGCAGATGTTGTCCTTCGCCGCGGCGTAGCCGAACCCGAAACCCAGGCTGGGGAAATCGTTCGCCTTGATGTGCGGGACGCCGTTCTCGGTGTACCGCACGACGGCGGAGAAACCTCGGTGCTCCGCTGAACCTGGCGTCGCCACCAGCGGGACAGCCACCGCGACCGCGGCGGCGAGCGTGATCACTCTTCTCGATAGGGACACGGAGATCTTTCTACGTGACCGCACCACGCGTGGCATCCGGGAACGCCCTGAATCGGCAACCTCCCGCCACCGGTGGCGCAACCGCGCGACCACCGGCGGCGACCAGGTCAAACGAGGTTCTTCCGGAGGAACTCCACGGCCAGCGCCCACGCGCGTTCGGCTGGTTCGGGCTGGTGGAACCGCGGCGCCACCCGGTTGTGGAAGGCGTGCCCGCCGTCGGGCTGGATGTGCAGTTCGACGTTCGGCCGTCCCTCGACCGCCGCGGCGACCTCGGCGACCTGCTCCGCCGGGATGTACGGGTCCTGCCCGCCGAAGTGCAACTGCAGCGGTGACTCGATCTTGTCGAGCAGGTCCAGTTGGGCCGGGACACCGGAGCCGTAGAACGAGACCACAGCTGCCGGGGTGATCGCCGCCGCGGACGCGAAGGCCACCGTGCCGCCGAAGCAGAAGCCGAGCACCGCGACACCGCCGGTCACCTCGGGCAGCCGCGACAGGTGGTCGACCGCGGCGGCCACGTCCGTGACACCGGTGACCGGGTCGAACCGGCTGGCCAGGTCCATCGACTGCGCCAGTCCTTCGTCGTCGTGCCCGGCGCGCCAGCCCGGCCGCAGCCGCCAGAACATGTCCGGCGCCGCGGCCACGTACCCGAGGCCGGCCAGGTCACCGGCGACGGCCTCGATGTACTCGCCGACTCCGAAGATTTCCTGGATCACCAGCACGGCGGGACCACCGCCTTCCGGTGACCAGATCTTCAGGTCGAATTCACCGTCCTGAGTACGCACGGATTCAGTACGCTGCGATGTCACGCGTGCGAACCTACCCTTTCTGCCGACTGGGAGGACGAATGGCCGAGTTATTACCCAACCGCCGCCGCAGGCTGAGAACGATCATCTCGATCGCGGCGGTCAGCACCACTCTCGTCGCCTGTGAAACAACCGCCGCGCCACCGGCCGCGCCACCCGCTCCCGTCGAGTGGTCATCGCGAACGGCCACGCCGTCGAGCGTCCCGCAATCCACCACAACCGCGCCGAGCGGTAGCGGAACACCGAAACAAAACACTTCCCCGCCGCCGCAGCCGCCGCCCGCGCAACCGAAGGTCAACTGCGTGAAATCGCTGCGCGCATGTGGCTTTCCCGATGCCAGCAATACTGGTTGGCAGCCGACCGGTGTCAAACTGACCACCGCGGGCGTGAACCTCACCGCCGACGCGGAGTTCCAGATCACCGAACGCGGTGCCGTGATCGACGGGAAGGACATCCGCGGCTGCGTCAGCATCAAGGCCGACAACGTGAAGATCAAACGCAGCCGGATCCGCTGCGAGAGCTATTTCCCGATCCGGGTGTACGAGGGTTTCCGCAACGCCGTCATCGAGGACACCGAGATCGACGGGCTGAACTCCGGGACGACCAACGCGGCCGTCGGGTTCGAGTACTACACGCTCCGGCGCGTCAACATCCACAGCCTCGGCGAGGGCCCGCACATGGGTGCCGACGTGCTGATCGAGGACTCCTACGTGCACGACCTGGCCAGCTGCGACATCTGCCACAACGACGCCATCCAGTCCTCCGGCGCGCGCAACGTCGTGCTGCGCCACAACACGTTCATCAACGACGCGACGGGCAAGAACGCGGTGGTCAGGATCGCCACCGAACAGGGCGACTCGCGCAACTTCCTGGTGGCGGACAACCTGCTGGCCGGTGGGAACTTCGCGGTGCAGGTTCGCAGCCAGGGCAACGGATTCCCGGTCGGCGTCCGCGTGCTCAACAACCGGATCGTGCCGACGTGGCGGTTCGGGCCGTTCGACGTGACCGACGGGCGCATCGAGGCGTCCGGCAACTTCCGCGACGACACGCTGGCGCCGCTGTCGGCGGAATAAGCGCCGGAATCGTTGCGCCAAAAGATATTTCATGCCCTCACCGACCCGTGATTACAGTCGGGATCGTGGATCCGAACTTCCAGACAGCCGAAGCACTCACGGCCTGCTTGCGCTCCGGTGAACTGACCTCAGTGGACCTGACCGACGCGGCGATCGCCCGGATCGAACGAGACGACAAGGCGATCAACGCGATCTGCGTACCGGATTTCGACCGGGCGCGTGCCGCCGCACGCGACGCCGACGAGGCTCGCGCCCGTGGCGAGGATCGCCCGTTGCTCGGCATCCCGGTGACAGTCAAGGAGTCCTACGACGTGGCCGGGCTGCCGACGACATGGGGCGTGCCGGAACACCGGGACTATGTGCCTGCAGAAGACGCTCTGCAAGTGTCACGGCTGAGGGACGCGGGCGCGGTGATACTCGGCAAGACCAACGTGCCGGTGGGGCTGCAGGACATCCAGAGCCGCAACGACATCTACGGCACCACCAACAACCCGTGGGATCACAGCCGGACGCCGGGTGGTTCGTCAGGCGGGTCGTCGGCGGCGTTGGCGGCCGGGTTCGGCGCGCTGTCCATCGGCTCCGACATCGGCGGTTCGTTGCGTACCCCCGCGCACTTCTGCGGTATATACGCACACAAGCCCACGCTCGGGCTGCTGCCCAGTCGCGGCATGGTCGCGCCGCCCGCGCCGGCACTGCCCGTCGACCTGGACCTCGCCGTCGTCGGCCCGATGGCGCGCTCCGCCCGTGACCTCATGCTGCTGTTCGACGTGATGGCCGGACCGGACCCGTTGACACACGGCATGGCGCACACCCTGGCGCTGCCACCCGCACGCCGTGAACGACTGGGCGACTTCCGGGTCTTGATCCTCGACGATCACCCGTACATCCCGACCGGGGCTGCTGTGCGGGCGGGCGTGAACCGGGTGGCTGACGCACTGGCCGGGAGCGGCGCCCGCGTCGAACGGCACAGCTCGCTGCTGCCCGACCTGACCGAAGCCGCGATCCTCTACGCGCAGCTGTGGTTCTCGGGCGTCACCGGACGTTTCCCCGCCGAGAGGTACGAACAGCTGGTGCAGCACGTGGCAGGGCTGAGCGAGGACGACCAGAGTCTCGACGCGGTACGGATGCGCGGCGGGGCGTTCAGCCACCGGGACTGGGTCCAGGCGAACGACCGGCGCGAGGCGCACCGTCACGGCTGGCGGCAGTTCTTCGCCGAATTCGACGTCGTGGTCTGCCCGATCACGCCCACTCCCGCCTTCCCGCACGAGCTCAACCCCAGTCTCGGGGAACGGCTGATCGACATCGACGGCGTCAGCCACCCGTTCATCGACCAGTTCGTCTGGGCCGGGCTGGCCACCATGCCCGGCCTGCCCGCCACCGCCGTACCGGCGGGCCGGTCCGCCGAGGGACTGCCGGTGGGCGTGCAGCTCGTCGGCCCGATGTTCGAGGACCGCACCCCGCTGCGGCTGGCCGAGCTGCTCGAACGGGAGATCGGGGGCTTCCAGGCACCCGAGTGAGCCGCGCACCCCCGGCTTCCGTCCAGCGGAAGCCGGGGGTGTGATCCTGGCCATCCGCTCCTATCGTCTCGGCAGTTCGACGACGCGATGGAGCGACACATGCCGAATGCCGCTGACCGCCGATGGGCGATTCCCCTTGCCTGGAGCGCTGTTCTGCTTGACGGGTTCGACCTGGTCGTGCTCGGCACGGTCATCCCCGTCCTTTTGGAACAGAAGGTCTGGGGGTTGACCGCCGGGAGCGCGGCGACCGTTTCCACCTTCGGTCTCGTCGGCATGATGATCGGCGCGCTGACGGTCGGCGCGCTGACCGACACCTTGGGCCGGCGCAAGGCGATGGTGCTCTCAGTCGTCAGTTTCTCGTTCTTCACAGCGCTCTGCGCTGTCGCGCCGTCGGTTTTCGTATTCGGGTTGCTCAGGTTCCTCGCCGGGCTCGGGCTGGGCGGGTGTCTGCCGACGGCCATCGCGATCGTCAACGAGCACGCTCGCCGTGGCCGGACCGGGAGTGCGACGACGACGGTCATGACCGGCTATCACGTCGGCGCCGTTCTCACCGCGTTGCTTGGCATCCTGATCATTCCCGACCTCGGGTGGCGGGCGATGTTCGTCATCGGCGCGGCTCCCGCGCTTGTTCTCGTGCCGTTGATGGTGAAGTACCTGCCGGAGTCGGCGACGTTCGAGCACAAGCGGACCGCGCTCGGCGCGTTCGCCTCGTTGTTCAAGAGTGGGTACGCGCGGTCGACGGTGGCGTTCTGCGTCACGTCGTTCATGGGCTTGCTGCTGGTGTACGGGCTGAACACGTGGCTTCCGCAGATCATGCGGTCCGCGGGTTACGAGTTGGGCGCCGCGCTGGCCTTGCTGTTGACGCTCAACGTCGGCGCTGTGGTCGGTTTGCTGATCGCGGGTGCCGTCGCCGACCGGGCGGGCATTCGACGGCCCACCGTGTTGTGGTTCGTCGCCGCAGCGGTGTTCTTGGCGTTGCTGAGCGTCAAGATGCCGCAGTTCGGCGCGTATGCCGCGGTGTTCGTAACGGGTTGCTTCGTCTTCAGCGCCCAGGTTCTCGTGTACGCCTACATCGGACGGACCTATGTGGACGGGAACAGGGCCACCGCTCTGGGGATGGCCGCGGGCGTGGGCAGGCTCGGCGCCATCAGTGGTCCCATTGTCGGCGGGGCGTTGTTGAACGCTGGTGTCGCGTACCCGTGGGGCTTCTACGTTTTCGCGCTGGTCGGCGCGTTCGGGGCGGTCGCTGTCGCACTCGCCGGGTCACCGGCGCCGGAACTCGCCGGCGAGCAGCCAGGCGAGGTACACGCCACCGATGGTGGCCGTGGCGATACCGACCGGGAGCTGCGACTGTGAGAACACCTTCTGCACAGTGAAGTCGCTGAGCAGCAACAGCAGCGCACCCATCAGTCCCGCCGCGAGCGGCCCCGCGGCCGGTGCTCCGGTCAGCCGCCGTGCGATCTGCGGCGCGGCCAGCGCGACGAACACGATCGGTCCCGCCGCTGCCGTGCCGATCGCGGCGAGGGCGACACTCACCGCGATCAGGACCAGCCTGGTGCTTTCGACGCGCACACCGAGCGCTTTGGCCGCGTCGTCGCCCATTTGCAGGATCGACAGGCGGTGGCTGAAGAACACGGCGAACGGCAGGAGCACGAGCATCGACCACGCCACCGGTTCGACGTGTTCCCACCCGCGCCCGTTGAGACCGCCGACCTGCCACGCGGTCGCGGCGATCGCGTCCTGCAGCGAGGAGTGCGTGATCAGGTAGTCGTTGGCGGCGTACAGCATCGCGCTCACGCCGATTCCGATCAGCACCAGCCGGAAACCCTGCACCCCGCCTTTGAACGCCAGCAGGTAGATCAGGATCGCCGTGACGACACCGCCGACCAGCGCGCCGCCCGCGACGGCCATCATGCCGCCGTCGGTCAGCACGATCACCGTCAGCGCGCCGGTCGCCGAGCCAGCCGTGAACCCGATGATGTCCGGACTGCCCAAGGGGTTGTCGGTGAGCCGCTGCATGATCGCGCCGCTGATCCCCAGTGCGCCGCCGACCAGCAGCGCGGTCAGCAGTCTCGGCAGCCGCAGTTCCAGCACGATGAACTCGGCTCCGGGCGGGCCCTGGCCGAGCACGGTGTCCACCACCTCGGACACCGTGAGCGGGTAGTCGCCGGTGGTCATCGTCAGGAACGTGAGCACCACGATCGACGCGACCATGGCCACGCACACCACCGCGGCGCGGATGTCCAGCCGCAGCGACAGCCGGGCGATCCGGATCGAGCGGCCACGCACCGCCGTGTCGATGCTCACAGCTTGATCACCCGGCGGCGACGGCACAGCCAGATGAACACCGGCGCGCCGAGGAACGCGGTCACAATGCCCACTTGCAGCTCCGAGGGTTGGTTGAGCACACGGCCGACCACGTCCGACCCGATCATCAGGATCGGCGCGACCACCAGGGTGTACGGCAGGATCCAGCGCTGGTCGGGGCCAGTGATCAGCCGGACGACGTACGGCACGGCCAGCCCGACGAACGTGATCGGCCCGACCGCGGCGGTGGCGGCGCCGCACAGCAGCGTCACGGCGATCACGCCGAGCACCCGTGTCTGTCCGATGTGGGCACCCAGCGCCATCGCCGCCTGGTCGCCGAGCGCGAGCGCGTTCAGCGAGCGGCTCAACGCGAGCGCGAGCATGATGCCGATCACGAAGAACGGCAACAACTGCAGCACGGTGTCCATGTTGCGGCCACTGAGCGAGCCGACGTTCCAGAACCGGAACTCGTTGAAAGCCAAGGGGTTCAACAGCAGGAACGCGTGGATCAACGCGTACAGCACGGCGCTGACGGCCGCTCCGGCCAGCACGAGCCGGTCGGGCGTCGGTCCGCTGCGGCCGGTTGACCCGAGCAGGTAGACCATGACGGTCGCGGCGCCCGCGCCGAAGAACGCGAACCACACGTAACCGGACACACCGGAGACACCGAAGACGCCGATGCCGAGCACCACGGCGGCCGAGCCACCCGCGTTCACACCGAGCAGGCCGGGTTCGGCGAGCGGGTTGCGTGACAACGCCTGCATCAGCGCGCCCGCGAGGCCCAGCGCCGCCCCGACCAGCAGGCCGAGGATGGTCCGCGGGATCCGTACCGAGTGGATGATCACCGCGTCGCGTGACCCGTCGTTGTGCCACAGCACGTTCCAGGTCGAGGCGAACGGGATGTCCTTCGATCCGAACCAGATGCTCAGCAGGCACACCACGACGAGGGCGGCGAGCGCGACGACGAGGCCGATGGCCCTGGTCGCCCGCGGCGCCGTCTTCTTCTGGGCGGGCTCCGCGTGGTCCGTAACGCTCACCACACGCACCACCAGGTCCAAGATTCCGACAATTGAGGCTAGGCTAACCGAAGTCCTCGGGTATGGAAACACCAGGTGGCCGCCGCACTCGTGGACGGGGATCCCGAACCCCGCGTGGCCGGGCAGTCGATGAAGGGTTTAGTTCAATGATTCGCTATTTGCTGGCCGCGTGCCTGCTGTTGCTGGCCGCGTGCGGCTCCGGATCGACCACGCCGCCGCCCCCGGCGGCGGCGCCCCAGTCCGGTGGCACGCCGGAGGCTGCCGCGTTCCCCGTCACGATCGACCACAAGTACGGCAGCACCACCATCAAGGCCGAGCCGAAACGGATCGTGCTCGTCGGCCTGATGGAGCAGGACGCGCTGCTGGCGCTCGGCGTCGTCCCGGTCGCCACGACCGACTGGCTCAAGAAGCACGAAGGGGCCATCGCGCCGTGGGCGACCGCCAAACTCGGCAGCGCCCCCAAACCGACCGTGCTGGTCGACGAGGGCAGCGGCCCGCAGATGGAGAAGATCGCGGCACTGCGCCCCGACGCGATCATCGGCCTGTACTCGGGCCTGACCCAGGAGCAGTACGACAAGCTCAGCAAGATCGCGCCGACGGTGGCGCAGCCCAAGCAGTTCCCGGACTACGGCATCGGCTGGCAGGAGATGACCAGGAAGGTCGGCCAGGTCGTCGGCAAGCCGGCGCAGGCCGACAAGCTGATCGCCGAATCCGAGGCGCTGATCGCCAAGGCACGCAAGGAGAACCCGAAGTTCGAGCAGTCCACGGCCGTGATCGCCACCACGTGGGAGGGCTACTTCGTCTACGGCTCGAACGACCCGCGCACGCGCCTGCTGCACTCGCTGGGCTTCAAGTCGCCGGAGCAGCTCGACAAGGTCATCGGGGACAAGTTCGGCATCTCGATCAGCAAGGAGCAGACCGAGATGCTCGACCAGGACGTGGTGATCTGGCTCGCCGGGCCGCAGACCAAGGAGGCGCTGGCCAAGGACCCGGTCTACAGCAGCCTCAAGGTGGCCAAGGAGAAGCGCGACATCCTGATCGACGAGGCCTCCGACTACGGCAGCTCCGTGTCGTTCATTTCCGTGCTCAGCCTGCCGTTCCTGCTGGAGAAGTACGTCCCGCAGCTCGCGGCAGCCGTCAAGTAGCACGAAAGCGGCGGTCGCCCGGATCACCGGGCGACCGCTTTGCGCTGCTACAACCAGCCCACCAGGCCGCGCAGGACCACCGCGGCCACGAAGACCAACGTGAACGCCAGGTCGAACGACATCGCGCCCATCCGGACCGGCCGGACCACACGCCGGACCGGGCGGATCACCGGCTCCGTAATGGCGTGGACCACGCCACGCGCCCGTGCCACACCGCTGCCGCCACCGGCGAGGACACCCGTCCAGTCCAGGACGGCGCGGATCACCAGCACGACGATGAACAGCGTCAGCACCAGGCTGAGCAAGGCTCCCACTGCACTCATGGCAAAACTCCTCTCACCACCCAGCTTGCCGCGCGATGGTGAGAGGAGTCTGAGAAATACCTGTCTACATGGACTGAATGAGCGAATTGGGGCGCATGTCCGTCCAGTTCGCCTCGACGTAGTCCAGGCAGGCCTGGCGGGTGCCGGGGCCGTGCGCGACCGCCCAGCCCGCGGGCACGTCGGCGAATTCCGGCCACAGGCTGTGCTGGCCCTCGTCGTTGACGAGGACCTTGAAGGTGCCGTCCGGGTCGTCGAACGGGTTGGTCATCTCGCGCTCCTCAGAGTTTCTTCGCCGCGGCCGACAGCGGCGGCACCACTTCGTCGATCATGTAGGGGATGCTGAGCACGGTCGCGAACGACAGCGCGGCACCGGTCGACGGTGTCTGGTACGGCATGTAGATCACGCGGTCGGTCTTGGCCACCGCGAGGTTGGCGTACACCGGGTTCTGCTTGATCCGCGTGACGTCGTCCGCCCGCTCCGGCAGCATCACCAGGACATCGGTCTCCATCAGGTCGAGTCCCTCGTCACCGACCTCGATCGGCGTGCCGTCCTTGGTCTTGCCGTCGAGCTTCGGGTCCACCTTGAAGCCCAGTTCGGCCAGCAGCGTGACACGCGGGTCCTTCGGCGAGAACACGCCCCACTTGCCCGGCGTCGAACCGTCGCCGACGATCAGCTTCTTGTCGCCGAACTCGGGGTGGTCCTTGCGGATCTGGGCGAACTTGGCCTCGATGCCCGCGACCGTCTTCTGCGCCTCGGCCGACTTGCCGAGCGCCTTGCCGATGGTGAGCGTGGTTTCCCGCCACGGCGCCGAGTAGTCCTCGTACTTGCCGTTCTGCGCGACCGTCGGCGCGATCTTCGACAGCTTCTCGTACTGCTCCTTGTTGATCCCGGCGTACTGGCCGATGATCAGGTCCGGCCGCAGCGCCGCGATCTTCTCCAGCTTCGGCTCGGAGCCGTCGCTGATCACCTCGGGGCGCGCGTCGCCCCACTTGCTGTCGATCCACGGCCAGTTGGCGAACGGCCGCTCACCGAACCAGTCCGTCGCGCCGACCGGTTTGACACCGAAGGCGAGCACGACCTCGTGGTCGGTCTGGCCGACCGTCACGACGCGCTTGGGCTCGGCGTTGAGCGTGGTGCTGCCGAACTTGTGCTCGATGGTCACGGGGAACGCCGCTGCGGCGGGCGCACCGGACGTGGCTTGACCGGCGGCGGGCGCCGGTGCCGGCGTGGTCTGGCCACTGCCGCAAGCGGACAAGGAAACGGCCACACCCGCGGTCAGCACCGCGGCGGCGAGCTTGCGCCCGATGGGCGAGAACAACATCACTGATCCTTTGTCACTTCGACCGAACTCCACTCACGACGAGCTCTGGTTGCCCTGTTGGTTCGTCCACTCGCCTCGACACGATCGCGTCGAGGATCTCCCCCACGCGGACGGCTGTGTTGGACAGCAGCGACGACGTTATGCCGTGCGTGTGCTCGGTTCCACCCTGCAGGTAGATCCCGCAGCGCAGGTCGTCGACAGTCCAAACGCGATAGTCACGGTCCACACGCAACCGTCCACTGTCGTCACGCAGGCAGTATCCGGCGACCTCGCCGAGCCTGCCGACCGGGTCGGCGGGAAGGTATCCGGTCGCGAACACGACGACGTCGGCGTCCAGCACGGTCCGCTCGCCCGTGGTGAGCGTCTCCACGGTGACCCGGACGCCGTTCTCGGTGCGCAGGACCTGGGCGGGCCGGGCGGCGTTGAACAGCCGCAGCCGCCGCGCCCCGCGCACCTTTTCCTGGTACTCGCGGCGGTAGAGCTCGTCGATGAGGTCGATGTCGACGACCGAGTAGTTGGTGTTGGCGTGGTAGCCCATCAGCCGCTGCTTGACGTGTTCCGGCGCGGCGTAGAACTCGCCGACCGCGTCGGGGTCGAAGATCCTGTTGGCGAAGGAGCTGTCGTCGGACGGGCTGTAGCCGTAGCGGGAGAAGACACCGCACACTTCGGCTTGCGGGAAGCGCTCGTGCAGGAACGCCGTGACCTCGGCGCCGCTTTGCCCCGCGCCCACCACGACCAGGCGCCGCGGGTCCTCGACGGTGTCGATCCGGTGGAGCAGTTCGCTGTTGTGCCAGATGTGTTCGTCGGAGACGACGCCTTCCGGCATGGTCGGGCGCAATCCTGTGCCCAGCACGATGTTGCGGGCCCGGAACACCTCGCCGGTGGAGTCGTGCACGTCGAAGAACTCGCCGCCGGGAACCGGTGTGACCGTGACGACGTCGCGGCCGTAGGCGACCAGGTCGTCGACCTGGGCGGCGGCCCATTCGAAGTAGTCGTGGAATTCGATCCGCAGCGGGAAAAGGTTCTTGTGGTTGATGAAGTCGACGAGACGGCCGCGTTCCTTCAAATAGCACAGGAAAGTGAATCGGCTCGTCGGGTTGCGCATGGTGACCAGGTCCTTGAGGAAGGAGACCTGCATGGTGGCGTCGTCGATGAGCATTCCGCGGTGCCAGCCGAAGCGCGGCTGGCGTTCGAGGAACTGCGCGGTGACGGGTTTGCCCGCGCGTTCGTTGTACTCGGTCAGCGCTATGGCGAGTGCCAGATTCGACGGACCGAAGCCGACCCCGACGATGTCGTAGACCGCTGGCTCTGCCATACCCGTCCCATCGTTGACCAACAGATGCAAGGTCACCCTAACCTAACTAAGGTCAGCCTCAACTACTACATTCGAGGGTGACGCTCGTCGCTCAGACGAAGGAGGGGGCCCAATGCGGGTCGCGATGTTCGGGTACCAGACCTGGGGGCACCGCACCTTGCAGGCGTTGCTCGAATCCGAGCACGAGGTGGCGCTCGTGGTGACACACCCCAAGAGCGAGCACGCCTACGAGAAGATCTGGTCCGACTCGGTCGCCGATCTCGCCGAGGAAAACGGTGTTCCGGTACTCCTGCGCAACCGCCCGGACGACGAGGAGCTGATGCGCAGGCTCAAGGAAGCCGATCTGGACATCATCGTCGCCAACAACTGGCGCACCTGGCTGCCGCCGGAGATCTACACCATGCCCCGGCGCGGAACACTGAACGTGCACGACTCGCTACTGCCCGCGTACGCCGGGTTCTCACCGCTGATCTGGGCGGTGATCAACGGCGAGCCGGAGGTCGGTGTGACCGCGCACATGATGGACGAGACGCTGGACGCCGGCGACATCGTGCTGCAGCGGGCCATCCCGGTCGGTCCCACCGACACGACCACCGACCTGTTCCACCGCACGGTCGACCTGATCGGCCCGATCACCGTCGACGCGCTCGCGCTGCTCGCGTCCGGCGAGGCCGAGCTGACCAAACAGGACCGTTCGAAGGCCAGTTTCTTCCACAAGCGGTCCATTGAGGACAGCAAGATCGACTGGACGTGGCCTGCCGAGGACCTCGAGCGCTTCGTCCGGGCGCAGCCGGACCCGTACCCGAACGCCTTCACCTTCCACAAGGGCGAGAAGATCCGCGTGATCAAGGCGTCGGTGTCGAAGGCCTGCTACGGCGGCACACCCGGCCGGATCTTCATCAGGGAAGGCGACGGCGTGGTGATCGTCGCCGGTGCCGACGCACGCAACGGGCGCAACCGCGGCCTGGTCATCGAACGCGTCCGCACCGAGGACGGAACCGAGTACGCGGCGACCGACTACTTCAAGACCATGGGCGGCTACCTGCGGTCCTCGTGAGCCGGGTCGTGTCTCGGAACCACCGGGGCCGAGACACCACCTAAGAAAACAGGGCCCCCTGGGCGAAGTCGGCTCCGGCGTTGCGCCACCACTGCGCGCGTTCCTCGGAGTGGACGCCGTCCACGATGACCTGCGCGCCGGACAGGTGCACGAGGCTGGCCATGTCCAGCAACGAGTGCGTCACCGGTGACCCGGAGACGGGTTCGCGGGCGGTCAGCCACGGAGCGATCCGGACCGCCCGCAACGGCAGGTCCTCCACGCACACCATGTCGCCCGACGTGCCGCCGAAATCCACCGCGACGGTCTGCACACCGTTGTCGGCCAGCAACTTCATGTTGTCCATGGCTTCGCCTTTGTCGGCGAGCAGCGCCTTCACGGGCATGCCGATCCACAGCCGCTCCGGCGGCATCCCGGTTTCCCTGAGCACGGCGGCGACTTCGCCGACCAGGTCGCCGTCGGACGACTGCTGCGCGGTGAGGTTCACGCTGAGCGGGATTGTCCTGTCCCACCTCAGCTGTTCGCACGCCGTGCGCAGCAGCCACGGGCCGAGCGCGAGGATCAGCCCGGACTCCTCGGCCAGTTCCAGGCAGCGGTCGTCGCACATCAGGCCGTGTTCGGGGTGGTCCCAGCGCAGTACCGCCTCGGTGCCGACGACTTCCTTGTCCGACAGGCGGACGATCGGCCGGTAGTCCACCGACAGCTGGCCGTTCTCCCACGCGCCCGGCATGGCCGCGGCGAGGCCGAACGTCCGCCGGTCGCGCTCGTGCTGCTCCGGGTGGAACAGCTCCCACTGCCTGCGGCCGTTGCTCTTGGCCCGCCGCAGGGTCATGTCCGACGCGCGCAGCAGCTCGGACGGGTCCATGTTGCGAGGCGGGCGGTCCACCACGCCGATGCTCGCCGTCGCCGCGACACCGTTGTCCTCGATGTACACCGGCTCGGACAGTTCCTCGTTGATGGACATGATCATGCTCAGCACGTCCGGTGTGGACGGTGAGTTCTCCACGACGATCGCGAACTCGTCGCCGTCGAACCTGGCCACCATCGCCTTCTCCCCGGCCAGCACGGCTTTGAGCCGCTCGGCCACGGCGATCAGCAGCAGGTCGCCCGTTCTGCGGCCGAGCCCGCCGGTGATCAACGAGAACGCGTCGAGATCGAGGTGGTACAGGGTCACGCCGTACGCCGGATCCGACCGGCGCAACACGCTTTCCAGGTGGGTGGTGAAGAACTGCCGGTTCGGCAGGCCGGTCAGCACGTCGTGCAGCGCCTGGCGGCTCAGTTCGTTCTGCAGGAGCTTCAGTTCGGTGCCGTCCTCCACGACGGTCACGAAATGCCGTGGCTGGTCGTCACCGTCACGCAGCAGCGTCGCGGTCATCGACACGCGGGCGAATTCGCCGTCCTGGCGGACGAGGCGTTGCCCGTGCCGGAAACGTTCGTGGTCGCCGTCGAGCAGTGCCTGGTAGGCCTCGCGCAGGTACGGCGCTTCCTCGGCGTGCACGAGATCGAAAAGTGAGAGCTTGGCCAACTCCGTCGTCGTGTAGTCGACGATTTGCCCGAAGGAATGGTTCGCGCGGATGAAACGGCCGGTCAGGTCCGTGATCACGATGCCGCTGGACGAGCAGGTCGCGACCTCGTCGAACCGCGCCTCGCTGACCTTGAGGTTCCACCGCGCGTCCCGCACGGCCATGACCAGCGCCTGTTCCACTTCTTCCTGCTGGCGGAAGACGGCATTGCGGATCGACTGGGCATAACTGGCCGAGATCGCGCCGATCATCGTGATGACCTTCTCGGCGAGCCGGTCGGCGCCGCGTAACTGCGGTGACTTCAGCAGGCCGCGGCCGAGCACGTCCACAGTGCACCGCAGGCACACGCTGTCCGCGCAGTTCATCGCGACCAGCCGCTCGGTGACCTCGTCGGCGGCCGCGGTGTCGACGGGTTCGGCGCGCAGCGCGGTGACCAGCCGGGCGACCATGTCCCGCAGCTGTTCTTCCAGCTCCTGCTGGGACAGCGGGATGTATGTGTTGTGGCACATCAGGTACGCCCATTTCCGGGCAAGCTTGTTTTGCTCACGAATGGTGTCGCCGTGCGCGACATCCGAATCATCCGGGAGCGGCGAGATCGACTCGCGCTGAGGCACCGAAAAAGCCTACCGATCCCCGTGTGCGACTCGCCACAGATTGGTTCAGCGTTCAATCGAATGGGCCAATCGGGCGACGTGATGGCTACCGGACGCAACCATGCGCTCCTTGTCGGTGAACAATTCGATTGTCTCCAGAATGGCCCCGCCACTGCCTGATTGTGGAGCAGAACAATCACTGACCGCGCAAAACCGGCTACGCCATCGGAATGATCCTATGATCAGATAGTCCGTTCGCAGTAGTTGACCAGGGCCAATTCGCCCTTGACCGAACGCCCGGAACCCTCCGCACACCCGGTTCACCATGCCCGCGTCAGCGGACATCGCCAGCCGCGAGCGCTACGGAGCGTGCAGACCCGATGACCTATCCGTCGACAGTGGACAGTAATGCCGAATAGGGAACAGCCCGTTCGCCCGCAACGCGACCCAAACCGTCCACATCAGACAGCGATGACCGGAAGCCTTGCCGCTAGCCGATCCCGACGCTGCGCCCGGCAGCGAAGACCGCACCGAGCACGGCGCGGTGCGTGCCGACCGCTTCCGCGTGCAGCGCCCGGCCGGCCTCGGTCGGCGAGACGAAGATGTTCCGCCTGTCGTCGGGACACATGCCCCTGGTCACGAGACCGTCCCGCTCCAGGCGGGCGATCAGCCGCGACAGCGCGCTCTGGCTCAGGTGGATCCCCGCCGACAGCTCCTGCACGCGACAGTCCGGCTTGTCGGTCTCGATCAACCGGTCGAGCACCTCGAACTCGCTGGCACCAAGGCCATGCCGCTCGTTGAGCTCACGCTCCAGCGCACCCCACGTCCGGGCGTGCAAAGACAACATATCCCGCCACTCACAGACGAGCGGCCGGTCAGCGTCGGCGGCCATGGCAGCCACTGTACCACTGCACCTGCATCTAATGCGCAAGCATTAAATGCGCTTGCATCGTATGCGCGTGCATGCAATAGTGGCGTCCGTGATCGAGTCAACGACTACTTCCACCTCGGATGTGCGCTGGGGACCGCGCTTGTGGGGCACGCTCGTGGTGCTGTGTGGCGTCATCTTCCTCGACGCTCTCGACGTTTCCATGGTCGGCGTGGCGCTTCCGGCCATCCGCGAGGACCTGAACATGACGACCGCCGCCCTGCAGTGGGTGGTCAGCGGCTACATCCTGGGTTACGGCGGCCTGCTGCTGCTCGGCGGCCGGGCGGCCGACCTGCTCGGCCGGCGCCGCGTTCTGCTTGTCGCGCTTGCGATCTTCTCCATCGGCTCACTCGCCGCCGGTGCCGTCGACAGCCCGGAGCTGCTGATCGCCGCACGGTTCATCAAGGGCGTCGCCGCCGCGTTCACCGCGCCGGCCGCGCTGTCCATCATCACCACCACGTTCCACGAAGGCCCCGCACGCAACAAGGCGCTGAGCATCTTCGCCGTCTGCGCCGCGAGCGGTTTCTCACTCGGCCTGGTCGCCTCCGGGCTGCTGACCGAGATCGGCTGGCGCTGGCCGCTGCTGCTGCCCGGCCCGATCGGTCTGGTCATCCTGTTGGCCGCGCTGCGGTTCGTGCCGGACGACGGCCGTCCCGAGCGCACCGGCCAGGGCTATGACGTCGGCGGCGCCGTCACGTCGACCGCCGCGATGCTGCTGCTGGTGTTCGCGATCGTCCAGGCACCGGAGATCGGCTGGGTCCACCCCGTCACCATCGGCTCGTTCGTCCTCGTCGTGGCGCTGCTCACCGCCTTCGTGATGATCGAGCGCCGCACCAGCCACCCGTTGGTGCGGCTGGGCATCCTGCGCTCCGGGTCGCTCGTGCGCGCCAACCTCGGCGCGATGATCTTCTTCGGGTCGTACGTCGGCTTCCAGTTCATCGTCATGCAGTACATGCAACGGCTGCTGGGCTGGTCGGCGATCCAGACCGCGCTGGCGTTCCTGCCTGCCGCCGTCATCGTGGCCGCCAGCTCGACCAAGATGGACAAGATCGTCGACCGCTTCGGCACGCCGCGGCTGCTGACGCTCGGCATCGTCGCACTGGTCGGCAGCTACGCGTTCATGCTCGGGATGGACGTCTCGGCGAACGTCATCGGCGTCGTGCTGCCGAGCATGCTGTTGCTCGGTGTCGCCTGCGCGCTGTCCATCACCTCGCTCAACATCCAGGCCACGGCCGGTGTCAAGGACGAGGAGCAGGGCCTGGCGTCCGGTCTGCTCAACACGTCGCTGCAGGTCGGCGGCGCGATCGGGCTGGCCATCGTGACCGCCGTGGTGTCGGCCAACGAGGCGCACACCGCCCAGGTCACGCCGGACGAGCTGCTCGCCAGCTACTTCCCCGGCCTTGCCGTGGTCGCCGGGATCGCGGTGATCGGCGTGGTCGTCGCGCTGTCCGGGATCGTCGCCAGCCGCAAGGAGAACAAGGCACGGGCACTGGCCGCCGCCGAGCCGGAGCTGGCTCGCGCGTAGCGAAGGGGGGTCGTGCCCCGTGAGTTCTCAGGAACTCACGGGGCACTTCTCGCTACGCTGCAAAGGTGAGCCCGAGTTTCCGGGAGATGCGGCGGCGGTGCGCGGTACTAGCACGGACTTTGCCGATGCCGCAACCGTTCGACGCCCGGAGGTTGTGCCGCCTGGTGGCACATCAGCGGGGCAGGCAGATCACGTTCACCCCGATGAACGCGCACGACAGCGGCGTACTCGGGTTGTGGGTGGCCACCGAGAAGACCGACATGATCTTCTACGAGGCGTCCACCACTCCCCCGCACCAGGAACACATCATCCTGCACGAACTGGCCCACGTGCTGTGCGACCACTACCCGGCGCGGCTGTCGGCCAGCGAACTGACCCGCATGCTCCTGCCGAGCCTCGATCCCGCGATGGTGCAACGGATCCTCGGCCGCTCCACCTACCAGGCCGAGCAGGAGCAGGAGGCGGAACTGCTCGCCTCGCTGATCACCCAGCGGGCGCAGCGGGAGGCCGTCCCCGGCCACCGGACCAGCGAGGTCGCCGACCGGATCAGCGCCGCGTTCGACTGGCCGGAAACCCGGCGATGAACGGCTGGGCCGACTGGATCCGGCTCTACGGCCCGGCGATCCTCGCGTGGGCGTTCGTCGTCGGCAAACTCGTCGACCGCAGGCGCCGCGCGGCGCGGACCGGCTCGGCGATCTGGTTCATCCTGTTCGGCCTCGCGTGCTCGCTCACCGCCATGGCCCCGGCGCCGTACCGGCTGATCAGCGAGGTCAGCGGCGTACCGAACCTCGGCAGGCTGCTGTCGCACCTGTCGGTACTGCTGGTCGCCGTGTCGGCGCGGATCCTGCTGATGCGGCTCAACGAAACGCCGTCGGTCTGGCCCGCCAGGCAGATCTGGTGGCCCGCGACCGTCGCGGTGGCGATCACGGTCCTGTTCGTCCTCGCCGACACCCCGGTCGACGACGTCCGGTTCGCCGGGCGGTACGCCGGACAGCCGTGGGTGCTCGAGTACTGGCTGGTTTTCGTCGCCGGGCTGGCTCCGGCGTTCGTCCGGACCATCGTGCTGTGCTGGCGGTACGGCGGGCTGTCGGGAACGGTGGCCGGCAAGCTCGGTCTGCGGGCTGTCGCCGTCGGCATCGCGTGTTCGCTGCTGTACCACGTGCACAAGGCGTTGTTCTTCGGCGCGGCGGACATCGGCGTCGCGTACCCGAAGGGCTTCGGCGGGTTGCTCGACCGGATGTTGCCGCTGCTGGCCGCTGTTTTCGTCCTCGTCGGTGTGACGCTGCCGACATGGGCCCGCAAACTCCGGCTGCCCGCGTTGTTCGGCTGGTTCGGGCAGCTGCGCGACTACCACCGGCTGCGTCCGCTGTGGCTGGCGCTCTACCGGGCGACGCCGCAGATCGCGCTCGTCGCGCCCCGGCCCGCGCTGCTCGACCTGCTGCCGACCGACGTGGACCTGCGGTTGTACCGCCGGGTCATCGAGATCAGGGACGGGCGGCTGGCGCTGCAGCCGTACCTCGACCCGGAGACCGGGGCCGCCGCACGCGCCACCGCCGCCGGAGTCACCGGCAGGCAGCTCGACGCGCTGGTTGAGGCGAGCATGCTGGCCGCCGCGATGGCCGCGAAACGAGCGGGCGCGCCTGCCCGCGACAACGAACTGGTCGCCGTCGCGGGCGGCAGGGACCTGGAGAGCGACACCGCGTTCCTGCTCGACGTCGCCCGCGCGTACCGCAGGCGTGCTACCGAGGCAGCCGAACCGGTTCGAGGACAGGGCGTTTCGGCTTGACGTGATCACCGGACGACTCGCCACGCAGCCTGCGGCGCACCCACGGCCACGCGTGTTCCTTGCTCCACGCCAGGTTCTGCGCACGACGTTCACGTGGGCTGAGCGTCTCCCGCGGACCGAACACGGTGCTGTCCAGCCGGTGTTCCACGCCGAGGGCCCTGAGCACCTCGATGGCCACCTCGGTGTGCCCGAGTGTGTTGAGGTGCAACCGGTCCGGCGCCCACATCCGGCGGTCCCGCAGCTGCCGCATCGCCCACATGTCCACGACCAGCGCGCCGCGCTGCTTCGCGATCACCCGGGTGTGCTCGTTGTAGATGGCGACCCGGCCGCGCATCTTGCGGAACAGCGCGTCCTCGACACCGTCGACTCCGGTGAACACGACCACGGTCGCGCCGGACTCGATCAGCCTGCCGATCGCCTTGTCGTAGTCGTCCATCAGCGCGTCGATGTCCACTGCCGGGCGCATCAGGTCGTTGCCGCCCGCGTACAGCGTGACCAGGTCCGGGCGCATGGCCAGGCCCGGTTCCAGCTGCTCGGCCAGCACCTGGCCCATCAGCTTGCCGCGCACCGCGAGGTTGGCGTACCGCAGGTCCGGCTCGTGGGCGGCCAGCTGCTCGGCCACCCGGTCGGCCCAGCCGCGGACCCCGTTGGGGTACGCGGGGTCGTCGTCACCCACTCCTTCGGTGAACGAGTCGCCCAATGCGACTAAGCGCTTGCTCATGTCTGTGAGGTTAATCGACGCTAGGTTGAGGCCATGACCAAGGCACTGATCATCGGGGGCGGGATCGCCGGCGCGGTGACCGCGATGGCTTTGCGGCGAGCCGGGATGACACCGGTCATCCACGAGGCGTACGCCACAGGCGCCGACGACATCGGCGCGTTCCTGACCATCATGCGCAATGGGATGAACGCGCTGGAGGCGGTCGATGCGCACCAACCGGTCATCGACGCCGGATTCCCCGCGACCAATGTCGAGTACCTGGACGGATCCGGTACGAGGATCCACCTCAACCCGATGCGCAGCGGTGCGCGCACGCTCAAGCGATCCGCGTTGTACCGCGTGCTGCACGACGAGGTGACCCGCCGGGGTATCCCGTTGCACCACGGCAAGCGCCTGGCTTCGGCGTCAATTGTGGACGGTCGGGTGCACGCGGAGTTCGACGACGGTACGAGTGCCGACGGCGACCTGCTGGTCGGCGCGGACGGCATCCACTCGGCGACCCGCTCGATCATCGACCCGTCGGCGCCCGCGCCCCGGTTCACCGGCCTGACCATCGCGTACGGCTACACCAGGACGACCTCGTTCCCGCTGTCGGCGGACGCGTACCGGATGATCTCCGGCAGCCGCGCGTTCTTCGGCTACACCACCGCACCGGACGGCGAGACGTGGTGGTTCTCCCGCGCCCCCGAACTGGACCTTGCCACGGCGAACCGGCAGAGCTACGTCGACCTGCTGGCCGACGACGACACACCCGCCGCGCAAATCGTGCGGTCGACCGATGACCTGTTCATCACCAACGCCTACGACGTGCCCGAGACCCGCTTGTGGCACAACGACTCCATGGTGCTGGTCGGTGACGCCGCGCACGCCGCCTCGCCCGCGGCCGGGCAGGGCGCGTCGATGGCGTTGGAGGACAGCGTGATCCTCGCCCAGTGCCTGCGGGACATCACGCCGACCCCCGCCGCTTTCGAGCGGTACACCACGATCCGGCGTGCGCGGGTCGAGCGCTTGGTCGCGGAGAGCGCGGCGCTCGGCTCCGGGGCGAACCGCGGCGCGGCGACCCCGCCCAAGGCGGAGGACCGGCACTGGCTGTACGACCACGAGATCGACTGGTCGGAACCGGTCGGCTAGTCACGATGATTTCATCAGTAACCGTCCGGCGCTGGGATCCAGCGGGTGGTCCAGTCCGAAGTGCCGTCCCACGTGCTGGTTGCGAGGCGCTCACAACCGCCTCGCAACCACCATGTCCGACCACCGCGTGACAGGCCTCAGCGGCTTATGGTCTGGAACCGCCTGACCGAGGGCGGGAAGAAGATCAGGATCAGCACGGCGGGCCACAGGATGGCCATCAGCACGGGATTGCCGGCCGCCCACGTCTCGCCGCCGATCCCCGGGTTGCCGAACAGTTCCCTGGTGGCAGCCACGGTCGCCGACATCGGGTTCCACTCGGCGGCGTGACCCAGCCAAGCCGGCATCAGACTTGGCGCCACGAACGTGTTGGCGATCATGGCGAACGGCAGGATCAGCGGGAACAGCGCGGTCGCGCTCTCCGGAGTCCGCAGCAGGAGCCCGATGTAGATCCCGACCCAGATCAGCGCGAACCGCAGCAGCAGCAACAGCCCGATCGCGGCGAGTGTCGCGCCGAGGCTCCCGTTCGGACTCCAGCCGACCGCGAGCCCGCACAGGACCAGCGCGGCGAGGTCGGTTGCCGCGCGCGCCATGTCGGCGACGCTCCGCCCGGCGACCACAGCCGAACCGGCCATGGGCATCGACCGGAACCGGTCGGTGACCCCTCGGGACGTGTCCGTGACGACGTCGACGGCGTACGTGAAGGCATGGTCGCCGCGTTGCTGCCGCACATGGAAAAGGTCGCCGTCAGCAAGGAATGGGCAGCTTGGGCGGCGAACCTCGCCACCACCACGGTGATCGAGGCGATCATGGCGTGGCTCGACGCTGGCCGCCCCGACGAGGACAAAGCCGTCGACCGCATCCTGCAAGCCGTCGACCGCATCTTCCAGGCCGTCATGCCTGCCACACCCTGACGTCCGGGACCTTCTGCCGACGGCGACGCTGCGCCACGGTGGTCCGCGTGCGCCGAACCGCAGCGCAGCCGGGAACTCCGGATCCAGTGACACGGCACGGTGAGCGGACTGGACCTGGCAGTGGCGCGCTCCGGCCAGCTGCATCACTGGGACGACGATGACCGCGATCTGCGGCGCGATACGGGAACCGCCCATGGCTCACGCCACGCGCTTCTGCCGTACGATTCCACAATAGACTCATTATCTCCGGGTGCGCCGGGTCAGCGTGACCGCGCTGCTCGGTGTGCTCGCCCGCCGCGGGCCAGGACACGCGGCTCGCGTGTCCGTCGCGGGCTTGGCGCGGCCGGATTCCTGATGCTCGGACGGCCCGATCGACGGCCGGGGCGGTGAGGTGCAGGCGGTGCTGTTCGGCGAGGAGTCACCGGAAAACTGGCGGGGCGCTACCAGGTGGGCACGCTGCCGGACGTCGGCTTGGCGGAGTTCGGCGTCGGCATGCCCGCTGGTCCGATGATCCGACACATGTCCCGGGGTGCTCCGTTTGGAGGATCAAGAAGCGGCAACGCTCGTGATTTTCGCCCGTAGCGCGGCGCCAACACAAGCCTCGCGGCGATCGGGACCGAACTGGCCGCGGGTGATGTCGCAGGACGGCGCCGACGTCGAGTCGATCTCACGAGCAGCCGCCGACGGCTCGCTGCCCGCAACCCCCGCGTCCGCGGGCAGCATCACCGGCACCGCACGGGTTGTGGTCGACCCGGTCGGCGCTCACCCTGAGCCAGGCGGGATCCTGGTCGTTCCCCGACCGATCCCGGCAGGACCCCGTTGCTCCTCACCGCGGGCGGCTTGGTGATGGAGATGGGCGGCGCGAACTCCCACGGCGCCGTCGTCGCCAGGGAATACGGGATTCCCGCCGTCGTCGGCATCGCGGACGCCACCCACCGCATCACCACCGGCCAGACCATCACTGTCGACGGCGCGACCGGTGTCGTGACTCCCGCCGCTGTCTAGAGCAGGCCCATCTGCATCGCACGGACGCCCGCCTGGAAACGGCTGCGGGCATCCAGTTCCACCATGGCCGATGCGACATCGCCGCGAACCGTGCGAACGCTCACCCCCAGTCGGCGAGCGATCGCGTCATCGGTCAGTCCCTGCGCGAGCATCCGCAGAACAAGCTCGTGCCGCGACCTCGTCGGCCTGCCTTTCGGCACCTGGCTCACCTCGGCGCTCTGCGCCCACAGGCCGTCGGCCAGCGCGATCAGTGAACGGAGTTCATTCTCCGTCCTGATCACCCTGCCCGCACCGGCTTCGTTGAGCACCACGCCGACCAAGCCGTCCACCACAACGGCTCGGACCGGCACGCTGGGAGTCGCCCGCGGTGTGTGTCCGCGTTTGCCCAACCACACCGCGTAGTCCACGGCGGCGACGTCGGTACGCCACAACACCCTGAGCCCCGCGCCGCGGCGCAGCACGCCCTCGGCGATGTGCTCGGCGAACTCGTACGACCGGGGGTCGTAGAGCGGCGCCAGGATCACAACCTCGTTACGAACCCGCGCGACCAGCCGTTCGACGACCGCCAGCACCTCGTCCATATCGGACAACGGGCACGCGTCGTCGAGCCTGCCCGTGGTCTGTTCGTGCAATGACACAAAGGTCTCGACAGCCGCCGCGCTGGGCATCGGCCCGCCCGACAACCGCCGTGCGGCCAACGCCGGCAGCGCCAGGCACGGTTGGATCGCCCGCACCGCACCGGCTTCGACCGCCGAGTTCATCACCAGCCCTTCACTGCGCAACTCCGCGAGCACGGTCGCGCCCTGGTCGGTGGACCATGCCAACGCGTGCTCGAGGCGTTCCGGCTGCCATCGCGACCGGGTCAGCAGTGCCCGGTAGCCGATCTCAGCCTGGCCGCCCACGCCAAGCCTGTGGCTCTTCATGCTCGCCCTCACCCTCATTCGACCCGATGAACACCTGGCCGAGTTCCCTTCCCCCTCTGCGTGCGCCGAGAAGATCAACGCATCCTTGGCCTCCCGTTCCACAAGAGCACGGGAGCCGCGGTGAAATACCGTCCGCGCGGCCTGGTGTCCTCGTCGTCCGGATCGAGGATGAACCGCGCGGGCTTCGTGAACAAGCGCGGCGCTGAGAATCCGCCCGGATGCCACGCCCGCACGCCGCCGCGTACCACCGGACGGCCGGGCAGCAGGTCCCGGACCCGGCCTTTCGGTAGCACAGCGGCGAAAACCGGCACGCCTCGGCAACTTGCGGACCGCAAGAGCCTACGCGGCGGCGGCGGTCGTGTTCCGGCGGCCGGAACCTTCCCGGCCGCAAACGTTGCCAGCAGCCCGGACCGTTCGTCCAGAATGGACTGTACGGCGCTCGTCACTGGTGAAACGCCCTCCCACCTGAAGTCCGGGGTCCAACGCACTCACGGCGCACCATTCTGGCGACCCGCGATGACGGCCTGGTGAATCTTCGCTGACCGAGCCGGAAGACGGTACGAAATCCACGCCACGAGACGACTTGTCCCCCGACTGGCCTATCGCCGGAGCCGATCAGTGCGATGTGGAACCACTCTGAGCAGTACCGCCATCAACTTTGAACACTGACACAGCGTTTACAACCGATCGCTGTTCGCGACTCCCGGTGTCATCGAAGTCCACAGTGGAAGGCGCGGACAGCGACCGGGTGAACACGCCGCGCGACGAACCGGTGGTTGAGTACATAGTGGACGGTACGGCCGAGTCGACCATGGCACCCCTCGAAATCTATTTCCCCAGTTTTGGATGCCCATCGAGAGTAAACCAGCGTTACGGCTTCGTCAACGAAGGCTTGCGAGGTACCATTTGCCAAGCAACTGATGTTTACGCCAGTCACGGGACGGCAGGAGGCAGGGTGAACGCGCCGTTCTCTATCGCCGAGAAGCTCGACCGGCTGTTCCAGCGCGTCCGCCCGGCGGGGCAAGGCGAGTACAGCCACAGCGCGGTCGCCGAGGCGATCAGGGAACAACAGGGCATCTCGATATCGCACACCTACATCTGGCAGCTGCGCACGGGCCGCCGGGACAACCCGACGATCCAGCACCTGACCGCGCTGGCCACGTTCTTCGGCGTGCCCGTGGCCTACTTCCTCGACGACGAGGAAACCAAGCAGATCGACAGCGAACTGGAACTGCTCGCGGCATTGCGCGACACGGGCGTCACGGAGATCGCGCTGCGGGCCGCGGACCTGTCGCCGAGCAGCCGCGAGACGATCAGCAACATGATCCTCAAAGTGTGGGAGCTGGAGAACGAGAAGAAGAAACCGGAGTGATTCCGGCGAACTGACCGGGATGCGGCGACAGGTGGTGTGCCGTGCTGACCGCGGCCAGCCATTTCGCTTCCTCGTGTTCGTCGGCGCCGCCGGCCATCGACGGCCAGCACCCCCGGCACGGCTGCGTGCCTGCTTGCTTGCGGCGCAACGCGACCTCGATCCAGCACGCCTCGGCGAGCACGGCGGCCTGATGGCCGTGGATCCCCTGCGTGGCCAAGTACTCCACCGCCTCGCCGTGCACGCCGGGCGGGACGTACTGGCGCAGTTCGAGCATCCCGTCCCTGATCTCGATCAACCGCCGGTACAGCCGCAGCCGCGCGGTGGCCAGCACCCCGTCCGCGATCGGCAAGCGTTCCGAGACGTACAGGATCACCTGCGGAAACGTCGTGCGCATGGTGTGCCACAACGGCGCGAGCGCGCGCATCGAGCGGTGTAGGCCGACCAGCTCGCGCACGACCGTCCACGCCGGCAACAGGACTCCGCTGACGATCAGCAGTCCCGACAACGGCAGCATGCTGTCGGAGATCGCCGCGACGAGTTCGGTCGGCATGCGCAGACCTGCCGCGTTGGCGAGGATGTACGCCGACTTGTACACGGCGAAGACCGCGTTGATGGCCGCTCCCACGCACATCAGCCACAGCCCGACCCGCAACAGGTTGGTCGGCGAGGCACGGCTGACCCGCCAGATCAGCAGCCCGCCCGTGCACAACACGGTGCCGAGGTAGACCTCCAGCAGCATCCAGTAGGCGATGACCGCCGGGTTGGTGTCCCGTTGAGCGAGCAGTTGCTCGGCTGAACCGTGGATGCCGTGGCCAGCCAACGCGAACAGCCCGACCAGCGCCAACGCCACGCTGAGGCCCAGCAGCACCTGGTACCTGGTCGGCTGCCTGCCGGTGATGTACGCGACGAACCGCAGCAGGTTGACCCCGGCCACGATGGCCAGCAGGTGCTGGAGCAGCGTGTCCGCGTTCGCACCGAGCACGTCCTGCACCGCACCGGTGACCGGCGGCAGCGCGATCGTCCTGATCACCGCGAACGCCAGGAAGATGCGCCACACCGCGCGTTGCTTCGGGCCTCGCCGCAACGCGGGCAGCCACCCGGCCACCAGTCCCCAGAGCAGAACGAGAAGCAACGCGTTCAGCGGGGTACCTCCTCGTCGCGGGTGTGTGCGGGTTCGTCTCAGGTGGTGGGGCGGAGGACTTCGGTCATCCGCGCGAGCGCGTCCCTCGGCCGGGTCCGGCCCGCGCCGCCCCGGATCATCGAAGCGAGCATCTCGGCTTCCTGCTCCTGCTCGGTGGCGTAGTTCACGCGGCCGAGCACCCGCCGGACGACCTCGGGGCTGATGGTGGGAAAGAGCCTGCGCCGCAGCGAACCGTCGATGCCGATCCGGTGGTCGCACAGCATGTGCGCGATCTCGTGCAGCACGATGTGCTCGGAGTGCAGCTTCGACGTGGTCGGCTCGTAGAGGATGTAGTCGGCGTCCGCCATGGACAGCCACATGCCGCACGGCGCGGCGGCGGACAGGCCGGGCATGGGTTTCAGCTCCAGTCTGCGACCGCGCTTCCCGGCGACGTGCGCGCAGAAAGTGGCGAGGTCGAACGGCTGCGGGACCGCGAAGGCGCGCAGGTGTTGTTCACAGCGCCGACGAAGCTGCCTCATTTCCCGTCGCCTCCTTGGTTTGGAGACTACCCGGCATGGTCAAGAGACACCGATGATGGAGTCATGAAGGTCCGAATCGGGGTAGGTCTCGGCCCGCACGACGATTTCATCGAGGCGATCGACCACGCGGAACAACTCGGCATCGACTCTCTGTGGTTCTCCGAAGTCGTCTTCGGTGAACACGCAGACCCGTTCATAGCAATGGCGTACGCCCTTTCGCGTACGACGAAACTCAAAGTGGGCACTGGAGTGGCCGTATTGCCCGGTCGCAGCCCCGTGCTCGTAGCCAAACAAGTGGCGACGCTGGCAGCGCTAGCCCCCAAACGGGTACTTCCAGTATTTGGACTGCGACCGGCACGCACTCCCGAACGACAGGTGTTCCCGGCGCCCCGGGGTGAACGCGGCGCATTGTTCGACGAGACCATGGTCGTGGTCCGGCAATTGCTGACACAGGAGTCGGTGACCTTCCAAGGGCGGTTCCACACGCTCGACAACGCGTCGGTCCGGCCACGGCCCAAGCGGATGGACATCTGGCTCGGCGGCTCGGCCAGAGCGGGACTGGAACGCACCGGGCGGCTGGCCGACGGCTGGCTGGGCAGTTTCCTGACACCCGGCCAGGCGCTGCTGGCCCGCCGGACCGTCGAAGCGGCGGCGCGGGAGGCCGGCCGGGAGATCGAAGCCGACCACTACGGGATCAGCATCGCACTCGCCGAGGACGGCATCCCGCCCGCGCTGGCGCAGGCCGCGCGCAGCCGGCAGCCCAACATCGACCCGGCCGAGGTGGTGCCGGGCAGCTGGGAGGCGGCGCAGGACCTGATCGAGCGTTACATCGAGGCGGGGCTGACGAAGTTCGTGATCCGCCCGGCCGGGGAGGTCCGCACGATCCGGCCGTTCCTCGACGACTTCGCCGCCAAGCTCAAGCCGCTGGAACGCAATCTTGGCGAGCCCTGATCCTCCCGGATGACGGAAAAGCCATAACCGAATCCTCTGTCCTGCGAAAAGAACCCAACCGCTCGAAGGTGGGTTATCCACGGACAGGAGACGCGGACGTTCACGCAGCGGATCGCACCGGTGGCCGGTTCGCTGCCCCTGTCCGCCCTGGTGGCCGCGCTGCCGCTGCTCACGGTCTTCGTCCTGCTCGGAGTGGTCAGGACGAAGGCGTACGTCGCCGCGCTCACCGGCCTCTTGGTCGCGTCGCTCGTTCGGCGGGGTGTCGGACGACCCGCGCATCCAGGGCCTGCTCGTCGCGTTCTGCTTCGGTGGCCTGATGGAGGCGCTCGCCGGGTTCGGCGCCGGTCGCCATCTGCGCGGTCATGCTGGTGGCGTTGGGGTTCCCGCCGGTACGCGCCGCCGTGGTCGCGTTGGTCGCGAACACGGCGCCGGTGGCGTTCGGCGCGATGGGCACGCCGGTCATCACACTGGCGCAGGTCACTGGGTTGCCGTTGGACGTCGTGTCCAGTGTGGTCGGCCGACAGACGCCGGTGCTGGCGCTGTTCGTGCCGCTGCTGCTCGTGATGATCATCGACGGCCGCCGCGGGCTGCGGGAGACGTGGGTTCCCGCCCTGGTCTGCGGTGCGGCGTTCGCGACCGGCCGGTTCGCGTTCGCCAACTACGTCGCAGCCGAACTCGCCGACATCGGCGCCGCGTTGCTGGGAGTCGCCGCGCTCGTGCTGACGCCGGGCGCGCGCAGAGGCGCGCGGCAGGAGGTCCGTGACGCTGTTCTGACCGGCACGAGGACCGCGACGCTGGCGAGACCGGCACCCGCGGGGATGTCGTGCTCGCCTACCAGCCGTACGTGGTGATCATCGTGATCTTCGCGATCGGGCAGATCCCTGCGGTCACGTCAGTGCTGGCGAAGGCGACGGTGGTCTTCCACTGGCCGGGCCTGAACGTCGCCGACTCGTCCGGGAAACTCGTTTCGGGCAACAACTTCACGTTGCCGCTGGTGAACACGGGCGGCACGCTGGTGCTCCCGGCCGGTGTCGTCACAGCGGTCGCGCGGCGGGTCGGCGCCCGTGCCGCGGTCGCCGAGTGGGGCAGGACCGTGTACGAGCTCAGGTTCGCGATCCTCACGGTGACCGGTGTGCTGGCGCTGGCGTACGTGATGAACCTGTCGAGGCAGACGACCACGATCGGCTACCTCGTCGCCGGGGCCGGTGCGGCGCTGGCGTTCTTCTCCCCCGTCCTCGGCTGGTTCGGGGTGGCGGTGTCCGGTTCGGACACTTCGGCGAATTGCTGTTCGGCGCGCTGCGGGTGAGAGCGGCGCAGCGGACCGGCCTGGCACCGGAACTGCCGGCCGCGGCCAACAGTTCCGGTGGTGTGCTCGGCAAGATGATCTCGCCGCAGAACCTCGCGATCGCCTGCGTCGCCGCCCAGCTGCCCGGTGCGGAAGGCAAGCTGCTGCGCGAGATCCTGCCGTGGAGCGCCTGCTGCTCGTGATGTGCGTGCTCGTGGTGCCGCAGAGCACTCCCGTGCTTGGCTGGACGCTGCCCTAGGACGAGGACGTGACGGCGTACTGGCTGTGGATCTCCCACGGTTCCAGCGCGCGGTCGAGGAACATCAGGTTGTCGAACCGGCAGTCGCAGGGATTGCCCTCCCTGGTGTCCTGCGGGAAGCTGCCACCGATCTTGAAGCCGCGCGGATCGGTCGGCGAGGCGGCGTACGGCCCTTGCCCGGTGCCGACGCCCCACGGGTCGCCAGCGACCACATAGGACCCCGGCAGGGCCTTGCCGTTCTTGTACAGGGCCATTTTCCCGGTGTTGAAGTCGAACGTCGCGGCGAGGAAGACCCACTGGTCCCGCGGCAGGATCGTGCGCCAGTCCTCGGTGGCCGCGAAGGTCTGCGACGCGCTGCCGTCGATCCGCCTGCCGAGCGCGACGACCTTCATCACACCGTCCACTTCGATCAGTTCGAGCAGGGCGCGGACCGCGTGCCCGTCGGAGTTGCCGGTCAGCACACCGGCGATGCCGATGGCACCGTAGAAGTCGCCCGGGTTGGCCGAGTTGGAGTTCGGGCTCGGGTTCGGGCCGGTCATCTTGACCCAGCCCATCACCGTCGTCTGCCGCGCACTGTTGAACGCCCGCAGCGACGCGACCCCCGTGGCGGAGTACGTTCCGGCTTTCCAGTCGTCGTTGCCGGGCGTGAGCGGGTTGACCTGCTTGGTCTGCAACGAGTACTGGCTGCCTCGGTACGCACCGTCCGCGACCCGGGCCTGTTCGCCGCCGTTGACCAGGTCGATCGGCGTACCGGACCGGCCGGTGTCGGCTTCCTTGGCGGGGTTCCCGGCGACCGGGTGCTCGAAGTCGTAGCGGGCCACCAGGTTTCCCGCCAGCGACGGGTAGACGTCGGGCAGTGGCCTGGTCCCGGTCACCTTCCAGATCTTGCCGTTGGCCTTCGCCAGCACGAACAGATCGCCCGCGTTGTTCGTGCCGAACCGGATGTCGGTCCTGCGGTCACCGGCCATGTCCTGCATCGTCATCGGACGGCCCGAGGAGTCCGTCACGGACAACTGGTGCAGCGGTGCGAGTTTCCCGCCGCGCCGCATCTCGGCCGCGTTGGTGTAGAACAGTTTTCCGTCCACCAGGTCACCGAAGACGTACTTGCCGCCGAGTTCCGGGATCCGCGAACCGCGGTAGACGAAACCTCCGGCGACCGCGTGGCCGCTGTCCGCGGTGCACGGGAAGCCAGGTGGCGGGTCGTGGTCGTAGGCCGCGACCGGGTAGACGTACCCGAACTGGGCGTCGTTGTCCGGCAACCGATACAGGTTGCACCGATCCGTGCGCTTGTAGACGAACGGGCCCTCGCGGTCGCTCCAGCCGAAGTTGTCACCGGCGCGCACCTCGTAGACGGACTCGATCTCGTGCTCGCCGATGCTGCCCAGGTACATCCTGCGGGTGACGGTGTCCCAGCTGAACCTGTGCGGGTCACGGAAGCCGTACGCGTAGACCTCGCCCATCGCACCGGGTTTGCCCACGAACGGGTTTCGCACAGGGATGCCGTACTTGCCGTTCGCGCTGTCGCGCCCGGCCGGGTCGATCCGGAGCATCTTGCCGTGCGGGAGCGCCAAGTTCTGCGGGTCGTTGCTGGAGATGCCGCGCCCGCCGTCGCCGACGGCCACGTACAGCTTGCCGTAGTCCTCCTGGTGGCGCAGCGCGGTCGGGTTGAAGTCGATCTGCTGGATCGCGTGGGTGAAGCCGGTGAAACCGACCCGGAGCATCTCCCTGCGGGTGCCGCTGAACGCGGCGGCCTTCGGGTCGGTCGCCGTCCATTCGGTCAGCACGCTCTGGATCACGATCGTGCCGGGCTGGTCGTAGTCGGCGGGCTTGGTCGTCAGCGCGTCGCGGGCCTCGGTGTGCGTGGTGTAGAACCGGCCGTTGCGCGCGAAGTCCGGGTGGAACGCCACGAACCCGAACCCGCTACCCATTCCCTTGTTGTTGAAGAAATCCGGGCCGGTGGCGGCGCCGACGTCGAGGTATTCGGCCGACCGGCCGGCCTTGACGAGGTACAGCTTGCCGTTGAGGTCGGGCACGTACATCCGCCCGGACGAGTCGGGTAACTCGCCGAAGTGGTTGATCCGCGCGTGCCTGCGCAGACGCGCGTCGGTCACCGGCGGGGCCGGCTCGGAGCGCGGCATCGTGATCACCTCGTCGAGGACGAGCGCGATGCCCGATGTAATCGGTTTCTCCGGAATCGGGTCGATCACCGGAAGGTCGTCCGCGAGCGCGGGTGGCGCCAGAAGTGCGGATAAAACCAACGGAACTGTCGCAATCAGACACCTGGGACGCATGACAACTCCACCACTGCCTCGTCGCATGGTAAGCGCTTACTATGTAAACGCTTTCAGAAGCTACATACGAAATTCCCGGCAAGCAAGGCCTAGGCTGCCGATATGCGCATCTTGTCGAGTTTTATCGGTGGGCGCGGTCACTGGGGACCGATGGAACCGATTGCCCGTGCCGCGCTGACGGCCGGGCACACCGTGGGAGTGACCTGCCAGCGGAGCATGGTCCAGCCGGTCAAGGACGCCGGGTTCGACGCGTGGCAGTCCGGGCCGGACTTCGACGGCGGCGGGGTGCGGCGGCCGTTGATCGAGCCGAACCAGGAAGTCGAGGACGCGGGCCTGCGGGACGGCTTCGCCGACCGGGCCGCGCGGCTGCGCGCGGCGGACCTGCTGGCGATGGACTGGCGGCCCGACCTGATCCTGTGCGACGAGGTCGACTTCGGCGGGATGATCGCCGCCGAGGTGCTCGGCATCCCGCACGTGACCGTGCTGAGCAACGCCTCCGGCACGTTCGTGCGGCCGTCGGTCGTGCAGGACAAGCTCAACGAGGTGCGCGCCGAGCACGGCCTTCCCCCGGACGAGGACCTGGGCATGCTCGGCCGTCACCTGGTGCTGGCGCCGTTCCCGCCGAGCCTGCGGCACCCGGACCACCCGCTGCCCGCGACCGGGCACAGCATCCGGCTGCAGGACGTGGCCGAGGCCAAGCCGGAGGAACCGACCGTCTACTTCACCCTCGGCACGATCTTCAACACCGAGTCCGGCGACCTGTTCACGCGCGTGCTGGCCGGTCTGCGTGAGCTGCCGGGACGCCTGATCGTCACGGTCGGCCAGCACATCGACCCGGCCGAGTTCGGCCCCCAGCCCGCGCACGTGCGGATCGAGCGGTTCATCCCGCAGTACGAGATCCTGCCGCAGTGCAGCCTGGTGGTGTCGCACGGCGGCTCGGGCAGCCTGACCGGCACCATCGCGCACGGCCTGCCGACCGTGCTGATCCCGCTGGGCGCCGACCAGATGGTCAACGCCCATCGGTGCATCGACCTGGGCCTCGGCAAGGTCCTGGACGCCTACACGGTCGCGCCCGACGAGGTGCGGGACACGACGGCCGAGGTGCTCGACGACCCGTCTTACCGGCAGGCCGCCACCCGCCTTAGGGACGAGATGGCCGCGTTGCCGGACGTGCCTTACGCGCTGAGCCTCATCGAGGGCCTCAAGTAGCACCCAGTTGCCCAATGCGGCGCGGGGGTGCTTAGCAAGATCCTCATACTCATGTGGGGATTGGCTGAGACTCAGTTCAGGAACATCGCCGACGACATGGCGCGCGACCAGGTCGCCGCCGCCGACGAGCGCGCCGCGTCCGCCGCGAGGCGCAAACGCCTTTGGCAGCCGGGTCAGCGTGCCCCGGACAGTGCGTCCAGCGGTGTCCAGCGCCGTACTGCCCATAGGGCCTGGGCACCGCGGTAGGTCGCGGTGTGAAGCACGCAGGCGGCCGGTTCCGTCCTGGCCTCGCCCGGAACGGGCCGGAACCACCGCCAAAACCCGCCATCGGGGAATCCCTGCTTTCATTCGAGCACGGGGGTCCGACAGGTTCGGCGGGTCGGCGACCAGCGGTGGCCGCACCCGAAAGTGGCGCGAGGCCGGAGGCGAACTGTGCCACCATGCGTTGTGCCTCGGATCGGGTCTGGAATACCGTTGGTCGGCCGCGAGGATGAGCTGGCAGCACTTCGGGCAGCGATGGCATCGGCCGCTGGTGGCCGAGCCGGCGCCGTCCTCGTGGCAGGGGACGCGGGGGTCGGGAAAACGCGACTGCTCACCGAGTTGGTCGCGGCCGCACGATCTGGCGGCACCACCGTGTTCACCGGCCGGTGCCTCGACGTGGACGAGGCAGGTCTGCCTTACCTGCCTTTCGTCGAGGCACTCGGCCAGCTCACCGGGGCGCAGCGGGCGCTCGCCGCCCGCCGCCCCGTGCTGAGCAGGCTGATGTCCAGGGTCGCGCCCAGCGACGAGGCGAGCGAACCCGCGATGGAGCAGCTGAGGCTGTTCGACGCGGTGCACGGCCTGTTCAGCGACCTCGCCGAGCAGGCGCCGGTGCTGCTGACGATCGAGGACCTGCACTGGGCCGACGCGTCCACCCGCGACCTGATCCTGTTCCTGGTGTCCCGGTTGGACACGCAGCGGATCCTGATCGTCGGCACGTACCGGCTGGACGACCTGCACCGCAGGCACCCCCTGCGGCCGCTGCTCGGCGACCTGACCCGCCTGTCCACTGTGGAACAGGTCGCGGTCGGCCCGTTCGACCGGGCGCACGCGGTGCAGCTGGTCGACGCGCTCGCCGACGGCGCGCTGCCACCGGCGACAGTCCAGAAGATCGCGGAACGCTCGGAGGGCAACGCCTTCTTCTGCGAGGAGCTCACCGCCGCCTACGGCGACGGCGCAGGCGTACCTGCCGGGCTGGCCGACCTCCTGCTGGCCAGGATCGAACGCCTGGGCAAGGACGCGCGCAGGGTCGTGCGCGCCGCCGCCGTCGCCAGCCAGACGGTCACGCACGCCAGCCTCGCGACGGTGTCCGGCCTCGCGGACGACGTGCTCGAAGAGTCCCTGCGGGAATCCGTGCAGCACAACGTGCTCGTCACTGTGGACAGCGGATACGCCTTCCGCCACGCGTTGTTGCGTGAAGCGGTGTACGACGACCTGCTGCCGGGCGAACGAGTCCGGCTGCACGCCGGGTACGCGCGCATCGTCAAGTCGTACGCTTTGCTCGCGTACCACAGCTTCCACAGCCACGACCTGCCCAACGCGCTGGTCGCGTCCGTGCGCGCTGCCGACGAGGCGGGCAAAATGGGTGCGCCCGGGGAGAAGCTGCGGCACGTCGAGCAGGCCCTTGAACTGTGGAGCGCTGTTCCCTCGCCCGAACGCAGCGGCACCAACGAGCTGGCCCTGCTGCGCTCGGCGACACGGGCGGCGTTGGCCTCCGGTGAGCTCGAGAGGGCCGACGAATACGCCAGAACCGCCGTGGCCATGGCCGACGAGACGGGTGACCCGGAGATCCGCGCCGGCACAAGGCACCAGTGGGCGGTCGCGTCGATCGCGCTCGAGGACCGCGGGCCGGAGATCCAGGAGCTGGTCGACGAGGCGTGGGAGCTGGTGCGCGACCGGCCGGTCAGCGAGGTCAAGGCCAAGGTGCAAGCGCTTGCGGCCCGGTCGTGGGTGTGGTCGTGGGAGGACGACCTCGATCGCCTGAAATCACTCGCCGAGCAGGCGTTGCGCGACGCCAGACAGGTCGGCGCGACCGCGGTCGAGGTGGACGCGCTGGTCACCCTGGCCGTGTTCGCCGAGTGGTCCGGTGAGGTCGACGAGTCCATCCGGATGGGCAAGGCAGCCGCCAAGCAGGCCGCGTCCATCGGCGCCTACGACGTGGAACTGCGCGCGCTGAAGAACACCGCGGTCACACTGTGGATCCACGACCGCAAGCCGGACGGCTCGCGCATGATGGACGACGTGGCCAGGCGGTCGGCCGAGGTGGGCCTGCCGTGGAGCCTCGCCGGTATCGACGCACGGTGCGAACGGGTCACCATGCGCTACGGCCTCGGTGACTGGTCCGGCGCGTTGGAAGCGGGCAAGGACACAGCCGGTGGGCCGGCCCTGGCAAGGGCTCGGGTGCTCGCGGCGACGTTGTGGGTGCTGGCGTCACAGGGTGATTTCACCGCTCTGGACCAGCGAGCCGAGGAACTGTCCGCGCTGTCCGAGGACGCGCTGTCCCACGAGATCGCCAACGTGGGCCTGGCGGAGGGTGCGCTGTGGCGCGGCAGGCCGCGTGATGCGCTCGGTCACGTCGAGATCGTGATCGGCCACATGGAGACGCTGGTCCGGGCATCCGTCACGGACGCGATGCTGGCCGGGAGCATCGGCCTGTGGGCGTACTGCGACATCGCCGAGCAGGCACGCCGCCGCGGTGACCACGTCACAGCGGCCGCCGCCGCCGCGGACGGTGAGGCGATGGCGCGGCGGGTCGAGGCCCTCACCCCGAAACAGAACAACGGCAGGCGCGTCCACAGCAGATTCAAGCACCCCGAGACCTACGCCTTCGAAACGCGCCTGAACGCCGAGCTGAGCCGGTTGCGTGGACAGCACGACAAGCGGTTGTGGGAAGAGGCGACCGGTCCGTCGGTTGAGATCGAGCACCACCGGGCAGTCGCCCGCTGGCGTTGGGCGGCGTTGCTGCTGGCCGACGGCGACCGCGAGCACGCAGCCGAGCAACTCGGCAGCGCATACGAAACGGCGGGCCGGCTGGGGGCTCGGCCGCTGCGCGAAGCCGTGGCCGACCTCGCCCAGCGCAGCCGGATCTCCCTGCCGGGGCGGGAACCGGTCGCCGAGCCCAGCAGCGACCTGACGCCGCGCGAACTGTCCGTCCTGCAGCTCGTCGCCGCTGGGCTGACCAACAAGCAGGTCGGCGAGCGGCTCTACATCAGCCAGAAGACGGCCAGCGTCCACCTGTCACGCGCGATGGCCAAGCTGGGCGCGGCCAACCGCACCGAGGTCGTGTCCATCGCCCACGAACGCGGTCTCATCGGTGAGCTCCAGCGGTAAGCCGAACTTCTCGAACAACGTGGTGTCGAAGAAGGACGTGGAGTGCGTGATGCCGTCCTTGGACAGCGTCAGCACCACCAGGTTGAACGGCTTGGCCACGCCGTCGCGCATCCAGTAGGTGCCGAAGCCGGGCTGGCCGTTGGCCGAGACCGGGATCAGGCGCATCTCCCCCGGGCCGACCGGGCACGAGTCGCGCAGGTGCCTGCCGATGTTCTCCCGGCCGCGGTACCAGGCGGCGAACGGCGGCATGTCGAACACGGCGTCCTTGGTGAACAGGGCGACGATCTCCGGCACGTTCTTGGTCTCGAAGGCGGCCACGTACTTGGCCAGCAGCTCGCGCTGGCCGGCCTCGGCGGGCTCGGTCACCTCGTCCGCGCTCGGCGCGACCTGGTCGAGCTGGGCGCGGGCGCGTTGCAGCACGCTGTTGACGGCCGCGGTCGTGGTCCCCAGCGCCTCCGCGACCTCGGCGGCCCGCCACTTCAGCACGTCACGCAGGATCAGCACGGCCCGCTGGCGCGGTGGCAGGTGTTGCAGCGCCGCGATCAGCGCGAGCCGGACGTTCTCCTTGGCAGCCACGATGGACGCCGGGTCGCCGCTGTCCGGGAACGGCTCCAGCCACGGCACCTCGTTCTGCTCGGTCAGCGGGTCCGACGGGTCGCTGTCGGGATTGCCGAGACCGGCGGGCAGCGGTCGCCGCTCGCGGCCGTCCAGCGCGGTCAGGCACACGTTGGTGGCGATCCGGTAGAGCCAGGTGCGCAGCGACGAGCGGTTCTCGAACTTGTCGTAGGCCTTCCACGCCCTGAGGTAGGTCTCCTGCACCAGGTCCTCGGCGTCGTGCACAGATCCGAGCATCCGGTAGCAGTGCGCGGTCAGCTCACGCCGGTACGGGTCGGCCTCGTGCAGGAAGTCGACGGACTCCGTTCCCACTGTCATCTCATCGTCTCCTTCCCCCAGTCACTGGTGACGCTTGCCCGCGCAGTAAAGACCAACGGTCTGACAGAAACTCATCGCCCCGGTGGACCGAGCCGCGCCAACCAGCCCGCGACCTCGACAGACGGCAGAATCCGGTCCAATTGGACCGAGGGCGGCATCTGCCCGAACAGCCGCCCGGGGCGCCACGACCGCGGGTACGGCAGGGGGTCGAGCAGGACCACGCGCCTGCCGTCGAGCACCGGGATGTCGGCGGGCCGCCCCTCACCCCAGATCCACGACCCGGCGTGGTCGACCAGGTTGAACCTGCCCTTGACGCCGTCCGCCGGCATCGGGTCGCCGTCGGTGGCCGCGGCGACCGACACCGCGTCCGGTGGTGTGCCCGCGATCAGACCGTCGGTCTCCGGCCCGATCAGTGTCGCCGCCAGCAACGTCTCAAGCTGCTGGTTGCCGCTGACACCGGACACCGTCAGCTCATAACCCTGACCGGAGGCGCGGTGCAGCACGACGAACGGCTCGTTGTCGAGCACTTCGAGCACGTCGAACAAGGAGCCGAGGTCCACGCGCAACGGACCGATCCGGCCGACCAGCTCGGTCAGCACGTCACGGTTGGGCAGCGACACCCGGGCGTCCTTGTCCTGCAGCACGGCAATCGCGGGCGCGCACCACGCACCGAGCGAGTACCAGGCGAAGGCGATGGCGTGCGCTTCTTTCTCGGAGTGCACGCCCATGAGCACACGCACGGTCTCGTCATACGAGTCGTCGTCGAAGTGGGGGCGTTCCGTGCCTTGCGGCCATGTCTCGATCAGAGTCCCGACTCTGCGCAACGTGTCGACGAGACCCGTGACGATCATCGGGACCAGCGGGCCGGGCGTGGCGCCGAGTTCCACCAGCGCACCGCCGAGGATCGGCAGCTGGCCGGCCACGTCGACCGGCATGGCGCCCAGCAGGTCGGCGATCCGGGGCAGCGCGGCGTCCAGCTCGGCCCGTCCGGGCCGTTGGGCGGCTTCCCAGACGGAGGTCAGCGCGTGCTCGTAGGCGTCCTGGTCCTGATGCCGCACCGAACGTTCGAGGCCTTCCACGGCCTGATCAAGCATGCGAGGAGCTTACGGCCTGCGCGCGACGTGCAACGTGGCACGGAAGTCCAGCGAGATCCCGCCGTTGGCCTGCATGTGTTCCGCTCCGGCGAGGAAACGGACGTGGAACTGTTCGGCCTGCTCGGCGGGCAACGCGCGCACGGCGTCGGTGAGGCCGCGTGGCGTCAGCCAGTCCCACAACGCCGCCGGGTCGGCCAGCGGGACGGGCATCTCGACAGTGTCCGTGGCCAGGTCGGTGAACCCGGCCCGCTCGATCAACGCGTCGAGTTGCCTGCCGGTCATCGCGCCGGTGCTTTCCTCGTCGTCGCCGGGCACGGGGGCGCCGAAGAACTCACCGGCCAGTTCGAACAGCCACCGCAGGCGGCCGACCGTCTGCTTCTCCAGCGACAGCGCGAGTTTCCCGCCCGGGGCGAGCACCCGCCGGAACTCGGCGAGCGCGACGTCCGGATCGGGCAGGACCTGCACCACGAACCCGGCCGCGACCAGATCGAACGAGCCGTCGGGGAAGTCCAGCGCGCCCGCGTCCATCTGCCGGGCGACGGCGTCCGGGAAGTCCATGGCCAGGCGCGCGACCATGCCCGCCGACGCGTCGACAGCGGTCACGTCACAGCCGTGGGCCAGTGCCGCACGGGCGACCGCGCCACGACCAGCGCCGACGTCGAGCACACGCGCACCAGCGGCGGGGGCGGCGTGCTCCACGAGCAGTCGTCCCACGTCGACGACGTACGGGAAGATCTCCTCGTACTTGTCGGCGAGTTCGTCGTACTTGCGTCTGCCCTGTTCGGTGCTGGTCACGGCGGGGAGCGTAGGCAGGACGGCGGACACCGGGATACCGCCGTTCGCGTCGCGGGCGGGGCTCCGGGAGATTTTCGCCGGAAAGTTCTCGCAGCCGTGTGGATCCGGCCGTCCGCCGCTCCACGCTCAGGGATCCGCCGCCTTCGGTGGCATGGCCGGTGCCGGCACGGGCGCGGAGTTCGGTTCGTGGCCGGGTGCTACGCCTCGGGTTCGTTGACCGTTGCCGCACTGCGCCACAGGTGGATTTGAACGAACTCTGAACTCGATCCGCCACAGTGTCACCAGTGAAGCCGCTGGGGGTGGTGTCGTCGTGTTGACGCTGGTGCTGGCCGACCGCGCACCCGTGGTCAGGGACGGGCTACGAGCCCTGCCGGCGTCACACGAAGACATCCACCTTGTCGCGCAAGCCGCGACGAAGACGGTCCGCGACCCACGTCAGGGATCGTCCACAAGCGCGAGGTCGCCAGCCGTGCGGAGACGGTCGTCCTCGCGCGTCGCGCCCGCTTGGATCGCCTGGTCTGCCAGTAGCCGGTAGCCGATCTTGTCGGCGATCAGCGCCTCGCATTCCTCGTGGCGGGCGCCGATCGCACGTGCCACGGCCAGCGAACGCTCGTACTCCGCCGCCGCTTCGCCCGTGTCACCCATCGCCAGCAGGTGCGTCGCGGCGAGCGCGCTGCGGACCCACGTCTCGGTGCGGCGCTCCCCCGTTTCCAACGCCAGCACCAGCGCCGCTCGCGCGTCCGCCATGGCCGCGTCGCACCGGCCGGAGGCGCGGTGGACGTTCGCGAGGTGCGTGCGTGCCCGTGCTTCGTCGTTGCGGCCACCGAGCGACAAGTAGATCCGCAGCGCCTCGGAGTCGTGGTCCAGCGCCGCGTCCAGCTCGCCCATCAGGTATTCCACGCCGCCGAGGAAGTGCAGGGCGTTGGCCTCGGCGTGGCGCTCGCCCATCACACAGCTCAGTTCCAGCGCCTGCTGGTAGTACGCCGACGCCTCGACCAGCCTGCCGCGGCACTGGAGGTGGTTGCCGACCCGGATCAACGCCGGGCCTTCCAGCCGCCGCTCCCCGGTTTGCGCAGCAACGCGAGCAGCGTGACGAACTTGGCGTTCGCGCCGTACGTAGCCGCCGCCCTGCGCGGTCAGTTCCGCGTGACCGGCCAGGATCGACCGCAGCCGCGAGACGCACACGCGGACCGCGTGTTCCGCTGTGCGGGGCGGCGAAACCGGCCACAGCAACGAGATCAGCCGGTCGACCGAGACGGGCCTGCCGACTTCCCACGCCAGCACAGCGAACACCAGCCGCTGCTGCCGGGGCCCCAGGTGTACCAGCCGCGCATTGCGCACTGCCCGTACCGCCCCCAGCAGCAGGAACTCCACGCCCACCCCCGTGTGCTGGATTCTCACCTCCAACCTACTCACCAGGGTACGACTCAGCACTCACCCAGGTAATGCGTCTGCACGAAAGGACACCCCCTTTCCACCTGGCCGTCCCCGCGTCGGGCACACCGCCGAGCACGCCGGGAACCCCGTCCGGCCCGATCAATAATGCGACCGAACCGTGCGTCAAAAGTGCGCGGAACATCTGCGATCCGATAGCGTGACGGAATACCACCGTTCCGGATTAAGGGTTATCAGGAAACTGCTCTGGTCCTTTCAGGTGACGCTTGAACAATGCTCACGAACAGGGTTAAATTCGACCAATGACGATCCGCGATGAACAGCTCGTCGCCGATTTGAAGGCACTGCGCAAAGGGCGCGGGATACTGGCGGGGGCGATCACGGCGAGAATGGGCGAGGCGCTGCGCACGGTGACCGGGACGCACGGTGTCGACCAGGCCGTCGAGGTGCGCCGCAAGGTCGCGGAGTGCCTGTGGCGCTGGGCCGGGGAACTGCCCGACGACCTGCGGATCGCGGTGCGGGCGGCGTTCGCGCTCGACCAGTCCGACCAGCTGCCGCTCTACAAGGACCGGGTGCGGCTGGTCGCGCAGCGGCTCAACCGGGACGAACGCACCGCGCGGCGCCGGATCGACGAGGGCATCGAGCGGCTCGCCGAGGTGGCGCGGTCCGGGGCGCCGCTGACCGACGCCGGCCCGGCGGAACCTGTGCCCGGCTGGCACACCGAGGAACTGCGGGTCACGCTGGCGCTCGACCAGCAACCGCCGGAGGCGTTCGAGTTCCGCCGGATCGTGGCCGACCACGACCGGATCGAGCACGTCGACATGGCGATCACGCTGACCGCCCCGTTCGTGGCCAACGGCCCGGCGCGCACCGAGGACCTGGAGATCGACGTGTTCCACGGCGGGCGCCTGACCACGCGGGCGATGGAGTCCACCGACCGGTACGGTTTCCGGCTGGTGCTGCCCAAACCGTTGCGGCGGCACGAGTCCCACCAGATCGGGCTGCGGTTCCGGATCCGCGCCGACCGCACGATGGCGCCGCACTACGTTTGCGTGCCCAAGCACCGGTGCGCCGAGTTCGACCTGCGGGTGCGCTTCGACCCCGAGCGCCCGCCCGAGCGGATCTGGCGGCTGGTCAACGCCTTCCAGCGGGACGTCGACGACCCGCAGCCGCGTGGCGACGGTGTCCCGCTGGACGCCGCCTGCGAGATCCACACGGCGTTCCACGAGCTCACACCCGGCCTTGCTTACGGCATCCGCTGGCATCCACCGTCAGGAACCGGCGGATCTTGACCGAGGCGGCTCGCCGCAGGACGTCGACGTGGCTCTCGTCGACGCCCAAGCGGCGAGCCGCTTCAGCCACCCCCTCGCCTTTGTGCATACCCCGGTATGCCGCTCGTTCCGCCGCGGTCAGGCCGATCAGCCTGCCGACCCTGGCCAGCGCCCGTGACTTCAGCTGGCGCGCCCCGGCGTAGCTCTTGTCGGTCAGCGCGGCCAGTTCACGCAGCCCGATGCCGGGGTCGCCGCCCAGCGCGAGCACCGCGAGCACCTGGTCGGCGGTGAGCTCCGGGTCCAGCCGGGTGGTCAGCCACTGCGTCCAGTCGACGTCGGTGGCGGCCTCGGGGCCGCGCTGGTACATCACCGAATCGGCGAACTCGGGCAGGCCGTCCATCACCACCGGTTGCCTGGCCCGGTCCTTGAGCATGTCGAGCGCGGTGAAGTTGACACAGCGGTCCAGCCACCCGCGCAGTCCCTCGTGCTCGGGCTGGACACCGCGCTGGCGCAGCAGCCGCTCGCTCGCGGCCTGGTAGAGGTCGTCGCTGTCCAGGGTGTAGCGGCGCGCGTACACGTCGACGGTCGCGCGGAAGCGCAGGCCCGGCTCCGTGATGACACGCAGCAGGACCTTCAGCCCCGGTTGTTCGACTCGCATGCTCGTTGCCCAGTTCGCGAAAGTGCTCCCTCTTGACGCAGAGGATGCCGCACCGACGGGCCGAAAACCGGACCGTTTTCTGGACAGTTTCCTGTCAACTGGAGGCCAGAAGTTGACACTCCCTGCCGCTCCTCGGCTGTGCGGTGGATTTCACAGACTCACGCCCGCTGTGGTGCGAGTGTTCTCTGCGCGACCACCCCATCGGCGACGACGATCAAGGAGCGCGCATGCACCGAACGGCCCCGACGGGGGCCGGACCCGGCGTGAATCACGCCGACCCGCCTTTTCCGGTCGGCCGTACCCCGATTTCCACCTTCACTGTCAGATACCCGACCGGCCGGGCGTGACCTCTCGCCGTTTCACCAGTCCGAAACCGGGGCGGGAGGTCACGCGATCCCTTCGGCGAAACGGTCGAGCAAGTCGATCTCCAGCACGTCGAAGCTGCACCGATTGGTCCGGACGGCGCCCGCGTCCCGGAAAACCTTCAACGCCTTCGCGACGGCCTCGCGTGAGGCGCCCGCGGCTTCGGCGAGTTCGCTTTGCCGCAGTTTCACCGTCAACCCGTCCGGCACGGGTTCGCCGTAGTCACGGGCGTACTCCACCAGCAACCGCGCGGTCCGGGCCGGGACGTCGTACGCGCCGTTCTCCAGGCGCCGCCGGGTCGACTCGCGCAGCCGCCCGACGACCATTTTCAGCAGTTCGACGGTGACGCTCGGCGCGTCCAGCATGAACCGGTGGAACTCCGCACCGGTCAGCGAGACACCGTGCACGTCCGTCAACGCCGTGACCGTCGCCGACCGCTCGCCGCCGTCGATCGCCGACACCTCGCCGAGCAGGTCGCCAGGGCCGCGGATGGCCATCATCACCTGCCTGCCCGTCGGCGCGGTGACGCTGACCTTCACCCGGCCGCTGACCAGCAGCACGACGTGATCGGACGCGTCGGACTCCCTGATCAGCACCTGCCCCGCCGACCAGCGGCGGTGCGTGCCCGCCTCGATCAGCTTGCGCTGTCCATCCCCACTCAGCCGCCAGCTCATGGCTCCCTCGCAGACGTCGCTCCTGATACCAGTACCGCGGGGCGACGGCGTTTTGTGACACTCCACCGCGAACAGGCAGGCCACGGGGGTGATGAATCCTTGATCGCCGGGCGGTCGCGGCCACGTGCCGCCGGTAGTGTCGCGCCATGGGCGAAGCCGCGACGGACATCACCGTGGACACCCGGGACGGCGCCGTGCGCGGCACCGCCGCGAACGGCGTCATGGCGTTCAAAGGTATTCCGTATGCCGCGCCACCCGTCGGCCCGAACCGGTTCCAGCCACCGCGGCCGGTCGAGCCGTGGACCGGTGTGCGGGACGCCACCCGGTTCGGCCCGACCGCGCCCAAAGCCCAGTACCTGCCGCCGCTGAACGCGTTGATCCCGGACGCGGACATCCCGGGCGACGACTACCTCAACCTGAACGTCTACACGCCCGGTCCGGGCGACAACCTGCCCGTGATGGTGTGGATCCACGGCGGGGCGTTCCTCAACGGCTCCGGGTCGTCCTACGACGGCACGGCGTTCGCCCGCGACGGCGTGGTCTGCGTGACGCTGAACTACCGCCTCGGCGCCGACGGCTTCCTCTACTACCCCGGCAACGCCAACCGCGGCCTGCTCGACCAGATCACCGCGCTGGAGTGGGTGCGCGACAACATCGCCGCGTTCGGCGGGGATCCCGGCCAGGTCACCGCCTTCGGCGAGTCGGCAGGCGCGATGTCGGTGGCGATGCTGCTGGGCATGCCGCGCGCCGCCGGGCTTTTCCGGCGCGCGATCCTGCAGAGCGGCGCCGCCGAGCACGTGCTCTCCCCCGCGTCCGCCGAACTGGTGAAGGCGCGCCTGGTCGACAAGCTCGGCACCGACGACATCGCCGCGGTGCCCGTCGCCGGACTCGTGGCCGCCCAGCAGGAACTGCGTGCCGCCATCGCGGCGAACCCGGACCCGGCGCTGTGGGGCGACGCGGCCCGGACCATGCTGCCGTTCGGCCCGGTCGCCGACGACGGCCTGGTACCGGGATCGTCCGATGTGGACATCATGATCGGCACGAACGCCGACGAGTTCCGGCTCTACATCGTGCCGCACGGGTTGCTGGACGCCGTCACCGGCGAGCTCTTCACCGGCGCGGTCCTGCGTGCGGGGATCGACCCGGCCGAGGCCGCCGTCGTCTACCAGGGCACGCCCGGCGAGAAACTGGCCACGATGATGACCGACTGGCACTTCCGCACCCCGGCGATCCGGCTGGCACAACAGGTGAAAACCGCCTACATGTACGAATTCGCCTGGCAGGCGCCGACATTCGACGGCAAGCTGGGCGCGTGCCACGCCGCCGAGATCCCGTTCGTGTTCGACACGACACACGACAGCTCGTTCGCCGGGCTGCTGGGCACCGACCTGCCGCAGCACCTGGCCGACACCATGCATCAGGCGTGGGTCTCGTTCGCCACCAACGGCAACCCCGGCTGGTTCCGCTACGACACCGGCAACCGCAGCACGATGCGGTTCGACATCGACTCCGAAGTGGTGCTGGACCCGCATGCGGCCCGGCGCGCCCTATGGGACCACAGCTAGCCCTGGCGGGTGCGCTAGGCGGACTGCCGGATCACCAGTGATGGCTCGAAGATCACCGATCGGATCGGCGTGTCGATCTGGTCCACTTGTTTGAGCAGCTGACGTGCCATCTCGGCGGCCATGTCCTCGACCGGTTGGCGGACCGTGGTCAACGGCGGGTCGCAGCTGAGCGCGGCGCTGCTGTCGTCGAAACCGACCACAGCCACGTCGTCGGGCACGCGGCGGCCGTGCTCCCGCAATACAGGCAAAGCTCCCTCGGCCATCAGGTCCGACGCGATGAACACGCCGTCGACCTCCGGGTGCGCGGTGATCAACCGGCGCATCGCGGCCGCTCCGCTCTGCCTGGTGAAGTCCCCTTCCACGCAGATCACGCCCGGCTGCCCCAACCGGGCCATCGCCGAGCAGAACCCAGCCAGCCGGTCGTGTCCCGGCGGCCGGTCCAGCGATCCCGTGATCGTCGCGACGCGGTGGCACCCCCGGGCCACCAGGTGCTCGGCCGCGAGGGCGCCACCGGCGGTCTGGTTGACGTCCACGTACGTGATCGGGATCGGATCGGCCGGGCGCGCGGACAGCACAACCGGCTGACGGCCGCGCACCAACCGGTTCGGCAACGGGTCAGCCCGGTACGTGTGCACCAGGATCACGCCGTCCAGCCTGCCCTGGCGCAGATCCGCGACGACCTGGTCGCCGGTGTCCGCACTGGTCGTCATCAGCACCAGGTGCACGCCCAGCGGGCTCAGCACACCGGACACCCCGCGCACGATCCGCGTGAAGAACGGGTCGCCGACGATCCTGTCCTCGCTCGGCAGCACGAGCGCGACCGCGTCCGCCCGGCGGGTCACCAGCGACCTCGCCGCGAGGTTCGGCAGGTACCCCGTCGTGGAGATGGCCTTCTCAACGGTCCGCCTGATGCTCTCGTCCACACTGGCCACCCCGTTGACCACACGGGACACCGTCGCTCTCGACACCCCGGCGATCCGGGCCACTTCCTCGAGCGTGACGCGTTTCTGGTGTCGGGGCACCAATTCTTTATACCGGTACGACCGCATCGAGCCGTCGCGTGAACTCGGTGCGGTCCGACGCCATCCGCGACGCCAGCGCGCGGGTCGGCTCGTCCGACACGGCCCGCACCGCCGATCGGAGGACCACAGCCGATTCGTCAAGGTGCGCTCGGAGCAACTTGACGAACTGGGCGTCGAATCCTGGCCCTGCCGCTTCGACGGCGGTGATCTCCGCGTCGGTCGGCATCCCGGGCATGTCGTGTCCCTTGTGGTTGTCCACGTACTCGACCGCCGCGGACGTCAGCAACCCACGCAGTTCAGCCACTTCCGCGCGTCTGGCCGCGCCGGCGTCCCGCGCCAGTTGCCGGAGAGCGGGATGTGCGGCCTGTGCTTGGCCCGCGGCAAGGAGTTTCACGGCTTGCTCGTCCGTGGCGATCGCCAGTTCGACGAACGCCCGCTCGGTCGCGCCGAACGGGGTGGCCTGGCCGGTCCCGGGAGCAGGGGTTGCCGGGACCGGACCAGTCACGTTCCCGCCGCAGCCCGCCAGGAGCAGGCACAGCAGGACACAGCGGACGAGCACGCTCATCCGTGGTTGCCGTTGTGGTCGCACTTGATCACGGCGTTGAGGCAGTCACGCACACGGCGTTCCATCTCCGCCGGTGGCCAGACGTTGAAGAAATCGCCGTGGTAGGTATGGCCTGTTCCCGACGACAGCCGGAACGTGCTCGGGTCGCCGTTGACCGGGTAGCGGATCACGAACCGCAGCTTGGGCACCGACACGGGGTGGCTGGCCGGGCAGCCGCCCGCGACCGGGTACGCCATGTGGCTCTTGTGGTCGGGTGAGTCGAGATCGCGGCCGTTCCAGCACTGCGGGAAGTCCAAATAGGTCTCCAGCTGGGTGCCGGCCGGGCAGTTGACGAAGTTCTTCGACGGCGGCACGTGCCCGGCGTGCAGGCACGACCACCGGGCGATGCTGTCGCCGTCGCCGGTTGCCTTCGCGTTGCCCGCGACGATCTTCAGGCCGAACGGTGTCGGCCGGATGTCCTGCGGGCGGTTCACGCCCTCGCCGAGGTAGTAGAACGTGACGATGCTCGCCTGGATCGCGTTTTGTCCTTTGTAGAGCGTAGGTACCCAGTACGACGAGATGTCCGGTGCCGGATTGCAGTTGCCGCTCGCGCCACCGAGACTGGTGACGTCCGAGTGGGCGTTGGTCGAGCGGTTGCCGAAGAAGTCGTGCGAGTGCGACGCGCCCGCGAGCTTCGGCAGGACGATCGGGTCGTCGGGCAGCCGGTGGCTGAGCGGGCACTCGGCGAGGAACTCGGCCACCCGCACCGGTTCGGCGTTCGCGTGGTCGGACAGGGCGCTGAGCCCACCAGTCAGCAGGGCGCCGACAGCGGCGACGAGGCCGAACACCGTGCCCAGTCGCCGTCGGTTCATTGTCTTCTTCATTGAAGATGAACTCCCTCTCCTGTCGGAGTGACGGGTGAGAGCGCTCTCGCGTCAAGCAGGATGACGGTGCCGGTGTCAAGCCGTCAACCGGCCTGGTCCGCAGGGCATGGGAGGTTACGTCAGTCGGGCGCTGCCGCGCCGCCAAACGGCGCACCGGTTCAGAGAGCGCTCTCTCAGCTCGGCCGGGCTTGACAGGAATGCGTCGGCCCTGCACTCTCAAGGTTCGGGAGAGCGCTCTCGCACTGTTTCCCACCCTGCCCTGTCCGACCTGCCGCGGATCGTTTTCTCTTGCATGGCGCAAAGGAGCACGCATGCAGACGGTTCCGTCTCGAAAACGCCTGGTGTCACTGGGGCTGGTCGCCGTCGTGGTGGCCGCGCTGATCCAGGCGCTCACCGGTACGGCCACCGCGGCCGGTCCGTTGATCTCCCAGAGCAAACCGGTCACCGCGTCGTCGTCCGAGTCGGCCGCGTTCCCGCCGTCGGCCGTTGTCGACGGCAGCACCGGCACCCGGTGGTCCAGCCAGTTCTCCGACCCGCAGTGGATCCAGGTCGACCTCGGCTCGGCCGCCGCCGTCGACGAGGTCGTGCTCAACTGGGAAGCGGCGTACGCCAGGAATTTCCAGGTCCAGGTCTCCGCCGACGGCAGCACGTGGACGACCGTGTACACGACCGCGACGAGCACCGGCGGCGTGCAGACACTGCCGGTGACCGGCTCCGGGCGGTACGTCCGGCTGAACCTGACCACCAGGGCCACGCCGTGGGGCTACTCGCTGTGGGAGTTCCAGGTGTTCGGTACCTTCGGCGGCAACCCCGGCCCCGGCGACGGCCTGTTGTCGTACAACAAACCCGCCGTCGCCTCCAGCCACCAGGACGACGGCGCCTGCCCGTCCTGCCTGCCCGTCAAGGCAACCGACTTCGACCCCGCGACCCGCTGGGCGACGAGCGCGACGACCGGCTGGGTCGACCCGGGCTGGATCACCGTCGACCTCGGGGCCACCGCGACGATCAGCAAAGTTGTCCTGCAGTGGGATCCGGCGTACGCCGTGTCGTACCAGATCCAGGTCTCCGACGACAACGCCACCTGGCGGCCGATCCACTCGACCACCACCGGCAAGGGATTCAAGGAGACGCTGACCGTGTCGGGCACCGGGCGGTACGTCCGGATGTACGGCACTCAGCGATCCAACGGATACGGCTATTCCCTGTGGGAGTTCCAGGTCTACGGCACCGGCGGCAGCCCGGTACCGCCTCCGCCGCTGCCACCGGCACCGAACTTCACCCGCCTCGCGTGGAGCGACGAGTTCACCGGCGCGGCCAACTCCACGCCGGACCCGGCCAAGTGGACGCCGGAAATCGGACCGGGCGTGAACAACGAGTTGCAGTACTACACCAACAACGACAACGCCCGCATGGACGGCAACGGCAACCTCAACATCCAGGTCCGCAGGCAGGCAACGCCCGGGTCCGCGTGCCCGCCCGACCCGATCAGCGGCAGCACCACGTGCCAGTACACGTCCGGCAGGCTCAACTCGTACAACAAGTTCCAGTTCACCTACGGCCGGGTCGAAGCACGGATCAAGGTGTCCAGCACGCAGGGCTTGTGGCCGGCGTTCTGGATGCTCGGGTCGAACTTCTTCGCCACCCGTACGCCGTGGCCCAACTGCGGCGAGATCGACATCATGGAGCACGTCGGCCGTGAGCTCAACACGGTCTACTCCACGCTGCACGCGCCCGCGTACTTCGGTGCCGGTGGGTACGGCCAACCGCTGGACCTCAGGCAACGCGTGGACGCCGCGTTCCACACGTTCGCGGTGGAGTGGGACTCCAGCCACATGACGTTCTTCGTCGACGGACGGTCGTTCTTCACGGTCGACCGCACCCAGTTGGAGCTCACGCGTGGCCCGTGGGTGTACGACCACGACCACTTCATCATCCTCAACAGCGCCATCGGCGGTGACTTCCCCGGTCCGCCGGGCGCGGGCACGGTCCTGCCGCAGAACATGCTGATCGACTACGTGCGCGTGTACCGGTAGCGGAACCTGGACGGACCGGGCGGTGTACCCACACTGCCCGGTCTTTCCACGGTGCTCCACCAGGGCTTCACCACCCCGGGTCGGGACGGCCTGCGGCGTGGTGGTCGCGACCGCGGGCAGGTGGTGTGCGTGTTGTTCTCGCGGCGTCAGGCGTAGTCGAGCCCGTCGGAGCTCTGCCGGTGCTTCGTACCGCATTCGGGGCAGGTCAGGTCGTCGTCGAGCCTGGCCGCGCACCGGCAGACCCAGCCCTTCTGCACGCCCGGGTTGCCCACGATGAACGCGTGCGCGGGCACGTCCCGTGTCACGACCGAGCCCGCACCGACGAACGCGTTGCGGCCAATGGTCGTCCCGCAGACGATCACGACTCCGGCGCCGAGCGTGGCGCCTTCACAGACCCGCGTGGGCAACAACTGGTCACCACCGAGCTTCTGGTGCGCACGTGGCCGCATGTCGTTGGTGAACACCACGTTCGGGCCGAGGAACACGTTGTCCTCGCACGTGACACCGTTGAACAACAGGACGTTGTTCTTCACCGTCACGTTGTCGCCGAGCACGACCTGGTTCTCGACGAACGCGCCGTCGCAGATGTTGCAGTCGCGGCCGATCTTCGCGCCTTCGAGCACGTGCGCGAAGGCCCACACCCTGGTCCCCTCGCCCACGTCCGAGCTCTCGCAGAGACCTTTCGGGTGCACGAACGTCATGCCAGCGCTCCAATCAGGACTTCGGCGACCCGCTCCTGCTGCGCCCGGGTGATGCCGGGGAAGATCGGCAGGCTGAGGATCTCACCGGCGGCCAGTTCCGCGTTCGGGAACGACTCGCCGGTGGCGAACGGCTCGGTCCGGTGAATCGGTGTCGGGTAGTGGATCGCGGCGCCGACTCCGTTCGCGCGCATCTCGTCGTGTACCCGGTCACGCTCGGGCACGCGGATGACGTACAGGTGCCAGACGTGCGAGTTGCCCGGCAGCACCTTCGGCAAGGTCACGCCCGCGACTCCGGTGAGCAACGTGGAGTAGTAGTCCGCAGCCGCCGCGCGCTGCGCGTTCCACACCGCGAGCCTGCGCAGCTTCGCTTGCAGGACAACGGCTTGCAGGGTGTCCATCCGACTGTTGAAACCGAGCGTGCTGTGCACGTACTTCTCGGCCGAGCCGTGCTCGCGCAGCAGCCGGATCTTCGCGGCCAAGTCCGGGTTGTTGGTTGTCACGGCACCGGCGTCGCCGTACGCGCCGAGGTTCTTGCCCGGGTAGAAACTGGTTCCGGCGATGTCACCGAGGAACGTGCGGCCGTGCCGGGACGCGCCCTGCGACTGCGCCGCGTCCTCCACCACGGTGACTCCCTGGTCGAGCAGCTCCTCGACCGGGGCGAGCTGGCCGTACAGGTGGACCGGCAGGAAAGCCTTGGTACGCGGGGTGATCGCGGCCAGTGCGGCCTTGGTGTCGATCAGGAGCGTGTCCGGGTCGCAGTCGACGAAGACCGGCGTGGCACCGCTGCGGGCCACGGCCTCGGCGGTGGCGATGAAGGAGTTCGTCGGCAGGACGCATTCGTGGCCGTGCCCGACTCCGGCGGCCCGCAGCGCCAACTCCAGCGCGTCGGTGCCGTTCGCGACGCCGACGCAGTGCGAAACGCCCTGGAAGTTCGCGTATTCCTGTTCGAACTCGGCGACCTGCGGGCCGCCGACGAAGGCGGTCCTGGTGAACACCGCGTCCCAGCCGGCGGCCACCTCGACGGCGATCTCGGCGTGTTGCAGTGACAGGTCGACTGGCGGGATCATCGAATCCTCCTGGCGGGCACCCCGGCCCATACCTCGTTTTCCGGCACGTTCTCGAGCACGACGGCACCCATCCCGACCAACGCGCCCGCGCCGACCGACAAGCCCTCCCTGACCAGCGCCCCGCTGCCCAGGTACGCGGCTTCTCCCACCGAGACGTTGCCCGCCAACGCCACCCGGGCTGCGAACGTGACGTAGGAGGAGACGCGATCGTCGTGTGTGATCGTGACGTGCGGCATGATCACGACGTGTTCGCCGATTTCCTGCGGCGCGGTCACCGCGACGAACGCGAGCACGACCGAGCCCGCGCCGATCACGGTGCCTGCGGCGATGCTGGCCATCGGGTGCACAACAGTCCCGTAACGCTCGGGCTCCAACGCCAGGCGTTGCGCGATTCGCTTGCGGCCGGCGAGATCCGTCGTCCTTGCCGTGCAGATGACGACCTGCGCGTCCGGGTAGTCGGAGATCGCGTCGATCGGGCCGAGTACGGGAAAGCCGTCGACGTCCCTGCCACGCAGAGCGGGGTTGTCGTCGACGTAGCCGAGGACCTTGAAGCAATCGCGGGCCGCGGCCAGCGTTTCCCTGGCCAGGCCGCCCGCGCCGACGAGGATCAACGGGTTCATCGGATGGTCTCGGCGAGCGCGGCCACCACGGTGTCCTGTTCGGACTCGGTCATCTGGTGGAACAGCGGCAGGATCACCGATCGGCTGGTCAGGTGCTCGGTGACCGGCAGGTCGACCTTGCTGTACGCCGGTTCCAGGTGCGAGGCCATGATCCCGCGCCGCGCCGAGACTCCCCGCGTCAGCAGGCCTTCGAGCACGTCGACGGACGTGCCTTCGTACGAGTCCGGCAGCACGACCCAGAACGACTGGTAGTTCGTGGTCCCGTACTCCGGGTCGGTGACCCAGGTCAGGCCGTCGGTCTCGGCGAGCAGCTTGTGGTACCGCCCGGCCAGTTCCCGGCGGCGTTCGATCACGTCCGGCAGTTTGGCCAGTTGCACCAGGCCGATCGCGGCCTGGATGTCGGTCATCCGGTAGTTGAACCCGACTTCTTCGTACGACTCGAGTTTCACGCCGGACGAGGTGTGCCTGTCGGCGGCGGACACGCTCATCCCGTGCTCCCGCAACCGGCGCAACCGGGCGGCCTGGTCCGAATCGGACACCGTGAGCATGCCGCCTTCACCGGTGGTGAGCAGCTTGCGGGGGTGGAAGGACCACGTTGCCAGCGACGCGCTCGCGCTGACCGGCTTGCCGCGGTACGTGGATCCGGCCGCGCACGCCGAATCGTGCACCAACGCGAGGGAGTGCTTCGAACACACCGCTTCCAGCGCGTCGACGTCGAACGGGACACCGCCTTGGTGCACGCCGATCACGGCGACGGTTCTCGGCGTGAGGACAGCTTCGATCGTCGCCGGGGTCAAGTTGCCGGTCAGCGGGTCGACGTCGGCGAAAACCGGTGTCGCACCGGCGTACCGGGCCGCGTTGGCCGTCGCGATGAACGAGAAGGACGGCACGACGACCTCGTCGCCCGGCTCGACACCCAGCAGGTGCAACGCCAGGTGCAGCGCGGTCGTGCACGAGGAAACCGCGACGCCTTCGGCGGCGCCCGCGTACCCGGAGAACGCTTTCTCGAACTCGGTGACCCTCGGTCCTTGGGCGACCCACCCTGACCGCACCGCCGACGCCGCGGCCTCGGCTTCCTCTTCGCCGAGCCACGGCCGGATGACCGGGATCATCGCTGGCCCCGCCACCAGGTGACGAGCGAGGCGAGGCCGTCCTCCAGGCCGATGCTCGGCGTCCAGCCCAGATCCCGTTGCGCCGCACTGATGTCGGCGAGCCTGCGGGTGACGGCGTTGACCGACCTCGCCGGGCCGAACTCCAGTTCGGAGGTCGAGCCCATCACCTTCTGCAGGGCCTCGGCCAGTTCCAGCAACGACGTTTCGGTCGCGGTCGCGATGTTGTAGACCGTGTCGGTGACGTCCGCCTGGGCGGCAAGGATGTTGGCGCGTGCGATGTCCTCGACGTGCACGAAGTCCATGGTCTGCTTGCCGTCGCCGAGCACGAGCGGCGGGTCACCGGCCTCGATGCGTTCCATCCAGCGGATGAGCACCTCGGTGTACTTGCCGTGCGCGTCCATCCTCGGGCCGTACACGTTGAAGTAGCGCAGGGCCACGTAATCGAGGTCACGCATGGCTTTGAAGCTGCGCAGCATGCCTTCGTTGAAGGCTTTCGCGGCGCCGTAGAACGTGTCGTTGTGGTACGGGTGGTGCGTCTCGCGGGTCGGGAACTCGTCGGCGAGGCCGTACACCGAAGCCGACGACGACGCGACGACCTTGGACACGCCCGCGTCCACGGCGGCTTCGACCACGTTGAAGGTGCCGTCCACCAGCACTTCCAGCGCCGTACGCGGCTCCGCGGCGCACTGCGTGATGCGCAACGCGGCAAGGTGGAACACGACGTCCTTGCCGTCGCTGAGCTTGTGCATCAGCGCCGCGTCACGGATGTCGCCTTCGACCAGTTCGACCTTGCCGGGCGCGCGGTCCAGCGCGGAGCGCAGGTTGGCCAGCGTGCCACGGCTGAGGTCGTCGACCACAACCACTTGACCGGCACCGGCGTCCAGTGCCTGGTCGACCACGTGCGAGCCGATGGTGCCCGCGCCGCCGGTCACCAGGATCCTGGTGTCGGTCAGCTGCATCAGAACGTTCCTCCATTCACCGGCACGAACGTGCCGCCCGCGGCGTAGCTGGCCGACGCGGCTTCCAGTTGGGCAAGCACACGAAGGCCGGACCGCCCGTCGGTGAGCGGTGCACGCTTCTCGATGATCGCCGCAGCGAACTCCGCCATTACGCCCCGCAGCGCCTCGCCTGTCGGCAACGCGGGCGCGACCATGTCACCGATGCGGTAGGAGACCCGCTTGGCCTCGGGATTCTCCGACCAGTCGACGCCGCGGTTGTACACCGCGAGCGGCTGCGTCGGGTCAAGGTCGTTCCACACAGCGGTGTGCTTGGAGCCACCGACGATGGTCGTCCTGATCTTGGTCGGTGACAACCAGTTCACGTGCGTGTGCGCGATGGCACCGTTGGACAGCTGGATGGAGATGTACGCGACGCACAGCCTGCCGAGGTTGCGCGGGTCGGAGCCGTGCGCGGCGACCGCGACGGGCTTGACACCCGGAGGGAGAATGGCGTCCAGGATGGACAGATCATGTGGGGCGAGATCCCACAAAACGTCGATATCGGGCTGCACGAGACCCAAGTTGATGCGCACGGAGTCGACGTACTGGATGTCACCGAGCTCACCGTCATGGACCAGACGGCGTAACCGTTGCACCACAGGGGTGTAACAGAAGGTGTGATCCAACATCAACGTGAGCCCGCGCTCGTCGGCAGCGTTGACCAGCTTCACCCCGTCCTCGTACGACGAAGCCAACGGCTTCTCCACCAGGACGTGCTTGCCCGCTTCCAAGGCGGCGAGCGCGACTTCCAGGTGCGTCGCGGCAGGCGTCGCGATGGCGACTGCCTCGATTTCCGGATCGGCAAGGGTTTCAGCGAGGGAGTCGGTGGCACGGACAGTGCTGTACCGGCCGAGGACCTCCTGCGCGCGGGTGACGTTGAGGTCACACAGCGCCTTGAGGTGCAGTTGCGGGGTCGCCTGGATGTTCCGCACCAGATTCGGGCCCCAGTAGCCCGCTCCGATGACCGCCACACCAACCATCGAGATCCTCTCGGAGAGTTTCTCCCGCACGGGTGGGGAGCTAACCCTCGAATCGTGATCGGCCCCCCACGGCATTACATGGTTCGGCAAGGATCACCCCGGTTGGTACTTTCGGGCAGTCGGGTCGTTCATCTCCCACTCACCGACGCTTCACCGTGTAGGGAAACAACCGACGCGAAACGGTGCCCACACCACCCGGAAAGATCTCGCCCGGTGAAGTCGGTGAGAGCCCAGCGGGTAACGGCCGAGTGCCCACAGAAGACTGTGACTTGACTGGCACACCAGCGCGAGGTTCCCGGCCTATGCTGCCAGCCCGTGATAGCTCACACGCAAGCACAGAACCAGCCGAGCAACTGGGCGATAGCCAGCCCACCACGGCGAGCGCGGCAGCGCAGATGTGGGCTTCGGGGGTGCTCCTGCCCGTCGGCCTGGGCGAAGCCCAACCACACGTGTCCAGAGGTCCGCCTGCGTTTCTCGCGGGCATCAGCGCAGGCCCAACGGGCCTCTTGACGCGTGTGGTTGCCTCCGGCAGGCCGTCGGGCAGGAGCACCCCCGCCTACTCAGTACACACACCAAGGAGTGTGAGCATCCGGCAGGAAGAACACACACCCTCGGCTCCTGCCTCGAGGTCTGCCTCCCGGCGAGGGACCGCTTGTTCCGTGCTCACATTCCAGCTGTGGCGGTGGCTGCGCCTGAAGTATGTCGAGAACGCTGCGGTTCATCGCACGGAACAAGAATGTCCCTCGCCGGGAGCAGACCTCGGCGCAGGAGGCCGTGATGGGTCTTCGCCCTCGCCAAAGCCGAGACCTTGGTGTGTTTCAGGGCGCGGGCGCTCCTGCCCGACGACCTGCCCGGAGGGAACCACGGACTGTCAAGAGGTCCGTAGGGCCTGCGCTGTGCGTTGATCTGGGAACGCGGACCTCCTGACAGTCGGGGGTTGGCGTAGCCCAGGCCGACGGGCAGGAGCACCCCCGAACCACCCCTCTGCGCTTGCGCGCTCGCCGCTGTAGGCCGGTCCGCCTGCCTGCGCGCTTGCCGCTGTAGGTCTGCCTGCCTGCTTGCGCGCTCGCCGCTGTGGGTTGGTTGGTCTGAGCGGGTGGCCAGCTGCAACTCCCCGCACTCGCAGGAGGTACTTCACCAATTTGTTCCACTATCAGTGATTTCTCGCCACGTCAGGCGCTGCCCTTCCGGCTGGTCCACTGTGGAGTCATTCTTCTGCGAGGCCGTCTCGGTCTGCCCACTCCAGCAGGGGCTCGATGGAGTGTTCCTTGTCGTCTATCGCGGCGTGCAGGTCTCCGAGCTCAGCGAACCGCGCGGGAACCGTTGCGATCGTGAACTCCCCGGGTTCCACGTCGTCGATCTCGTCCCATCTGATCGGTGTCGACACCGTGGCTTCTGGGTTCCCGCGAACGGAGTAGGCACTTGCGATCGTATGGTCGCGGGCGTTCTGGTTGTAGTCCACGAACAACATCGCTGGGTCGCGGTCCTTTCGCCACCACGTCGTTGTCACGTCGTCCGGTGCGCGTCGCTCGACTTCCTTCGCGAACGCGAGTGCCGCGCGACGTACTTCCTGGAAGCCCCACCTCGGCTCTATCCGCACGTACACGTGCAGTCCCGCACCACCGGAGGTCTTGGGGTATCCGATGATGTCCAGATCGTCGAGTACTTCTTTCACCACGTTCGCCACTCGCCGCACCCTCGGGAATGGACAGTCCGGCATCGGGTCGAGGTCGATTCGCCACTCGTCGGGCTTCTCTGTGTCCGCGCGCCGGGAGTTCCACGGGTGGAACTCCACAGTAGACATCTGGACCGCCCAGATGACACTGGCTATCTCCGTCACGCACAGTTCATACGCGTGTCGGTTGTAGCGCGGGAAATCGACACGCACTGTTTCCAGCCACGGCGGGGCTCCGTTGGGTACGCGCTTCTGGTGCACCTTGTCACCGGACACTCCGGACGGGAAGCGGTGCATCATGCACGGCCGCTCCCGCAGTGCGCGGACTATGCCGTCGCCGACCGACATGTAGTAGTTGACGAGGTCGAGCTTGGTCTCCCCGCGGGCCGGGAAGTACACCCGGTCCGGGTTGGAGACGCGCACCGTACGGTCGCCGACCTCGATTTCGATCGCGGACGCCATACGGTGAACCTAACCCGAAACCAGGGCTTCCGCCGCCGCCTTCGCGTGCCGGACCACTTCCGGGTCCTTCCGGATCGCCGCGACGACGATCGCTCCTTCGACCAACAGGAGCAACTGGTCGGCTGTCGCGTCGTCGTCGACGAGTTCACGCAGGTGCCCCCACAACTCGTCCTTGTGGTGCCGTACGACTGCTGTGACCGCTGGTGAGGTCGCGCTCAGCTCGCCGAAGGAGTTGATGAACGCGCAGCCGCGGTACCCCGGCTCGGAGAACCACTGGTGCAGCCAGTCGAACACCGCCCCGACCTCGCCGCCTTCCCGCAGGACGTACGTCATCAGGCTGGCGCGCCACCGCTTGTCCCTGCGTTGGAGATAGCGGACCACCAGCGCTTCCTTCGACGGAAACAGCTGGTAGAGACGTTTCAGCGACACTCCCGACGTACCGCGGATCTCGTCCATCCCGACCGCCTGGATGCCGCGCTCGTAGAAGAGGTCCTCGGCCGCGTCCAGAACGGCTGTCTCCTGCAACCCCATCACCCCTAGCGCTGAGAACGGTCGTTCTCTAGTCTAGCGGAGAACGATCGTTCTCCATCCATCCAGTGAAAACCAAGGAGCCTGGCGTGACCCCACGACCCCCGTTCCCGCCGTTCGACGAGGAGACCGCACGGACCAAGGTCCAGACCGCCGAGGACGCGTGGAACACCCGCGACCCCGAGAAGGTCTCGCTCGCGTACACCGAGGACTCCGTCTGGCGAAACCGGGACGAGTTCGTCACCGGCCGCGCGCAGATCGTCGAGTTCCTGACGGCCAAATGGGAGCGCGAACTGGACTACGCGCTGCGCAAGGAGCTGTGGGGCTTCCGCAACAACCGGATCGCCGTGCGGTTCCAGTACGAGTCACGCGACGCCGACGGCCAGTGGTACCGCTCGTACGGCAACGAGCTGTGGGAGTTCAGCGACGAAGGCCTGATGCGGCGGCGCGAGGCCAGCATCAACGACCTCAGGATCAGCGAGTCCGACCGCCGGATCTTCGGCCCGCGCCCGAAGGAAGAACACGGCGTGCTGTTCCCGATCCAGTAGCCCCGGGCACGGGAAAGGCGCGTGACCGGCCGGAACCGGTCACGCGCCCAGCGACTTCCCAGCGACGTCTCAGCGACGCACGAGCTGGCGAACCGCCATCCCGGCGGACTTCGCCGTCGGCTCAGCCGACTTCGCTGCCGGCGCGGTCGCCTCCGGCTGCGGCACCGGGTCGCACTGCGCGTCCGAGCGGCGGCCCGGCTTGCGAGCCGGGAGCTTGCCGGACGTCAGGTAGTCCGCGATCGCGTTGTCCGTGCACTCGACGCCGTTGAGCGAACCGGAGTGCGTCGTGCCGCCGACGCCCTCGATCAGCGCCGCGTTCGGGTAACGGCTGCGCACCTCGAGCGCGCCTTCGTACGGCGTCGCCGCGTCCAGCGTCTCGTTGATCATCAGCAGGCTGGGTACCTTGCGGCCGTCGACCCGCACCGGCTTGCCCGCCTTGGCACCCCAGTTCAGGCACGGCGCGTTGAACCACGCGTTGCCCCACGTCTCGAAGGGCGCCTTGGCGAACGTGATCCAGTTGTCGATCCGCCACTTGATCCAGCTCTTGGGCCACTGCAGGTCCGTGCACTGGGTGCCGAGGTAGACCGCGTAACCGTTGTCGGCGCCGGGGCCCTGACCGTTGGAGGCGTCGTAGAGGTCCTTGATCGGCTTGGCGTCTCCCTTGTGGACGTACGCGGAGAACGCGGCCGCGATGTCGGTCCAGCCGAAGACGTAGTACCCCGCCTGCAGGAACGCGTCGGTCCACTCGTCGGGGCCGATCACGCCGTCGGCGGGCTTGCGCCGCAGCTCCTCCAGCTTGGTGTAGTAGAGCTTCTCCACCTGCTTGGCCGTGGTGCCCAGCTTGTAGGTGGCGTCGTTGCGGGCGATCCAGTCGAAGTAGACCTTGATGTTGCGGTCGAACGCGACGTCCTGGTTGAGGTTGGCGTCGTACCAGATGTCACGCGGGTCGACTGTGCCGTCGAAGACCATCCGGCGCACACGCTCGGGGTACAGCGAGCTGTACACCTGGCCGAGGTATGTGCCGTAGGAGAAGCCGTAGTAGTTGATCTGCTGCTGACCGAGCGCCTTGCGGATGCTCTCCATGTCGTTGGCGTTGTCGGTCGTCTTGAGGTGTTCGAGCACCTCGCCGTTCTTGGCCTTGCACGCGTCGGCGTACCCCTTGGCCTTGGCGAGCCACGCCTGCTCCAGCTCGCTGCTGACCGGCACGTAGTACGGCCGGTTGTAGCTGAAGTAGTTGCCGTCGCAGGAAACCTGCGGCTCGCTCTTGCCGACGCCGCGCGGGTCGAAGCCGATCCAGTCGTAGGCGTCACCGGCCTTGTCCGGCACGAGCTGGCCCAGCCGCGACAGCCCGAGGCCCGACCCGCCCGGTCCGCCCGGGTTGGTCAGCATGATGCCCTGGAACTTGTCGTCGGCGACCTTGTGCTTGATGCGCGAAACGGCGATCTTTATCTTGGTGCCGCCCGGTTTCGCGTAGTCCAGCGGCACTTCGAGCAGACCGCACTCGGCGCCGGCGCGCTGCAGGCTGGCGCTCTCGCACTTGCCGAACGGGATCGGCGCCGGCTCGAAGCCAGGCGGAGTCGTGCCGTTCGGCGCGGCGGTCGCCACCGTCGTCGCACCGGACAGCGCGAGACCGGCGGCGACAACCGTCACCACGATTCTCTTCACGTTCGTAGTCCCTCTCGTCCCCCTGGTCGTCATCAAGACAACGGATTCTGCACGGCCGGGGATCGAATGTGAACCACCCGAAGGTTTGTGTCCTATTTCGGCACCGGAAGCCCGAAAATCGGAAAAGGCGACGGATTCATGAACGAAACCGCATGGATTATCCCCTACTGGTCACGGTCAGCATCTGAACGCAATGCGCCTGGTAGGCGCCGTCGCGCTGCCACCACGCCACGACAGGCTGGTCATTCGCCGTTATCCGGACAAATTTCACGTTCTCCGGCGCGACACACCACAGGGCATCCGGAAATCGCCCGATGCCGGCCGGACCGGAGAACCACGCCGCAATAGGCGCCACGCCAGTACGGGTCGGTGAACCGCGTGAAATCCTCAGCACTCGCCATCACCCCCCTGCACGGAGTACTGATCCGGACTGCGCAACCCGTCGGTTCATTCCGGCAGGAGTGGCACGGATATGCCGGGATCGCGGCCCAGCAACACCGCGCGCGTGACCGATGACGAGCCGAACTTGTCGTGCACGGTGTCCAGCACCGCGTCGAGTGCGTTGTGGACACCTTCGTCGAACGGCAGCGCCAGCTGCACGGAGTCGTCGTTGTCGAGGTTGCCGACCGAGATCCCGATCAACGTCAGGCCGGCGTCGTCGATCACCGGCATCGCCTTGGCCACCAGCACCCGCAACGCTGTCAGGATCTCGTCGGTCGACGACGTCGGCTGCGGCAACGTGTGCGACCGCGTCGCCCTGGTGAAGTCCGCGAACCTCATACGCAGCACGACCGTACGGCCGACACGTCCAGCGGCGCGTAACCGCCCAGTGACTCGGTCCACCAATGCGACAACCGTGGCGTCGATGTCCTCCGGAGTTGTCAGCGCACGCGATGCACGCTGTGCGCCCATCGAGCGGCGACGGCGGCCCACATGCACCGAGCGGGGGTCGTAGTTGTGGGCGAGCGCGTGCAGGTGACGGCCCAGCGCGCGGCCGAGCATCGAGACCAACATGGACTGCGGGAGGTCAGCGACGTCACCTACCTTGGTGATTCCATGGTCGCGCAGCTTCGCCGCGGTCACCTTGCCGACGCCCCACAGCCGCTCGACCGCGAGCGGGTGCAGGAACGCCAGTTCCCGGTCGGGCGGCACGACCAGCAGACCGTCCGGTTTGGCCACGCCACTGGCCACTTTGGCCAGGAACTTCGGCCGCGCCACCCCGACCGTGATCGGCAGCCCGACCTGGTCGCGGACGTCCTCGCGCAGTTTCCTGGCGATGTCGACCGGGGCGCCCGCGATCCTGGCGAGACCGCCGACGTCGAGGAAGGCCTCGTCGATCGACAAGCCCTCCACCAGCGGCGTCGTGTTGCGGAAGACCTCGAACACGGCTTTGCTGGCCTGCGAGTACGCCGACATCCGCGGCGGCACGACGATCGCCTCGGGGCACAGCTGCAGGGCCCGGCCGCCACCCATGGCCGTGACGACTCCCCGTCTTCTGGCCTCGTAGCTGGCCGCGAGCACCACACCGCCGCCGACGATCACCGGGCGGCCACGCAGCCGCGGGTCGTCCCGCTGCTCGACCGAGGCGTAGAACGCGTCCAGGTCGGCGTGAAGTATCGTGGCGCCCGTCACGAACATATGTTCGCATATTCAAACTCGGCGCGAGACCATCCGGATGACATCACGTGAATCACCCAGCCCGACCGCGCCCCCGGACCGAGCCGGCCCAACCCGAGACAAGATATTCCTTGACAAGAATATTCCTTGAAGTGAATTATTAGGGCATGGAGGAGATCACAGCAGCGCTCGGCGACAGTGCGCGATGGCGCATCGTCGAGTTCCTCGCCGAGCAACCACGGTCGGTCGGTGAACTGGCCGAACTGACCGGCTTGCGGCAACCGCAGACCACCAAGCACCTGCAGACGCTCGCCCGCGCCGGACTCGTCACGGTTTTCCCGCTCGGGCAGCGACGTGTCTACGCGCTGGACGCCGCGCCGCTGACCGCGCTCGCCGCCCGGTTGGGCGAACTGGCCGAGACCACCGATGCGCACAGGGGCGAACGGGAGATCATCGCCCGCTACCGCGCGACCATCGAGGCGGAGACCGCCCTCGCGGACCGGGACCGCTGGGCCGACGGGCGCGCTTTCAGCTTCGAGCGCGTACTGCCGGTGCCTCGCGCGGTCGTGTGGCAGCACTGGGTCGACCCGGGCCTGCTCGCGTCCTGGTGGGCTCCGCCGTCGATGGCGATCACCGAATGCGCGCTCGAGCCGAAGCCCGGTGGTCGCGCCGTCCTCGAGTACCGCGATGCCGAGGGACGGCGGTATCGCTCAGGCGGGGCCGTGCACACCGCGAAGAAACCGGAACACCTCGTGTTCGAACTGTCGGTGCTGGGCGGCCCCGGGGCGGTTTCGTTCACCAGCCACTACGACCTGGCCCTCGACGAGACACCGGACGGCACCCGGCTGCGGCTGGGCCTGCACATCACCGACACCACGGTCGAAGCCGTCCCGTACATCGCCGGCATCGAGACCGGCTGGGGACAAGTGCTCGACAACCTCACCGACACCGTCGGCGCCACCCAGCACACCTCCGAGACGAAGGAAGACCGATCATGACCGCACGCCTGGTGACCGCGAACATGGCCCTCACCCTCGACGGACGCTACAACGGCCCCGGCGGGCCCAGCGACTTCGCCGCGTTCGCGCCCTACGTGACCAGCGACGTCTCACGTGACCACATGAGCCGCATGTGGGCGAACGCGACGACAGCCCTGCTCGGCCGGGTCAACGCCGAGGGATTCATGGGGTACTGGCCGCCGGTCGCCGACGACGAGAACGCCGACCCGCGAGACCGCGGATACGCCAAGTGGCTCGTCGACACGGACAAAGTGGTGCTGTCGACCACGTTGACCGAGGCTCCGTGGGAACGCACCCGCGTGGTCGACGCCCCGGTCGCGGACGTCGTCACTGACCTCAAAGCCACCGGCGCGGGCGACATCCTCGTCAACAACAGCGCGAGTGTGATCAAACCGCTGCTCGCCGCGGACCTGCTCGACCGGCTGTACCTGATGGTCTTCCCCGAGATCGCCGGAGGCGGGCAGCGGCTGTTCGACGACGGCCTGCCCGCGTCGAAGTGGGCACTGACCCACCAGGAGACCGGCGCGCTCGGCGAGATCGCCGTGGTCTACGACCGCGTGCGTTAGTCGTCGAAAAAATTTCCGCCGGCCGTGTCGATCCGGGCTCCTCGCGTTCGACGCAGGGGTGAGCGACCAACTCGGCTCGGCTCCACGAAGGGATCACCATGTTTCGACGACTGGCGACACTACTGACGGCCGCGGGCTTGCTGGCCGGCCTGGCTGGGGTGGCCGACGCGGGCCAGGGCGGGCTGGTGTGGACGGACACAGGCCCGGTCCGCGGCACAGTCACGGCCGACCATCAGCTGTACCAAGGAATCCCGTACGCCGCGCCGCCCGTCGGCGACCGGCGTTGGCGCTCACCACAACCCGTCACGCCGTGGACCGCGCCCCGTGACGCGACCAAGCCCGGTCCCGCGTGCGCGCAGTCAGGCGGAGCCGGCCAGCCCTCCGACAACGAGGACTGCCTGTACCTGAACGTCACCACACCGTCCCGGCACGGGCGCAAACCCGTCATGGTGTGGCTGCACGGCGGCGGCAACAGCTATCTGTCCAGCGACGGGTTCGGCGCCCGGCGGCTGGCCGTGCAGGGCGACGTGGTCGTCGTGACCATCAACTACCGGCTCGGTTTCTTCGGCTTCCTCGGCCACCCGGACATCCCCGACTCGGGCGCGTACGGCATCGAGGACCAGCAGGCGGCTCTGCGCTGGGTCAAGCGCAACGCCGCCTCGTTCGGCGGCGACCCGCGCAACGTCACCGTCTTCGGCGAGTCCGGCGGCGCGTTCGACGTGTGCGCGCACGTCACCTCACCGCTGTCGCGTGGCCTGTTCGACAAGGCGATCGCGCAAAGCGGCGGCTGCTCCATCACGTGGCCGAACAACGGCGTGATCCACGGCCTGCCCGCCAGCTCGCCGTGGATCTCGAAGACCAAGGCGGCGGCCGACGCGGTCACGCTCACCAAGCAGCTCGGTTGCGCGGACGTCACGTGCCTGCGCGGGCTGCCCGCGTCCGCCTTCACCGCGATCGACCGTGGCCTGACGCCGGTCGTGACCGGCAACCGTGTCCTGCCCGTGCACCCCGCCGAGGCGCTGAGCTCCGGACGGTTCAACCGCGTCCCGGTGATCTGGGGCAACACGCGTGACGAAGGCAGACTCGCCGCCGCGACCATCGCGGAACCGTTCGACTACCCGGCTCTGCTGAAGGCCGCGTACGGCGAGAAGGCCGCCAAGGTCGAGGCCGAGTACCCGGCGAGCAAGTTCGGGTCACCGCGGTTGGCGTACGGCGCGGTCCTGACCGATGACACGTGGGCGTGCAACCAGCTCGCGGACGACCGTCTGCTTGCACGCCGGACCACGACGTACACGTACGAGTTCGCCGACCGCACGGCTCCGTTGGGTTACTTCGGCAGCCTGTTCCCGCCGGGCTTCCCACCGGGCGCCTTCCACGCGTCGGAAGTGGCGTACCTGTTCGACGTCCCGACCTTCGACCTGAACCCTGAGCAGCAGAAGCTGGCCGCGCAGATGGTCGGGTACTGGACGCGGTTCGCGGCAACCGGAAACCCCAACGGCCGCGGCCTGCCCCAGTGGCCCGTTTACCGGGACAACCGGGTCGTCACAGTGCAGTCGTTGGCGCCCAGCGACATCAGGCAGGTCGACGCGTCCGCTGAGCACAACTGCGGGTTCTGGTCGGCGCTGCGCTGAAAACCGGATGAGGAGATCAGGTCGGCGTGGATAGCCTGGGCCCAGTGAATCCACCCGCAGCGGCACAGTCCATTCTCGCCATGGCCGACCTGGCCACCCCCATGTCCATCCGGGTGGCGGCCACGCTCGGCCTGGTCGAGCACGCCGGAAACGCCGGAGCGACGGCAGGGCGACTCGCGTCCAAGACCGGAGCTCACGCACCGGCGCTGCGCCGCGTGCTCGATCACCTGGTCACGATCGGCGTGTTCGCGTTCGACCCGGAGTCCGGGCGTTACCGCCCCACGGAACTCGGCGCCCAGATGGGCGAGGACGCCCCGCAGGGGTTCAAGATCCTGCTCGACATCGGCTGTGCGGGTGGCCGCGCCGAACTCGCCTTCGTCGACCTGCTCGAAACAGTCACCACGGGCGCGTCCGCGTACGTGCACCGCTACGGGCGCGACTTCTGGACCGACATCGACGCCGAGCCGAAGCTGCGCCGCTCGTTCGACGAGCAGATGCGGTGGCGGTTCCGCGACCAGGCCAGTCAGATCGCCGAGCGCTTCGACTGGAGCCGGTTCCCGGACATCCTCGACGTCGGCGGCGGGAACGGGACCGTGCTCGAAGCGGTGCTGCGCGCCCACCCCACCGTCCGCGGCCGGGTGCTCGACCTCGCCCCGTCAGCAGCCGCGGCGACCGAACGGTTGCAGGCAGCCGGTCTCGGCGACCGCGGGAGCGGCGTCGCGGGCAGCTTCTTCGACGCCGTCGCCCCAGGCGCTGACGCCTACGTCCTGTCCGACATCCTGCACGACTGGGACGACGAGCGCGCCCGCAGGATCCTGACCGAATGCCGCCGCGCGGCCGAACCCGGCGGCGCGACAGTGGTGGTCATCGAGCCAGTCCTCGGCGAAGGCTCGGACACGGGCATCGACCTGTTCATGCTGATGTGCTTCAACGGCCACGAACGCAGCACGGACCAACTGGTCGCCCTCGCGACCGCCTGCGGCCTGCACCTCACCGCCACGACCAAGGTCTCCGACGGCCGGACAGCCCTCGAATTCACCCCCGCGCCTGTGGACAACTGACGCACGTCGATCTTCACGGTGGCGAAACCGTCCGCCCCCACCGCTACGCTGGATTTCGGGGGGCCGTGGCCGCCCAGGGCGCAACCGGCGCCGCTGTGACGGCGGACACCGCGGGCGGGCGGCGCCTTTCACGGGCTGTCCAGCATGATTCCGGTGTGGACCTTCGTACTGTCGAGGCGACCCGGTACGTCACCCCGTTGCGGGAGGGCGGTTCGCTGCCGGGCTTGATCGAGGCTGACGACCTCGGGATGTACGTGCTCAAGTTCCGGGGCGCCGGGCACGGGCTGAAAGCGCTCACCGCCGAGCTCATCGTCGGTGAGCTGGCGCGGCGGCTCGGCTTCCGGGTGCCGGAGGCCGTGTTCGTCCGGCTCGATCCCGCGCTGGCCCGCTCCGAGCCCGACCAGGAGGTCCAGGAGTTGCTGGCCACGAGCGGCGGCCTCAACCTCGGCTTCGACTACCTGCCCGGCTCGTTCGACTTCAACCCCGTCGTGCGTGATCCCGGGCCGGAACTGGCGGCCAGGCTGGTGTGGCTCGACGCGTTGACCCTCAACGTCGACCGCAGCTGGCGGAACCCGAACCTGCTGTTGTGGCACAAGAACGTGTGGCTCATCGACCACGGCGCCGCGTTGTACTTCCACCACAACTTCCGGCCCGGCTGGCAGCCCGCGCATGCCTACCGGTTCGACGCCGACGACCACGTCATGCTGCCCGCCGCCGGGCCCATCTCCGCTGAACCCGTACCGACCGGGATGATCGAGGAGGTCCTCGCGCTCGTCCCCGACGACTGGCTCACGTCCGACGGTGTCTTCGACCCGGCCGGGGCGCGTGCCGCGTACCTGTCATTCTTCGAGTCACGGCTGGCGAACTCGGACCAGTGGGTGCAGGAACTGGAGGCCGCCCGTGTCGCACGTGTTTGAGTACGCGTTGCTGCGGGCCGTGCCCCGGCAGGAGCGCGGCGAGTTCCTGAACGTCGGTGTGCTGCTGTACTGCTCGCCGCTGGACTACCTGCGCTGCAAGACCCACGTCGACGAGGCACGGCTGCGTGCCCTCGACCCGGGGATCGACCTCGAGTTGCTCGGCGACAGCCTGCGCCTGTGGTGCGGCGCGTGCGACGGTTCCACCGCGGCTCAAGTGCGGGAGACCACGCTCGGCCAACGGTTCCGCTGGCTCACCGCGCCACGCAGCACCCTGCTGCAGACCTCCCCCACCCACACCGGCCGCACCGAGCAGCCCGACGAGGACCTCGACCGCCTCTGGCGGACGCTGGTCCTCCCACCCGCGTGACGCAAGTTTTCGGCGCGCTCATCGAACCGGGTAGTCGACGAGCGCGCGCGGTGGAGTTCATCTGGCCAGAGATGCCCTCCCATGTTCAGGGGTTCCCTGTCGGCGCTCGGCGCCGCTCCCCGGTTCCCCTGATGGCCTCGTTGCCCGCTGCCGCCGGCGCGAGGGCCCACCCCCAGGGGGTCCTCATGCCGATGCCAGCACGTCAACGATTCCAGTTCCGTGTTGCGCGATCGTTGACAGATGGCTGACACGGATCCACTAGTTTGGGTTGGTGGAATTCCGGCTGCTCGGACCGTTCGAGATCGATGCTGACCAGCCGGTGTCCATCCCCCGCCGCCGGGAACGCTGCCTGCTCGCGGTTCTGCTGCTGGAGCAGGGGCGCAGTGTGTCCGCCGAGCGGCTCGCCGACCTGCTGTGGGACGGCGCGCCGCCGTCCTCGGCGGGGACGACGTTGCGCAGCCACGTCAGCAGGCTCCGGGCGACCGTGCACTCCGACGCCGTCCAGATCCTCAAACACGGGCCCGGCTACCTGGTGCGCACGGACCCGGACCGGATCGACGCGCACCGGTTCCGGGCGTTGGTCAACCAGGCCCGCGCCGCCCCCGACCCCGAGCCGAGGGCGCAGCTGATGCGGGAGGCGCTGGGCCTGTGGCGTGGCCCGGTGCTGGTGGACATCGCCAACGGGATGATCCGCGACCGGCTCGGCGCGGGCCTGGAGGAGCTCCGGCTGGACGCGCTGGACCAGCGCGTCAACGACGACCTCTCGCTGGGGCGGCACCGTGAGCTGATCGCCGAACTGCGGGAGATCGTCGCCGCCGAGCCGAACCGGGAACGGTTCACCGCGCACCTCATGCTCGCGCTCTACCGGTCCGGCCGTCAGGCCGACGCGCTGGCCGTGTACGACGAGAGCAGGCGTTTCCTGGCGAGCGAGCTGGGTCTGAGTCCCGGCAGCGAGCTGCGGGTGCTGCACGAGCAGATCCTGCGCGGCGACGCCGGCCTCGATCTGCCGGAACGCGTCGAGGTGCCGGTCGTGGCCACCCAGCAGCGGACGTTGCGGCAGCTGCCGCACGACATCGTCAACTTCACCGGCCGTGGCCGTGAGCTGGCGCATCTGCGTTCGATGGCGGGCAGCGCGGGCTCCGCGCCGACGATCATCTCGATCGACGGCTCGCCCGGGACCGGCAAGACGACGTTGGCCGTGCACTTCGCGCACCAGATCGCGCACCTGTTCCCGGACGCCCAGCTGCACCTCAACCTGCGTGGTTACGGCCACGGCGAGCCGGTCACGCCGGGTGCGGCCGCTGAGACGCTGCTGCGCGGCCTCGGGGTGAGCAGTGACCTGATCCCGCCGAACGTGGAGGAACGGTCGGCGTTGCTGCGCAGCAGCCTCGCCGGGCTGCAGGTGCTGATGCTGCTCGACAACGCCCGTGACGCCGACCAGGTCCGGCCGCTGCTGCCCGGCACGGGCAGCCTGGTCGTGGTCACCAGCCGCAACCAGTTGCGCGGGCTGTCGATCCGCGACGGCGCGCACCGCGTCACGCTCAACCGGTTGCCCGCTGACCAGGCTGTGGAACTGCTCAGCTCGTCCGTCGGCGCCGACCGGGTCGGTGCCGAACCGGCCGCGTCGGCGCGCCTGGTCGAACTGTGCGACCACCTGCCGCTGGCGATCTCGATCGTCGCCGAGCGGGCCGACCGCAGCGGTTCGCTGGCCGAAGTGGTGCACGCGCTGGAGGACGAGCAGGCCCGCCTGGACAACCTCGGCACGGGCGAGGACGACCCGCACACGGACCTGCGGGCCGCGTTGTCGTGGTCCTACCGGGCGCTCGACCAGGACGCGGCGGCGATGTTCCGGCTGATGGGACTGCACCCGGCCAACGACATCAGCCTCGAAGCGGCGGCGGCCCTCGCGGATCTGCCCGTGCTGCGGGCGAAGGCGTCGCTGGACCGGCTGCTGGCGGTGCACCTGGTCGAGCAGCGCCAGGGCAATCGCTACGAGTTGCACGACCTGATGCGGCTGTACGCCACCGAGACAGCGGAGCGGTACGAGACGGACGACGACCGGCGCGCCGCGGTGCTCCGGTTGCTTGACTGGTACCTGCATGCCGCGGTCAGCGCCGACTCCGCGCTGCACATGCAGCGGCAGCGGCTGTGGGTCAAGCCGTACGAGCCGCGTACCGAACCGCCCAGGTTCGCCAGTTCGACCGAGGCCACGCTCTGGTTCGAGCAGGAGTTCGACTGCCTCAAGTCGGCGGCGGGCTGGGCCGCGGCCAACGGCCTCGCCGGGCACACCTGGCGGATCGTGCAGGCCATGCTCACGTTCCTCGACCGGCGGATCCCCTGGTACGACGCGACCGCGCTGCTGAGCGACGCCTACGAGGCGGCCGAATCGGCGCAGGACACGTTCGGCAGCGCGTACATGCTGAACTCGCTGGGCGCGCAGGTGATGAACAAGGGTGACCGGCGGGCCGCGGTCGCGTACTTCACCCGGGGCCTGGCGAAGTTCAGGGAACTCGGCGACGTCAGCGGACAGGCGATGGCGTGCGGCAACGTCGGCCTGATGTACGGCGAACTGGGCGAGTACGAGCAGGCGAAGGAGTACGCCACACAGGCGTTGCTGCTGTGCGAACAGCTCGGGTACGCCAGGGGCGTCGCGTTGAACCTGGACAACCTCGGCGTCACGTACACCGTGACCGGGGACTACACCAAAGCCAAGGAGTGCCACCAGCAGGCGTCGAAGATGCTGCTCGTGCTGGGTGACGACCCGGCGCGCGGGATGAACGAGTACCACCTCGGCTGGGCGCTCCGGCGGCTCGCCGATTTCCCAGCCGCGGCAAGGGCTTTCCGGACCGCGATCGTGATCTTCCGCGAGTTCGGCAGCCAGCGGTGGGCCGCTGCCGCGCTCGGCGACTTCGGACTGGTGCTGCTGGACGCCGGACATCCGCTGCTGGCCCGTGACATGCTGGACACGGCGCTGGTGACGATGCGCAAGATCGCCGACCCGCGCACCGAGGAGTTCGAAACGGCACTATCCCCATTGGACAACGAAGTGACACTTGAGACATTCGAGGCCCGCAGCGGCTGGCCCGCGCTGCGTGAGCGACTGGCCGGACGCGTCGACGACCTCGCCGCCATGGACGAGGCCGTCGAGTTCGCGGTCCGCTGGCACGGCGACCAGACACGCCCGGCCGGTGAGCCCTATGTCGAGCACCTGCTCGAAGTCGTGACCATCCTGGCCGAGGGCGCCGGCGTGACGGACATCGACGTGCTGCGCACCGGTGTGCTGCACGACGTGGTCGAGGACACCGACTGCGACATGGACACCGTCCGGGAGAAGTTCGGTGCGCGCGTCGCCGAACTGGTCGGCTGGGTGACCAAGGGCGACGACAGGGAGGCGTACCTCGCGAGCCTCCACTCGGCGCCGAAGGACGCGCTGACGGTGAAGCTCGCCGACCGGATGAGCAACGTCCAGCGGCTGGACACCCACCCGAGGCCGGCCAAGCAGCAGTCGTACTACCGGGAGACTGTGCGCACGATCGTGCCGCTCAGCAAAGGGTTCCCGTGGTTCGAGACGTGGTACGCGAAGTGGCAGGCGGACTTCAGCCACCTCGCCTGACCAGCGGCTCCCCGGCGTCGTTCACGGGATTTCTCCTTTCCTGGCCCAGAAAACGCTGGTCCACCCGCAGGTCGCGCCCGCCTGCGGTGCCGAGCCGAGCGGGACGAACCCGGCGATGTCCAGCAGCAGGTCGACCTCGCGGGGCGCGAAGTACCGGATCGGGTGCGCCTCCTGCTCCCCGGCGACGACGACCGCGGAGCCCGAGATCATCCACAGCCGGATGTCCGTCGAGTACACCTGGGCGTACCGGTCGATCCACCCGCTGGACAGCCGGATCAGCTGCTCACCGCCGTCGGCGAGGACCGTGCAGCCGCCGCGGACCCCGCCGCGCAACACGGCAGCGCCGTCGAGTGCGTCGAACACCAGCATCCCGCCGGGCCGCAGGTGCCGGTGGGCGACGGCGAGCGTCTCGAACAACGCGGAATCCGTGGTGTGGCAGCCGAACACCGAGAACATCATGATCACGGCATCGAACGCGCCGGCCAGTCCCGCCTCCGCGGCGTCCGCCGCGACCACTTGGGCCGAGGGGAACGGGGCCAGCCTGGCCTCGGCGACCGCGGCCATGTCCGGTGACCGCTCCACGCCCGTCACCCGGTACCCGGCTTTCGCCAGCAGCTCGAGGTGCCGCCCGGTGCCGCAGCCGATGTCGAGCACCGACCGCACCCCGCCGCCGAACAGCGCCCCCAACTGGTCCACTTCGGACTGGTAGTCCTTGGTGGCGTGCCAGCGGTCGTACCACCGGGCGTGCAGTTCGCCGAAGTTCACGTCCGGCTCGCCGAGACCAGCCGGAACCACGCCAGCGCCGGGTCGGTGAACGGCTCGGCGCCGAGCTGCGTGAAGCCGCACACCGACAACAGCAACCGCAGCTCACGGGGCAGGAAGTACCGGATCAGCCGGGTTTCCGCCGTCTGGGACACGACCTGCTCGCCCATCAACCGCCACGTGCGCAGGTTCAGTTCGTAGACCTGCTCACCGGTCCGCACGTCACTGCTGTGACCGCACAGCAGCGAGGCTTCCTCCACGAGGCCGCGCAACGGCAGCGACGCGGTCAGCACCGATTCGCCGTCGAGGACGTCGAACACCAGGATCCCGCCGGGCCGGAGCCGGGCATGCGCGGCGGTCAGCGCGGCGCGGATGCTGTCGTTGCCGATCAGGCCACCGATCTCGGACATCAGGACCATCGCGTCGGCCGGGCCCGCCGGGGCGGCCTGGAAACCTCTCGCGGTGAGCGCGGGCAGGTACGCGAGCGTCCCGGTGACCGCGCACGGTTCGAGGATCCCGGCGATCTGCTCCACTTCGGACTTGACGTCCCGCTGGAGGATTCGCAGGGGAAACACCAGGCCGTCACCTCCCTGTGCATCACGGTTCGCGCGCCGAAGACGAGCAGCCCGCCCGAGCGCAGGTGCTTGCGCACCACGGCAAACGTGGCGAACAGGTCGCGCGCGCCCGCGAGATCGCGCATGGCGGCGGACCACCGGCACTCCAGGGAAACCGCATCCTGGGACGGTAGATCAGCCGGCCACCCGACCGACATGAGCGAATTCTCCTAGGTGACCGCTGTCTCCTGGGGGTTCACCGTGCGTGGTCACTTCTCCCTGATGGCTGACGCGATCTGGCCGACCTGGTCGGAGAGCAGGCCGACGGCGCCGACCGCGCGGCTCATCGGGTTCTCCTCGTCGCCGCCCAACGCCCGCTCCCGCATGAACGCCGTTTTCACGTCGGACCACCGCTTGGCCTGCTCGCCGGTGAGCGTGCCGCGCAGTTCGGCGAGCTTGAGCAGGTTCGCCTCGGCCCCGGAGGTCAGCGTCTGGGCCTCGGCCAGGTAGTGGTCGTCGACCACGGCCGCCAGCTCCGCGTCGTTCATCGCCGGGACGATCTTCTCGGCCAGCTTGTTCATGTTCCGGTACGAGCCCTGCAGCTGGTACGGCGGCTCGGTGCGGGACGCGTCCGCCTGTGCCGCCGAGGCGATGTACGCCTTGTTGTTGGCCAGGATCACCTTCCGCACGGTCAGCAGCTTGCGCAGCACCGACAGGACCTGCTCCAGCTCGACCGACGAGTACGGGTGCGCCAGCTGGTCCGGCCGCACAGCCGGGTCGCCCTTGGCCAGGCGCACCAGCTTCGGCACGTCCGCCCTGTCCCGTGTGGACAGCGGGGCCAGCACCGCGTTGGACGTCAGCGAGTTCTCGACGAAGCTCAGCGCGAACAGATCCTCCTTGCCCGACAGCACGTCACCGAGGTTCCACACGTCCGCGCGGTTGGCGAGCATGTCGGGGATGCGGAACCGCTGGCCCGACTCGGTGTACGGGTTGCCTGCCATGCAGACCGCGAACCGCTTGCCGCGCAGGTCGTAGGTCTTCGCCCGGCCCTTCCAGACGCCTTCCATCCGGCGCTGCGCGTCGCACAGCGAGATGAACTTCTGCAGCAGCTCCGGCGACGTGTGCTGGATGTCGTCCAGGTACAGCAGGACGTTGCTGCCCATCTCCAGCGCGAACGAGATCTTCTCGATCTCCTGGCGGGCCGTCGCGTTCGGGGCCTCCGCCGGGTCGACCGAGGTCACCGCGTGCCCCAGCGCCGGCCCGTTGACCTTCACGAAGACCAGGCCCAGCCGGTTGGCCACGTACTCCATCAGCGTGGTCTTCCCGTAACCCGGCGGGGAGATCAGCAGGAGCAGGCCCATCTGGTCGGTGCGTTTCGAGTCACCGGCCGTGCCCAATTGCTTGGCCAGGTTGTCGCCGATCAGCGGCAGGTAGACCTCGTCGAGCAGGCCGTTGCGCACGAACGCGCTCATCACCTTCGGCTGGTACTCCTCGAACCGCAGCGCCCGCCGCTGCACGTCCACCAGTTGGGCGCGCTTGCGCTGGTACGCGCGGAAAGCCGGGACGCGTTCGGTGTGGAACCGCCGCGTCCGGGCGAGCAGTTCGTCCAGCCGGAAGCGCAGCTTGCGGTCCGTGATCCTCGGGTGGGTGCCCAGCAGGCCGTCGACCGTCGCGTCCAGCGTCGCCGACGAGTCGTGCCGCGGCACGTCGTGGCACAGTTCGAGAGCGATCGCCTCCGGCAGGTCCGGGCTGGTCTCGCCGACGCTGGCGAGGAACGCCGTGAGCCACGCGGAGATCAGCTGGTGGCGTTCGGCCAGCCCGTCGATCGAGCGCAGGTCGTCGTCGAACTCCTTGGCTGTCTTGGCCTGCGCGCCCAAGGTCCGGCGGAAGCGCTCGACGAGCGAGCGGGCTCCCGCGCTGGTGACGAACCCGAAAGGCGCGCTGGAGAGCTCCTCGAACAGGTACTCCCCCGCCAGCGGATCCGACTCGAGACCCTGTGCGGACAGCAACCGCGTGATCTCACCGGTGAGTTCGGCTGCCAGCTCGTCGATCGCGGACATGTGCCCGAACGCTGTGCGAGCGCGGGCCAGCGAACCCGCACGGCGGGCCCACGCGGCTTTCGCCGTCTCGTCGGGGCCGAACGCCCAGAAGATGGTCGCCGCCGCACGCGCCTGCGGCGGGTACCGCAGAACACCGGCGCCCGCACGCAACCGGGTCACGGCTTCGAGGATCTTGGCCGCGTCGTGGTCGTGCACACCGCGCTCGTAGCCCTCGTCGTAGCGCGTCTCGGCGACCTGGCGCACGTGCTCCAGCGCCGCCGTCTCGTCCAGAGTTCCCTGCGGGAGCTGGACTGTGGCGAGGAACTCGCCGCGGTAGACCTCCGGCGACTCGGACACCAGCAGCTGGTTCCAGAACGGGCGGGTGGTCTCGAACTCGGCGTCCACGACCGGGTCGCGGAAGTCCGTGCCGGTGATCCCGACCGCGAGGCCGTCGCCCTGCGGCACCAAGGTCAGGTCCATGGCCTGCGTGTTCACCGCGAACACGTGCCTGCCCAGCTTGATCGTGTCGCCGCCGTCGGCGTACAGGTCGAGCCGGTCACGCAGCGAACGGCCCGCTTCCTGGCGGGCGGCCTTGATCCGGCCGTCCAGTTCCTCCGCGCGGACCTGGTCGCCCAGCGCGCGCAGGTCGTCGGCGACCGAGCGCAGCTTGGCCACCATCGGGTCGCCCGCGAAGTAGGTGTTGACGTCGTCGAGCGTCTCCAGCTGGCTCGCCCGCCGCTGCACGCTGCCCAGGATCCGGCCTGCCGACTCGACCAGCCGGTCCGCGCGGCGCGCCCGCTCGTCCAGCAACGCCTGCTTGCGCGCGGAGAACGCCTCGTAGACATCCGTGCGCTTGGCGCCGAGTTCGGCCATGAAGTCGTCGAACTCGCCGAAACGCGACTCCAGGTTCTCCAGCTGCAGCACCAGCCTGCCGAGGCCCTCGTCGCACTTGCGCGGGCTGTCGGCGACCGCGAGCGCGCCCGTGATCGCCTGGCCGAGCAGCGCGAACTCGGCCGCGAACTCGGCACGTCCCTCGCTGGCGGCGAGTTCACGACGCCGTCCGTCCACAGTGGCCCGTGCCCGGTTGATGCCGCCGAGCACCTCGCCGACGCGGGACAGGATCCCGGTCCGGACCGTGGCGTCGGCGATGTCCAGCGAGCTGACCACCTGGGTGAGCAGTTCGAGGCCTTCGGCCTGGTCACCGAGCCGCTCCTGGACCGGGACGGCCTCGGCGACGGTCTTGATCGCCGCGCCTTGCGCGACGATCCGTTCGACTTCCTCGTGGTATCCCGCGAAAGCGTTGTCACCGCTGAGGAACTCGACCGCGCGCTGCGCCGCGGTACCCAGTTCCTCTGTCAGCAAGGTGTTCAGTTGCTCGATGCGGGCGGTGTCGATGTACCGCATCTCTTTCAACGTGATCAGGTGGCCCTGCGCCTTGCGCAGCTCGGCCAGCTGGGAAACCCACGCGTCGGCTGTCTTCGGCGCCTCGCCCCTGACCTTGCGGACCAGCGACGCGATGTCCTGATCGGACTGCTCCAGCGCGGCCGAGGCCTGGTTGGTGAGGGCCTGCACGCCTTCGAACTCGTCGAGCACCTGCTCGGCGGCGCCGCGCACTTCCGACAGCGGCGCACGCAGATCGCCGAGTTCCTGCTCACCGAGCCAGTGGTAGTGGTCGAACGCCCGGTCACACGCGGCGATCAGGGCTTCGAAGACCTCTGTGGACGGTGCCATCTCGCCGACCATCCGCGCGATCGACAGGCAGTCGGAGATTCCCCTGACCAGGTCGGCGTTGCCGACCCGGCCGAGCGGTCCGTCCGCGGTCTCCTGCGCGGCGGCGTACGTGTCGGACAGGTACGGCGTCTGCCACACCTGCATCGGGTGCACGCGCGTCGGTTCGTCGGATACCGCGCGGAAGACCACGAGGGTGCCGTCGTCGAACAACGACCAGCCGTGGCACGGGATCGGCGTACCGACTTCCTTGCGGATCACGTTGTACGGCAGCAGCAGGTAGCGGCCCTCGGCGCGGGCGTGGAAGACGTAGAGCACGTCCTCGCCGTTGGTCGACCGGATCACCCGCTCGAACTCCAGGCTGGCCACGTCCGTGTCGAACGTCTTCGCGGCGCCGGTGAGCAGGTAGTAGCCGCCGGGGAAGATGATGCCCTGGTCCTCGGGCAGCCGCTGGCACGCCTGCCCGATCCCGTCCAGCCGCACCACACCCTTGGTCTGCGTGTTGAAGACCAGGTACCGCCATTCGGTTTCCTTGTACGGCTGGATCTTGAGCAGGATCAGCGCACCGATGCGCGCGTAGTGCACGGCGGCGTCGGCGAGGCTCTGCAGCGGCTCGGCGACTGGTTCGGCGTAGATGCCCTCGCCGGTCTCGGTGTTGTTCTCCAGCTTGATGGTCAGGTCGCCGCCGACCGTCTCGATGAACACCTCGTTCTGGATCGAGATGTGCGGGTGGCGGCCGACGACGTGGTCGTCGCGGGTGGTCTCGGTCCACTCGAAGTCGTGCGACGGCGGGAAGACGTGGTCGCGCTCGCCCCGATTGTCCTCATAGGACACTGTGCCGTCGACGGCGGTCTTCCAGCGCATCACCTTGATGTCGGTCGCGTTCGCGCCGGTCTGGAAGATCGCGAGCAGCTTGCCATCGACCCCGCGCAGCTGCAACAGCCGCGTTTCCTTGTAGTACCGGTAAAGCTCGGCGAAGTCGTGCACGAACTGCTTGTCGTCGAGCAGGCCCGGCAGGGCGGCGTCGTCGAACCGGAACGCGTCGCCGTCACGCACGAACGAGTGCAGCGAGAAGACGTCGTCGACCTCGGTCTCCGGCCGCAGCCCGATGAACACGTTGTACCCGAACAGCATCGAGCCGTTGACCGACACGACGTCCCTTGGCACGCAGTTGTTCTCCGTGCGGATCCGCTCGGTGCCGATCAGCCGCAGCTCGGTACCGCCGAACACCTCGACGCGCTTGGTGTTCAGCTGCTCGGCACGGGCCGCGAGCACGGTGGCGTGTTCCGCCAGCCGCGCGCGCAGCAGCTCGTACGTGCCTTCGTCCAGCGAAATGGGCGACGCGACGGTGGTCATCGTGGCAGCAGGCCCGCCACCGAGTGCTCACCGATGCCGAGCCGGTTCGCGGTTTCCAGCAGTTCCTGCAGCTTGGCCGACTCCTTGCCGCCGGAGCCGATCAGCTTGAGCAGCAACGCCGACACGGTCAGGTTCTGCACGTCCGCCGTGCTGATCCCGCTGAGCATCCGGCTGATGTCGTCGGTGAAGCTCCGCTCGCCGTTGAGCCACGGCTGGGCCAGCGTCTGCGCGGTGGCCGAGTGCTCCATGAAACCGTCCACGCTCTTGCCCATCGAGACCGCGCCGACCAGGCGGTCGAAGAACATCGTGTCGCCGCCGACGATGTCGATGTCGGCTTTCTCCAGGCCCGCGGCGATGACCGAGGCCTGCGACTCGGCGACCTTGCGCTGCGCGTCCAGCCCGGCGAGCCGGATGTCCTTCTCCATCTCCAGCCGCAGCCGGAACTCCTCGTGCTCGCGGGTCGCGTCGTTCATCGCGGCGAGCGCGGCGGCCTTCTCGGTGAGGCCCTCCGCCTCGCCCTTGAGCTTCTCGCGCAACGCTTCCGCGACCGCCACGGCCTTCTCGCGGTCCACGCCCGCCTCGGCGAGGCCGATCTTCGAGGTCGCCTCGGCCTTGGCGAGCGCCTTCTCGCGCTCGACAACGGCCTCCGCGCGACCCACCTTCTCGATGGCGTCCGCGTCGCGTTCCCTGACCTGGACGCTCGCCAGGCCCTCGGCGGCTGCCTGCGCCTGCGCGCCCTCGGCGAGCCGGATCTTGGCGCGGGTGTCGAGTTCCGCGGCCTGCTGGCGGGCCTCGGCGAGCGCGAGCTCGCGGCGGGCGTCGTACTTCGCGGCCTGCTCGGCGGCCTCGGCCGCCTTGATGTCCTTGACCAGCTTCTCCTGCGCCTCGGCCTCGGCCTGGATGACCAGTGCCTGGCGCATCCGCTCGGCCTCCTCGACCGCGCGCAGCCGCTTGATCGTCTCCTCCTGCTCGGCGACGGTCTTGTCGACCGCGATCCGCTCGCGGATCACCTCGGCGATCGCGCGCTTCTCGGCCTCGAGTTCCTTGTCCTTGCCGATCCGGGACAGCTCGGTCTCGCGTTCGCGGGCGATCACCTCGAGCTGGCGGTCCTTCTCGATCCGCTCGGTCTCGATCGCGATGACCCGTTCCTTGTTCTTGGCGGCGACGGCGATCTCACGGGCCCGGTTCTCGTCCTGGACGCCGAGCTGCTCCTCGGTGCGCAGGTTCGCGGTGTGCGCCTTGAGCCGCTCCTCGGCCTGCACCTTGGTGATCTCGGCTTCCTCACGGGCCCTGACCGTCTGGACCTCGCGGTTCTGCTTGGCCTCGGCGTCGGCCTGGCGGCGCTCCAGTTCGAGGATCTGCTCACGGGCGTCGACGTTCTGCCGCGTGATCTCCTTCTCCTCGTTGCGCTGGTACTCGTTGGTGCGCACGTGCTCGATCGCGGTCAGCTCGGTGATCTTGCGGATACCCTGCGCGTCGAGGATGTTGGCCGGGTCGAGGTGGCTCATCGGGGTCTGCTCGAGGAAGTCGATGGCCGCGTCCTCGAGGCTGTACCCGTTGAGGTCTGTACCGATCACCCGGATGATCTGGTCACGGAACTCGTCGCGCTTGGTGTACAGGTCGACGAAGTCGAGCTGCTTGCCCACGGTCTTGAGCGCCTCGGAGAACTTCGCGTTGAACAACGCCTGCAGCGTCGACTCGTCGCTGGCGCGCGCGGTCCCGATGGCCTGCGCGACCTTGATGACGTCCTCCGCGGTCTTGTTGACCCGCACGAAGAACGTGATGCGGATGTCGGCGCGGATGTTGTCCTTGCAGATCAGGCCCTCGTGCCCGGCGCGGTTGATCTCGATGGTCTTCACCGAGATGTCCATGACCTCGGCGCGGTGCAGCACCGGCAGCACGATCGCGCCGGTGAACGTGACGTGCACGTTGCGCACCTTGGAGATGATCAGCGCCTTGCCCTGCTCGATCTTGCGGAACAGCCTGCTGACCATGAACAGGATGATCAGGATGACGAGCAGGACGACGCCGATCAGCACGCCCGCCCCGATTCCGATAGCGTCCATCGCTTTTCAGTCCTTCAGATGAGTCTCGACCGGGGCGACCCAAAAGAACTCGCCATCGGTGTCGTAGTCGTAGATCAGCGCCGCCTGCCCGGCGCGCAGGTCGTCCCGGCCCGTCTGGCGGACCTGGACCACAGCGGAGGAACCGTCCTCGGCGTGCACCTCGGCCTGGCCGAAGTCCACGGTGACCGTGCTCGTGCGGACCACGCACGTGCGGCCGATGAAGTCGGCGCGCGACGCGGCGGGACCGGAGTGGAACACCGAGCGCAGCGGCGTCACCAACAGCCTGGTCACCAGCAATGCCAGCACAAGCGCGACAAGCAGGACCAGTGTGCCGAGCGCGATCCGCGCGCCCGTGCCGAGCCCGGCGAGCAGCACAGTGCCGACGAGGCTGAGGAACCAGCCGAGCACGATCGTCAGCGTTAGCGCGATCGTCAGCGGCACACCGCCGAAACCGAGCGCACCGAGCAGGTCGCCCGCGTCCTCGTCGACGTCGATGGCCCCCAGGAGGGTCAACAGCCAGTAACCGACGCAGACGATCAGCAGGAAAGTGAACAGCACGGCAGGGAAAGCCAGTGTTGCCTGGAAGAACTCGGCCAACCCGCCCCCTAGACGCCGAACTCCGGTGCCTTCCCCATCGGCCCGGCGGGGCGACTATAACTCAGCCGCGCTCACTGAGCGTTTCCATGACAGGCCCGTGACCGAATCGTGTCACATGTCCGTCCACTTGGGCTGCTTTTCGAAGTTTCTCCAGCGCACGGTGCTGGAGAAGGCGGACAGCCGAGGGAGCGTTCCCAGTGGCCTCCGCGGTCTGCTCGGCGGTCAGCCCGCACAGGACACGGAGAACGATCACTTCCCGTTCGCCGACGGGCAGGGCAGCCACATCCAGCTGCGAGTCAGGGCAGCCGGCGGCACCGTCCAGTTCTTCGTCAACCAATTCGGCGGCTATCCGGTAAGTGACCGCCAGCAATGGTTCGTCCCCTTCGGGAAGCGCACGCAGAACGGCGTACAACGATTCACGCGCGACGAGGTCCGCGACCGCGAACGACCCGTCCCGCCTGCCGATCCGCGCGCGGCAGTACCGCACCACAACGGGCTTGATCGTTCCCAGAACGATGGCACCGAGACTCATGACGTCTCCCCGTGGCTTTCTCGACCAGTCGGTGATGGGACTGACGGAAACCACCCGACTTACGCGACTTTTCAGGGTTTCTCAAAGAAATACCGTGCGTGGCAAACCGATTTCGAGACGCATCGGTAATACTCCACTCAGCCCATTGAAGACGCTAACAGGGTGATAACTATTCACCCGAACCCCCGTCGGGCGGTTGATCCGCGCGGTTCGATGCGCTCGTGAAGAACAAGGTCGCACTCGTGGCGGTGGTCGCGAGCACCGCAGGCGTGCTGATGGCGTGTTCGAGCAGCGAGTCCAAGTTCGCGGACGAACTCAAGGCAGCGGGCTTCGGGACAGTGAAGCCGACATCGGAGACGGAGAAGAAGACCAAGAAGGTCGGCGGGAAGACGGTGAAGTCGAGCACGAAGGTGCTCGAGGCGGTCGTGCGCGTGAAGGGCTGCGACCTCGAGTTCGAGAAGGTCTCCGGCCAGTCCGGCTACTGGCTCGACGAACTGCACGTCAACGGCCAGGAACCCGACTGGCCCGGCTACCCCGAGAACCTCCGCAAGCAGCAGGTGGAGAAGATGTTCGCGGACGGCGGCAGCAAGCCTGACGGCTTCGCGACCTGCTACAAGCCCAACGAAGCCTGACCCACCGACCCGCGCGAAGGCGCAGCCGACTCGGACCGTCGCCAGGGCAGCCGGAACGACACCCACCCCACCACGGCGAGCGCGCGCAAGCACAGAACCGGCCCAAGCACCCTGAGCGACAGCCAGCCACCACGGCGAGCGCGTCAGCGCAGATGTGGGCTTCGGTGGTGCTCCTGCCCAGAGGTCAGCCCCCGGCGAGGGAAAAGCTCGTTCCGTGCAGAAAACGGGAAAACCGTTGCAGCACAGACTGAACCCAAGCCAGAGTGGAGATCATGAACTCACCCAAGGTCTGGCTGATCACTGGGGCGAACAGCGGCTTCGGCCGCGCGATCAGCGAAGCGGCCACCGCGGCCGGTGACGTCGTCGTGGGGACGGCGCGCAAACCCGGTGCGGAAACCATCCAGCTCGACGTCACCGACACCGCGGTGATCCCCAGCGTCGTCGACGAGGTCGTGGCGCGTCACGGACGCATCGACGTCCTGGTCAACAACGCTGGGCGCGGTCAGGTCGGCGCGGCGGAGGAGACCACTGACGAGGAACTGCGGTCCCTGTTCGACGTGCACGTCTTCGGCCCGGCCGCCTTGACCAGGGCGGTCCTGCCGCACATGCGTGAACAGGGCAGCGGCGCGATCGTGCAGATGTCCAGTTTCGGCGGTCAGGTGTCGCCGCCCGGCTTCTCCGCGTACTGCGCGACGAAGTTCGCGCTGGAGGGGTTTTCCGCGGCACTCGCCGCTGAGGTCGGCCCGCTCGGCATCAAGGTTCTCATCGTCGAGCCCGGTGCGTTCCGGACTTCCTTCTCCGGCGGCGGTCTCCACGAGAGCGCGGAGATCGACGTCTACGAACCCACCGTCGGCCCAACTCGCCGGATGATCAAGGGCATCAACGGGACCCAGCCCGGTGATCCGGCCAAGGCTGCCGCCGCGATCCTCACGGCGTTGAACGCCGAGGACACTCCGCTGCGGTTGCCGCTGGGCGATGACGCGGTCGACGGCATCAGCGCGCATCTGGAATCTGTCCGCACCGAACTCGCGGCGTGGGAGCACCTGTCCCGCTCAACGAACTTCGACGCGTGAGGACCGTGGGGTGGTCCGGCCGGGCCACCCCACGGACGGGGAGGTCAGCGGCTCAGGAACGCCTGCAACCCGGCCAGGTCGTCGGTGTTGATGTGGTCGACTCCCGCCTTGCGCAGCTCGGTCCAGATCGCCTCGCGCGCGGCGCCGGGGGCGTCCGGAGTCGCCCAGAACCGAACCCGTTGACCGGCCCTGTGGGCGACGGAAACGATGTGACGCAACTTGTCGCGCTCGGCCGCCGGGAACTCGCCGGTGCCGTTCCACTTGAACAAGTTCGTCCAGTTGTCGGACACCAGCGGGGTCATCCGGGCGTCCGATCCTGGGCCGAGGTCGTCCGGGTTCGCGATCCGGCCGTCGTAGAAGGCTTGGCGGTAGCGCTGCGACGCCATCAGGTCGCGCGGGCGGTCGCCGGAGATGACGGCTGTGACCGGTCCGCGCAGCACGAAACCGTTGATGTACTGGGTGAACAGCAGCGGGTACCGGCGCATGACCTTGTCCAGCTCTGTGTACGCCGCCACGCCGTTGGTCTTGATGTCGATCAGCAGTTGGAAGGCGAAGGGTTTGCCGCGGTACACCGAGCCGGCGTTGGCTATCACGCGCTTGTACAGCGGGTCCAGGTAGAGCGACTGGAGTGTCCGCTCCGGCGTGAGGTCGTCCGGGTCGTGGCCGACGAGCAGTTGGCCGTCGACCAGGTAAATGTCCGCCTCCACGCTTGCGAAGCCGTGGTCGAGCGCGTCGAACAGGGGACGCGTGTGCTCGTAGTCGTTGTGCGCGTGCGCCTGCGGCAACGGGCGCACCTGTGGCTTGGCTGACGCTACGCCGGAGAACAGGCCGAGAATCAGCGCGAACACGCTCAAAATCACTGTCACTGACCGCATGCTGATCACCATAGGCCGCCTTGAGCTGCGAAAACATTAACGCCCGGCGAAGAGTTCCCGGTGCCGGGAAATCACCGCTGCCCTCCGTAGCGGGTCTGTTACAGTCGCGCGCATGATCAACCGGTTCGGCAGCCTGCGGACGGCCATCGCGGTGGCCACCGGCATCGTCACCCTCTACATGGGACTCGTCGTCCTCAACAACGTCACCGATTTCCCCACCAACCGGGCGTTCGTCGTGCACGTCCTCGCGATGGACACCACGTTCCAGTCGCCGAACACGATGTGGCGTGCGATCACCAACTCGACGGTCGCCCTGCTCGTGTACATCGCGATCATCGCGTGGGAGGTGCTCACCGCCGTCGTCCTCGGCATCGGCTTCGTCAAGGGTGTGCGCGGCAGCGACGGCGCTCGTTCCTACGGAACTGTCGGATTCCTGATGATGATGGCGTTGTTCGGCGCCGGGTTCATCGCGATCGGCGGTGAGTGGTTCCAGATGTGGCAGTCGCAGCAGTGGAACGGACTGCAGCCCGCCACCTTCAACTTCCTGATCGCGTCCGCCGGGCTCATCCTCACCCGAATGCATGATCGCGCGCCGGCCGTGACCTGACCCCTGCCTGCGTATTTCGCCTTGTAGCCAACAACAGAACCACGATGGGTCGCTTGCTTGCGTTGCGGGCCAAGTGGATGCTGTCCTGATGACGCGCGCCACGCCGCCCCCGTTGCAGCCGATCGGCCCACGCTCGTACGACAGTGAGACGCCCAACGCGTCCCGGATGTACGACTACTACCTCGGCGGGGCGATGAACTTCACCGCCGACCGTGAACTCGCCGAACGGGCCAAGACCGTCCTGCCGTGCACGCCGTCGCTGGCGAGGCTGAACCGGTCGTGGCTGCGCCGTGTCGTCGACATCTGCCTGGACGCCGGGATCAACCAGTTCCTCGACCTCGGTTCGGGAATCCCCACCGTCGGCAACGTGCACGAGATCGTCCAGCGGCGCGTCCCGGACGGCCGGGTGGTGTACGTCGACTACGACGCGACCGCGGTGACGCACGCCCGGAAAATCCTGGAGGACAACGAGAACGCCGGAATCGTGCACGGCGACATCCGCGACCCGGACGGTGTGCTGCACGCGCCGGAAGTCCGTGCGCTGCTGGACTTCGAGCGGCCGACAGGCCTGCTGATGGTCGGGATCCTGCTGTACGTCGGCCCCGAATACGATCCCGCCGGGCTCGTGGCGACCTACCGTGACGCGTGCGCGCCCGGCAGCCTGGTGCCGATCTCGGTGATCACCACCCAGCTCGTCGCCGACCAGGATCCCGTGACGCACAAGCAGATCCTCGACCTGATCGGGGTTTACCACGACGCGAGCGAGCAGATCCACCCGTGGGCGCCGGACGACCTGCGGTCCTGGTTCACCGGGATGGACATGCTCGATCCGGGCATCACGGTCCTGCCGGAGTGGCGGCCGGACGGCGCGCTGGAAGCCGACAACGACAGCGCGGCCCGGCTGCTGGGCATCGGCGGCATGGGACGGGTCCGGGGCGCTGACACCCCGGACCCGTCGGACCTCTAACGGTTGAGCGCCTTCACGGGCCGCTCGGCCGTCTGGTCGAAGATCTCCTGCAGCAACGGGTTCTGTTCGCCCCCGCCGGCGGTCAGGCTGCGCGGCAACGGATGCGCCTTGCCGTCGAGCGGGCCCTTGACCTCGTAGACCGAGCCGTCCTCCGGCAGCGGCGCGGTGCCGCAGATCTCGTTGCGGCCCGGCACTTCGCCGTTGAACAGGAACCGGTCGCCGAACTGCTGCACGCACGAGGACGGGCCGAGGATGTACTCGCCGTGCTGGCCCTCGTCGTCGACCGACACGAGCCTGGCGGCGTGCGACACGTCCTTGTACGTCCGCAACGCACCCTCATAGGCGGTCTGCGGGTCGAGTTCGCTGTGCACCATCAGCATCCGCGGCACGCCCTTCAGGTCGAGCTTGCGGTCCTGCGGCGGGTACGGCCAGAACGCGCACAGCGGCACACCGTTGAGGTAACCCGCCCACGGGTTCTGCCTGGCCATCCGGTCGGCTTCACGCGTGTAGAACCTCGGGTCCTTGTTCCACGCGGTGTCGTTGCACCGCACGGTGTCACCGAGCGCACCGAGGTTCACGACCTCGCCGGCACCGAGGGTGACCGGGATCTGGTAGCGGGACTTGATCGTGGCGAGCGTGTCGTACGCCTGCAGCGCCGGGGCCAGCCGTGCCCACGCGCGCTCCACGTGACCGGCCTGGACCTTGGCCGACGGCGCTTTCACCAGCTCGTCGTGCACCAGGATGTCGGTCAGCGCGCGGATGAACCGGCGGTCGTTGCCGATCACGCCGAGTACCTTGAAGTCCAGCTCGTGCGGGCGGACCGAGGTCTTCCCCGCCTGCCGCAGCGCCCCCAGCTTGCCGCGGATGGCGTCGTAGGTTCGTTGCACGTCGTCGGCCGTCGTGCCGAGGTTGCCGGTGATCTGGTCCGCGTGCCTGCCGACCCACGGCTTGAACTGCGTGTCGAACCGGCGCTGGTAGGACCACGGGTCGAAGTTGACGTTGTCCCACTGCGAGTGCGTCCAGTCCATGTTGGAGTCCAGGACGAACCGGCCGACGCGCTGCGGGTACGTGTCGGCGTACCAGCCGCCGAGCCACGTGCCGTAGCTGTAGCCCACGAAGTGCAGCAGCCGGTGGTTGAACAGGGCACGCAGGAAGTCCATGTCGTACACGGTCTGCTGGGTGCTGACGAACCGGCCGAACTCGGTCGACGCGCACGCCTTGGCGTACAGGCGCGCCTCCGCGATCTCGGTGCGGTGGGTCTGCTCGTCGCGGACGCGGTAGTCCGGGGTGGTCGGCAGCGCGGCCACTTCCTCGGACGTGGCCAGGCAGCGCAGCGCCTCGCTCTGGCCGAAGCCGCGCGGGTCGAACCCGAGCAGGTCGAAGTCGCGGAACATCTGCGGCCGGGACACCGCGAGCGTCGCGCTCAGGTTCAGCCCCGGCCCGCTGGGGCCGCCCGGGTTGCTGGTCAGCAGGCCGCGGACCGGGCCGGTGGCCTTGCTGTACGCGATCGCGACCGTGATGTCCGGGTGCGCGTCCGGGTTGTGCCAGTCCATCGGCACCTTGACCTTGGCGCAGTTGGTCGTCGGGGCCTGCGGGTGGGCCTGCTTGATCGTCGCGTCGAACGAACAGGGCGCCCACTGGATCGCCTGGTCGAGGTAGCGCTGGGGAATCGCCGGGTTGCGCGGCTCGGCAGGCTTGCGCTCAGCCTGCGCGGCGCTCGTCGGAGCGAGTGCCGCGAGAGCCATGGCGGACGCCGCCACGGCCGACACTAGGACACGTAAAGAAGCCATGCCCTATGCGTAATCGCCTGGCCACCGGCACGGGAGGGCCAGACGTCTGAACCTTCGTGAGTGTTTCGGCCGGTTAGAACCGGCCGAAACACTCACGAGGGCTTTCAGAGGGCTTGGGCCAGGCGGTCGGCGAGCAGGCGCGTGAACCGGGACGCGTCGGCCAGTTCGCCGCCCTCGGCCAGCAGGGCGATGCCGTAGATCAGCTCGGCGGTCTCGGCCGCGCCGTCCTTGCTCTCCTGGTGGGCCGCGCGCAGGCTGGTGACCAGCGCGTGGTCGGGGTTGAGCTCGAGGATCCGCTTGACCGGCGGGAGCTCCTGGCCCATCGCGCGGTACATCTTCTCCAGCGTCGGTGTGAGGTCGTTCGCGTCACCGACGATGCACGCCGGTGAGGTGGTCAGCCGCGACGACAGCCGGACCTCCTTGACGGTGTCCTTCAGCGCCTCGGTCATCCACGTCAGCAGGTCGGCGAACTCCTCGGACTTCGCCGCGGTGTCGGCGTCGGAGTCCAGGTCGACCTGGCCCTTGGCGATCGACTGGAACTGCTTGCCGTCGAACTCGGGCACCGAGCTCGCCCACATCTCGTCGACCGCGTCGGTGAGGATCAGCACCTCGTAGCCCTTGGCCTTGAAGGCCTCCATGTGCGGCGAGTTCTCGATGATCGAGCGGGACGCGCCGGTCAGGTAGTAGATGTGCTCCTGGCCGTCCTTCATCCGCCCGACGTAGTCCTTGAGCGAGGTCAGCTCGTCGGCGGAGTTCGTCGAGGCGAACGCGGAGATCTCCAGGATGGCGTCCCGGTTGTCGAAGTCGTTGACCAGGCCTTCCTTGACCGCGGCGCCGAACTCCTGCCAGAACGTCCTGTACTTCTCCGCGTCCAGCGCCTTGACCGTGGACAGCACCTTCTTGACCAGGCGGCGGCGCATCAGCTGGATCTGGCGGTCCTGCTGCAGGATCTCGCGTGACACGTTCAGCGACAGGTCCTGCGCGTCCACGACACCCTTGACGAACCGCAGGTACTCCGGCATCAGCGCTTCGCAGTCGTCCATGATGAACACGCGCTTGACGTACAGCTGGACACCGCGCTTGCTCTCCCGCATGAACAGGTCGAGCGGCGCGTGCGCCGGGATGAACAGCAGCGCCTGGTACTCGAAGGTGCCCTCGGCCTGCATCTGGATGATCTCGAGCGGATCGGTCCAGTCGTGGCTGATGTGCCGGTAGAACTCCTTGTACTCCTCCTCGGTCGCCTCGTCCTTCGACCGCGCCCACAGCGCCTTCATCGAGTTCACGGTCTCGAACTCGGTCGTGGTGGTGGTCTCGCCCTCTTCGGACTTCTCGGTCTTCTCGACCTTGAGCCGGACCGGCCAGGTGATGAAGTCGGAATACCGGCGGATGATCTCGCGCAGCTTGTACTCGGCGGTGTAGTCGAAGAGGTGGTCCTCGGCGTCCTCGGGCTTGAGGTGCAGGATCACCGAGGTGCCCTGCGGGGCGTCGTCGGCCGCCTCGATCGTGTACGTGCCCTCACCAGCGGATTCCCACTTGGTGCCGCCGGTCTCGCCTGCTTTCCTGGTCACCAGCGTGACCTTGTCGGCGACCATGAAGCTGGCGTAGAAACCGACGCCGAACTGGCCGATCAGGTCGGCCGAGTTCTCCTTGCTCTCCTTGAGCTTGCGCAGCAGCTCCGCGGTTCCGGACTTCGCGATCGTGCCGATCAGGTCGACGACCTCGGCTCGGGACATCCCGATTCCGTTGTCCCGGACGGTGAGCGTGCGCGCGTCTTTGTCGGCTTCCAGCTCGATGCGCAGGTCGTCGGTGTCGACGGCCAGTTCCTTGTCCTGGAAGCCCGCGAGCCTGACCTTGTCGAGCGCGTCCGAAGCGTTGGAGATCAGCTCACGCAGGAAGATGTCCTTGTTCGAGTAGATCGAATGAACCATCAGCTGCAGCAGCTGGCGTGCCTCGGCCTGAAACTCGAGCGTTTCCATCTGGGTGTCCACCCGCCGATTATCTCAACGCCCCGTCGCGGCGTCATCGCCTGGTCCTGTGCCGCCCGCGGCACAGGACCAGGCGGTAGATCAACTGCGCCGACAGGTGAAGCTGTCCGCCGAGTTCGGGTCGCCGCCCTTGTACCTGGCCACCGCCGGGTACAGGCACAGCTCGCGGCTGGCCTTGCCGTCGGCGGTACGGGCGGGCAGGGTCCGCGGCGCCTTGCCCTGCTCGACCCAGCCGACCAGCGCGGCCATCGGGTCGACCGGGGCCGCGCCCGCGCCACCGGCGCAGTGGTCGACGCCCGGCGCCAGGAAAACCCGGTAGAAGTCGTCCACGTTGCCGGCCCGGTGGCCGACCCGGTCGCGGTAGTCGACCGTGCCCTGGTACGGGATCAGCGCGTCGTCCGTACCGTGCCAGGTGATCATCTTGCCGCCTGACCTGCGGAACGCCGACAGGTCAGGGTCGTCGGTGCCGATCACCGGGTTGTAGCGCGCCCGCGATTCGGCGAACACGCGGTAGTACTGCGCGTAGGACATCTTGCTCACGTCGAACGCCGGGTCGCGCTTGATGAAGTACTGCACCCAGGTCGCGGAGATCTCGAACGGCGGCTGCCCGGCGACCCAGCCGAGGTCGGTGCCCCTGTTGAAGCCGTACCAGCCGTGCGGGCCGTCCCAGATCTTGCGGATGACCTCGGCGTCCGCCCGGGAGACGGTGATCTCCTTGCCGTCGCAGACGATCTTCGTGCCGACCAGGTCGGACGGGTTGTAGCGGCACTGCCTCGGGTCGTTGACCACGCGGTCGGCCACGCCGTCGATCCGGTCGCACGCGTCGACCGCCGCCTTCTCGAACGCGTCCAGCTCGCACGGCGAGAGCTGGTTGCGTTCCTCGTTCTGGACCACCGCCGGCCACAGGTTGGCCACGAGGAACCGGTCCCAGTTGATCGCGGGCGCGGCGGCGTTGATCCCGTCGTAGTCGTCCGGGTAGCGCTGGGCGTTCATCAGGCCCTGCCGCCCGCCCGTCGAGCAGCCGTTCCAGTACGAGTGGTCCGCCGGGCGCCCGTAGTACTGCGCGGTCACGGCCTTGCCCGCGACCGCCATGTCGTGCAACGACCGGGAGGCGAAGTTGCGCAGCAGCTCAGTGTTGACGTTGCCGTTGGCGTCCAGTGCCCACTTGGCCGGACTGGCTCCGTTGCTGTCCACGCCACCGTCGGTCGTGGCGGCCGCGTAACCGAGTTTGGCCTGTTCGGCCAGCATCCCGTCGAAGGGAGCGCCCATCGAGTAGCCACCGCCGCCGACGCCCTGGAACCGGCCTTTCCAACCAGTGGCGGGCAACCACAGCTTCACGGTGACCCTGTCGCCGACGCCGGGATGCGTCAGCACCGCCGTCACCTCGCAGTACGGCGGGACGCCGGTGACAGGCGGGATCGGGTACTCGGGCGGGTACTCCACGGTCCCGCCCGGCTTGTCGATCGCCGTCACCGAGACGACGTCGGCGCCGGGAACCGCCGGCTTGCCGATCGAGCCGCAGCCCTGCACGGCCGACGCCGTTGCCGGTGTACTGATCACGAACGTCGCGGAAACCAGCGCCACCATGGCGCCGACCAGTCGTTTCATCGTTCTCCCCTGATCAGAGTCCTACTCACCGTAACTGATCAGTTCGCCCGGATGACGCTATCCGGGGTGACGAGCTTTCGCTTAGCTGACGCTATGCGAATCGTTGATCTTGCGACCCGCCCCGACCTCGCGGAGGCCGCGCTCGACCTGGGCGATGTCGGGGGTCAGTTCATCTACGCGGGTGCCAGCGGGAAGATGATCAGCCTGGACCGGTTCCGCGAGCAGTGGGCCCGGTATTTCCTGATCGCGGTCGATGACGACGACGTGCCGATCGCGCGCACGCTCTCGGTGCCGTTGGCCTACCCCGCACCGGATCGCGCCGAACTGCCCGACCACGGCTGGGACGAGGCGGTGCAGTGGGCCGCGCAGGACAAGATCGACGGACGCGCGCCGAACGCGTTGTGCGCGCTGGAAGTCGTGATCGATCCCCAGCACCGCGGCAAGCACCTGTCGTCGGAGATGCTCAAGGCGCTCAAGGCACGCGCGGCGGAGACCGGGCTGTCGCGGCTGATCGTGTCGGTGCGGCCGATCGGCAAGGAGGACGAGCCGGACACCCCGATGGAGGAGTACGCCTTCCGCCGCCGCCCGGACGGTCTGCTCGCCGACCGCTGGCTGCGCACGCACGAGCGGCTGGGCGCCGAGCTGATCAAGATCTGCCCGTTCGCGGTGACCATCTCCGGCTCGTTCGCGGACTGGAAGCAGTGGGGCAACGTCGATCTGGTCGACGGTGACAACTTGTTCCCCGGCGGGATCGCGCCGATCATCGCGTCGGCCGCGCGGGGTTACGGCGTGTACGTCGAGCCGAACGTGTGGATGGAACACCCGATGTAGGAAGCGGGCCGTCCGGCTGCCGGACGTGCGCGGTCCCGGCCTGGTGCAGGGTGCCAGGCCGGGACCGCTCAGGAGGCAATCACCTGATGTTGACGTCGATGCACACGTAGAACGCGTTCGCGGTGTCCGCGATGTTCCACACGACGAGCAACTTCTGGCGGCCCTTGTAGCTGCCGAGGTTCACGTTGTGCGTCAACGTCGACGGCGGACGGGCACCACCATCGCTCTTCGACCACACGCGGGTGCCACCGATGAAGTACTCCCACGTGCTGGTCGCGTGCGAGGCGGTGATCCGCCATGTGAACGCCTGGCTCGAGCTGACATCCTGGACCTGCCAGCCCATGCTGTCGTTGTTCAGCTCACTGAACCTGCCGACGTTGCCGTGGCAGTTGCGCAGACCCTTGGGGCCTTCGACGCTCTGCGGCTCGTACTTGATGCTGCCGCACTGAACGACGCCACGCTTGCATTGGTCCTGCCGGCTGGACGGACTGGTGATCCATCCGTGTGCCGACGCCGTCCCGGGAAGGACGATGGCGAGCAGGGGCGCGATCAGAAGTCCGACAACGGCCGCGATGAAACTGCGCTTCATACTTTCAGCTCCTCAAGACGACGAGCTGCGGTCCGGTGCGCGCGCCGACCGGCACCGTCCGCCCGGTGCCGATACCAAACACAAGACCTGCAGGGGTTTTGTGGTCTAGACCATACTAACGTCCGACGTGTCGGTCAAGAGATGGCAAAACCGGGCAGCTACCCGGCGTTCCCGGCCGACGGTGACGACCAGCGCTTTGCCGCCGGTCCACGTGACGGAAACGCCGTTCGTTCACCGTAGGTAAGTGTGCGCCACGGACCCGCCCTTACGGAAGAGGTGGACTGGACCAATTACGGAGCGCTTGCCGCCCGTGATCTCGACAAGCGCCGGTATGTCCCATGTGGACACACCGGCTGATCGCCACCGGTACCCCGCCGACCTGGCGAAACAGACAAAATTCACCCTGCGCTGATTCCCTGTTATGGCGCTGGGCCGAATGCAGCATTGACGGTGCCACCGGTTACCACTTGTATCGGGGAGACGTCTACGCGTAGGCAAGTTCTGTCCCTGCACACGGTCCGATGCCGCCGGGCGCGGTGAGTGCGCCCGGCGCCGAGGGCTGTCCTGAGATCCGGCGTGCCCGCCCCTGCTCCCCTGCGTCCGGGCGCGCCCTGTGGAGGACTGCTGATGAATCGCAAGCGAGCGGGCCTGGCCATGACCGCCGGCCTCGCCTTGGTTGTGTCGACGCTGACGGCACTGGCGCAATCCGTTCAGGCCGAGGAACTCGCCACACGGGCCGCCGACCGCGCGGGTGTGGCACTGGCGCAGAGCCCCGACGAGTCGTTCCACCGTTCCGCGACGACCCCAGGCGCCGCGGGACTGTATTACTCGTCCTACCAACGGACCTATCGCGGCCTCGAAGTGGTCGGCGGCGACGCCGTGATCGTCACCGACAGCAAGGGAGCCGTGCACGACCAGATCAAGGCCGACACCGCACGGATCGACGTCGACGTCCGGCCCGCGCTCAGCGCGAGCAGCGCACGGGACATCGCGCTCAAGCAGCTCGGCTCGGTGGACAAGACAAGCGAACGCCTGATCGTCCTCGCCGGCGAGCGGCCGTCGTTGGCGTACGAAGTCGTGCTCAACGGCTGGGCGGCCGAACACGTGCCCAGCGTGCTGCACGTCTACGTCGACGCGAACACCGGCGCCGTGCTGAGCAGCTGGGACGAGGTCAAGGCAGGCACCGGCAACAGCTTCTACAACGGCAACCCGGTGACGATCAACACCCAGCAGAGCGGCAGCACGTTCTCGACCATCGACCCGACGCGCAACGGCGTCCGGTGCGCCCGGTCGAGCAACCAGCAGGTGTTCACCGGCCCCGACGACAACTGGGGCAACGGATCCGGCACCGACCTGGAAACCGCGTGCGTCGACGCGCTGTACGCCGCCCAGCAGCAGTGGGACATGCTGCGCAGTTGGCTGGGACGCAACGGCATCGACGGCAACGGCCGCGGATTCCCCGCCCTCGTGGGTCTCTCCGCTGTCAACGCGTACTGGAACGGCAGCACCGCCTCGTTCGGCCGGTCTCAGGACGGGCGGCGCCAGGTCGTCCCGATGGACGTCGTGGCGCACGAGTTCGGCCACGGCATCTTCCAGTTCACGCCGGGCGGATCCAGCGGCGGCGGCAACGAGAAGGGCGGCCTCAACGAGTCAACCGGCGACATCTTCGGCGCGTTGACCGAGCACTTCGCCAACAACCCGAACGACCCGGCGGACTACGAGGTCGGCGAAGAGGTCAACCTGGTCGGCAACGGCCCGATCCGGTACATGCACCAGCCCTCCCAGCGCAACCACCCGAACTGCTACAGCTCGTCCATCCCGAGCACCGAGGTGCACGCGGCGGCAGGCCCGCAGAACCACTGGTTCTACCTGCTCGCCGAGGGCACCAGCCCCGGTGGCGGCAAGCCGAACAGCCCGACGTGCAACAACACGACGATCACCGGCATCGGCATCCAGAAGGCAGGCCAGGTCTTCTACAACGGACTGCTGCGCAAGACGTCGACGTGGACGCACGCCCGCGCCAGGCTCGCCACCCTGCAGGCGGCCAAGGCGATCTTCCCGGGCAGCTGCACCGAGTTCAACGCCACCAAGGCGGCGTGGGCAGCGGTGAGCGTCCCGGCGCAGGCAGGCGAACCCGCTTGCCCGTGACCTGATCACGCGGTGGCGGGCCGGTCGATCGGGCCGGGCCCGCCACCACGGATCACCTCGACCAGACTGGCGAAGCTCTCCGCGCCACGACCGGCGGCGATCCCCCGCGCGGTGAGCGCCTGGACCACCTTCGGCAGCGCGGCGTCCATGCCGCGCTGCTCTGTCACGGTGATCAGGTCGCGCATCAGCGGCTCGTCGAGTTCGAGCCATTCCTCCTCTCCCGGGTAACTCCCGGCGTCGATCTGGCCCGCGTAGTCGTCTATGACGTCCGCGACCGTGGTGCGCAACCACTCGTTGAGCATCGGCGTGAACGCTCGCGCGGCGACTCCCGCCGAGGTGAGCAGCGCCGCCGTCTGCAGGTAGCCGGCCAGCGTGGCCCACGCGAAGTTCAGCATCGCCGCGTCGTAGAGCGAGGCCGTGCCCGCGTCCGGCCCGAGGTACGTCGCCGACCCGAGCCGGGCGAGCTGACTCTCGTTCCTGGCGAACACTTCCGGCGATCCACTGTAGACCAGTACCGTCTCCGGGCGGCCGACGTGTTCGGGGTGCGCCATCAGCGCTCCGTCCAGATACCTGCCGGTGAACAGGTTCGCCGCCCCGGCCGCCTGCCCGCTCGTGCCGGACGTCAGGTTCACGATGTCCGCGCCGTCGGGCAGAGGCGGGATCCGGGCGTACTCCTCGACGCACACCACGACCAGATCAGCCTGTGCCGGCGCGGTTTCCGCCGCGGGCACGCCCAGCGCCGCCGCGATCGCCCCGGCACGGGGATTCGTTCCGACCACCACCGTTCGCATGAACCTACATTATGTAGGTTTGCGGGTCGTGGCAAGTCGTCTCACGACGAGGCTGGCGGTGGCGATCGCGTCGTCGCGCGAGATCCGGTGGTCCGCGGCCGCTCGTGCCAAGCCGTCGACCGCGCTGAACATCCCGGTCAACGCGGGCAGATCCAGCCGCGCGTACGGTTCGAGCGCCTGCCGGAACTCCGTGACGTAGAACTCCCGCGACTCCCGCAGCACCTGCCGCGTCTCCGGGCTGCCGGACAGCGCGGCGACGACCTCCTCGCACTCCTCGCCCGCGTGCACCACCGCGTCGACGTACGCGGTGCTCAGCACGGACGCGACCGCGCCGAGCGAGCGGGCACGTTCCCGCAACGCCTCGCGCATCGTCGAGACGATCGTCTGGTCGTAGTCGCGGTAGAGCTCGACCAGCAGCCCTTCGCGGGTGCCGAAGTGGTCGTACACGACCGGCCGCGACACCCCCGCCCTGTCCGCGAGGGTGACCAGCGTCAGCGCGTTGGTACCGCCGGCGCGGATGATCTCCGACGCCGAGTCCAGCAGCTGCCGACGCCGGTCAGCACGACTCAACCTGCTCATGTGTCCATTTAGCCATATGCCCTTCCGCAGCAGCGGCAACGGTCTTCGACCGGCTGCGCGCCCGCGCCCTTGAGCTGCGCCTGCTGCCACTGCTGGTGCCACCGTCTGATCTCCGCGTTGTGCTTGGCCGCGAGGACCGCACCGTCGCGGTACTGCGCCAGCGCCCGGACGAACGACTGCACGAAATCGATCTTGGGCAGGCGTTTGCCGTTCAGTATCTCGCTGATCGTCGACGGCGACAGCGGGTGGCCGCCGGACTGGGCGGCGAGTTCGCACACCCGGTGATAGCTGGGTTTGCCGCACCTGATGTGCAGCGCTCGTAAGCTGGCAGCGAACTCGTTGGCTTGCTGGGTCGGCACGGCGGCTTCTCCCCTTTCACAAATGGCGCGCCCGAAACGTCTCGGCGGAATGATCGCAAGCCGGATATCCGCCCTTGTCCGGTTTCGTTCGGCGATGTTCGACGCCCCCTCGACGGCCGCACCCCGGCGAACCTTGCCTACCAGGTATTTCACCTCGACCACACATCAGCGGCACCAGTGGACTGATCCATTTGGTTGAACCTTTGCTCTACCGAGTGGCGTCTCATCCTTTGGTCTGCCGTTTGACAGCGCCCGTACGCCGTCGGGACCATTCCGCGCATGAGTGCTGGTGTCGCCCTCGTCCGGCGGCTTCACGTGGACCTGGCCATGCAGGCCAGTTCACTGTAAGCGGCTTCCCGCTCCCCACCTCACGAATACCCACGACACGCGTGCGTTCCCGCGCGCCGTTTTCCCGTGGAATGAACCCATCCAATGAACAAGGAGTTGTTCATGTGGTCGAATTCGCCGCGATGGCGAAAAACCGTGATCGGCGCGGCGGCGAGCCTGCTCGCTGTCGGCGCGCTGACCTACAGCGGTGCGAGCAGCGTCGCGTACGCCGATGTCCGCACGTTCGTCGACGCGCGGAAAGGCTCTGACGGCAAGCAGTACTGGGTGAAGAACCACCTGGTCACCAGCCAGGTCAGGGCCGCGGAAGGGCAGCGCAAGAAGTGGCTGCTGGTGTGGGCCGGTGACGAGAACATCGCCGACACACTGGTCAAGGACCTCAAGAACCTGCCGGGCTCCCTCGCGGGCGGCCTGAACAAGGTGACCAACGCCTTGCCGGGCCCGGACTTCCTCGCCGTCATCGACGCGACCGAAGGCTCCCCCGCGTACGGAAAGGTCGTCAACACGGCCACGGTCGGTCCGCTGGTGGAGAACGAGCCGCACCACATGCAGTACGTGTGGCACAAGGGCGACACCATCTACGCGGGTGCGCTGTTCGCCGCGGCGACGTACACGTTCGACGTCTCCGCGCTGCCCGAGTTGAAGCTCAAGGGAATCAGCCTGCCGACGAACACGCTCGGCGGTTCGGTGCCCGACGCGTACTGGACGTTGAAGGACGGCACGGCCTACGGCACGTACATGGGCGGGCCGGTCGTTCCGGGTCCGCACGTCTACGCCAACGGCCAGACCGTGGTGGGCAACGGCTTCGCCGGCAGCCCCGGCGCGCTGATCCGGTTCGACCGGACGGGCAAGGTGCTGTCGCAGACGTCGGCCGCGACCCCGCAGGGCGACAACGAGAAGCTGTGCGCGAACCTGCCGAGGCTCGGCAAGCCGACGTGCGCCAACCCGCACGGCATCCAGGCGCGTGAAGACCTCAACACGTTGGTCACCAGCGACTACGCCGAACCGCGCAACATCATCCTCGACCCGGTCAAGGCCCCGTCGCCGTACCTGCGGCGCCCGACCGTGCGCACGTGGGACATCACCGAGCGGGACAAGCCGAAGCTGCGCGCGGTGTCGTACCTCCAGGACGGCCCTCGCGCCGATCCCGCCGACCCGCTGCACCAGGAAAGCCGTGCGGTCATGGAGACGACTGTGACCAACCTGCCCGGCCACAAGGGCGCGTTCGCCCAGACCATGCAGGGCGGTGCGGTGCACTACACGCCGGACATCACGGCACCGAACCCGAAGTGGGTCGAGGTGTTCGACGACGGCGCCGCGAACAAGGCGATCCACCCGGCCAACGACTCCAACGGCGGCGGGTCCAACGGCGGCTGGATCCAGACCAGCCCGGACGACAAGTACCTGTACCGCGCGATCTCCGGCCGCGGCAAGGGAGCGCTCGGCCCGGACGACCCCGGCACCACCGGTGGCGTGTACGTGCTGGACATCCAGAAGCTGCTGGCGGCGGGCACCGGCTTCCAGTGCAAGATCGACACACTGGACGAGGCACGGAAGGGCGGTGCGGAAGCCGACTGCCCGACCGTCGCCGGTGCCGCGCCGATCAACCCGGGGCAACCCGCCGCAGGCCCGCACTGGGGCGCGTACGACAACTTCAAGCTCGGCGAGGACGGTTTCTACCACGAGACCACGTCTCCCGAGCGCCTGGCGGTGTCGAACTACTTCGTCGCACGGACCGGGCTCGACGGTGACCACAAGGTCAACATGCTCAAGCTGGGCAAGGACGGCAAGCTCACCCTGGACGCCGCGTTCAAGGACGAGTTCACCGGCCAGCCGGGCATCAACTTCAACCGCAAGCAGTGGCCGCACGGCGCCTTCGGCAACGCCAAGCCGCACTCGGAGCTGTTCGTCATCGCGGACGCGGATGTGAAGTGACCATGGAGCACTCGCACGGTGATCCGCTCGGCGGCATCCCGCCGGAGGCGTCGTCCGCGTGGCCGTTGTGGCTGCGTCTGGCCCTGGTGCTGACCACGGCGTTCGTCGCCGGGATCGGGTTCGCCCAGACCGGCGAGCTGTCCCGGCGGCTGCGCTCGGGCACGGTACTGCTCGCCGCCGCCTCCGCCGCGCTGTCGTTGGTGTCCATTGTGGCCGTCAACGTGAACGTGTTCGGCGGGCTCGGCCACGCTGTGCTGGTCAGCGCGGTCGCGGTGCTGCTGGGCAAACCCCGGTACGCACGGTGGGTGGCGGGCGCGTTGATCGTGCTGGTCGTCGCGGAGACGACCGTGTGGACCGCCGGCGAGGGCTCCTCACTGCAGTTGGTTCTGGACACGGCGTACGTGGTCGCGGCGGTCGCGTGGCTCGGGTACGCCTTGCTCGACCGGAGCCGTCCGCTGTGGGTGTTCGGCGGTGTCCTGGTGGTGGCCGGGTTGATCAGGTTGGGGACGTCCGGGCTGGTGTTCGACCGCCGGATCTACTCGACCGCGCTCGGTTTGGTCCTGCTGGCCGCCATCCTCGTCCCGGTGATCGGGATGTTGATGTCCCGCACGGACACTGCGAAGTACACAGCGGGCGCGGTCGCGGCGGCGTTGGTGGCGTGGAGCGCCGCCGCGGCCGTACCGGCTCCGCCCGAGTTGCCGGTTCCCGGAGTCCCGGTCCTGGTCGAGGCCAGTGTCGCCGGCCAACGGGTGCCGGTGCTGATCAGCCCGCACCGGCCGGGGCGCAACCTGGTGCACGTCCCGGCCAGCGCGGGTGCCGTGCAGGTCAGCGTGCCGGGCCGGGCACCGGTCAACGCCTCCCCGGTCGCCGGTGCGGAAGGCTCGTGGGCCGAGGTGGACCTGCCCGCGGGCCGTGGCGAAGTGGTGGTGGCCAAGGGTTCGGCGTCGGCATCGGTCGATGTGGACACCGGGGACCAGCCGGGCCCGTCCCTCGCGACAGGGGTGGACGGTCCCGAGTGTGCCAGCGCCGCGCTGGGTGGCCTGGTCGCCGGGGTCCGCCAGGTGCTGACGCGTTGCCCGGCCGCCGCGCTGTCCGATGAGGACGCGGACGCGTTGCGCAAGCTGGTGTCGTTCCTGAACTCCCGTGGCGTCAAGGGGATCACGCTCGTCTCGGATGATTCCGAGCGGAGTGTCCGCGCCGCCGCTGTGGTCCGGGACGCTGCCACGAACGCGGGCATCCGCATCGGCGGGGACCCTCGACAGGACAACGCGCTGGTCGCGGTCGCCGGGTGGTCGGTGGCTGCGAGCGCGTTGCCCAAGGTCACCGCGCAACAAGCGGAGGCACCAGTCCATCCACATGGGATCTACGTGGCCCCATGGCTGCTCAACACACCGATCGGCACGTCGGTCACCACGTTCTCGGTGCCCCTGCGGTTCGACCCGCGCGAGGAGTCGGCTGTGTCCTACGCGGTCACTGTCGGCAACAAGTTCGGCGGTGAAAGCCCCACGATCGCCGGTTTCCACGCGTGGCGCGGATCTGTCCCGGCCACCGGGGCGCAGATCTACGCGGTGGCACAGGTGACCGCGATGCCGATGGGACCGGACGAGGTGCACGCGCCCGGCATGCCGATGATCGAAGAACTGGCAGGGCAGTGGATCGCCAAGGCCACCGTCGTGCCCGTCAGTGCCCAACTCGATTGACACGGAGGAACCCTTGCGCAAAGCAGTGATCATCGCGATCTCAGTCCTTGGACTGGGCCTCGTGACTGGTGGCGCCGCCGCCGCCGAGACACCAGTCTGGGTGCTGCCCGGAGTGGATCTCGGCAGCGTGCTGGCGCCTGCCACCGGCCTGCCACAGGCCATCGCCCCGGTGTTCGACCTGCTCAAGCTGGTCGGCGGCTGAAAGGAAGTCAGATGAGGAAGACCATCACGGCGGTCGCGGCAACGCTGTTCGTGCTCAGCGCGGTACCGGCCACGGCTGACCCGGTGATCGTGGACGAACCGGACACCAGCGACCTGAACAACACGTGGACGTTCGCGCCGCTCGGCATCCCGGTGTTCGGGCTGATCCAGTCGGTCGTCAAGGCACCGAACGGGATCATCCCCAACTGAGCCACCCGGCCCCCGAGTCCCAGCCGCCCCCGCGGCTGGGACTCTCCCCATGAGGACAGGAGGTCCCGGTGACCACCCCCGCAGAGACACAGCTGTTCCCCACGTCGTGCGCCGCGCCGGTGCCGCGGCCCGCCGAGCCGGTCAAGGTGGTCCCGCTGGCCGTCGCCGGCGCGCTGGCAGCGGGACTGACCTGGTACGTCTGGGCTTCGTTCGGCGCGAAACCGGCCGTACTGCTCATTCTGGGCCTCGGACTGGGACTGGCGCTGTTCCATTCCCGGTTCGGGTTCACTTCCGCGTGGCGGCAGCTGATCGCGGTCGGCAACGGCCAGGGCCTGCGGGCGCACACGTTGTTGCTCGGCACGGCGGCCACGCTGATCGCGTTGATCATCTCGACCGGCTCCGGCTTGTTCGGCTCGGTTCCGCAGGCCAGTGGCGGACCGCTCGGACTGGCGCTGTTCGTCGGCGCGGTGTTGTTCGCGATCGGCATGCAACTCGGCGGCGCGTGCGCGTCCGGCACGCTGTTCGCCGTCGGCTCGGGGCAGTCCGCGATCGTGTTGACACTCGGCGGTTTCATCGCCGGTTCGGTGTTCTACACGTGGGCTTTCCCGTTGTTCACCGGGTGGCCCGCGCTGCCGGGTGTGCTGCTGGCCGACCACGTCGGCTGGCTCGGGTCGTGGCTGATCACGATCGGCGCGCTCGTGGCGATCGTGTGGGTCACCAAACTGGTGCAGGCCAAGCGCAACCCGCCACCGGTCGACGTGGTGCCGACCGCGCACGGACCAGCCCGCGTGTTCCGCGGCTCGTGGCCGGTGCTCGTCGGCGCGATCGTGCTCGGCGTGCTCGCGGCGGCCGTTTTCCTGGTGTCCGGCGGGATCTGGGGCGTGACGTCCGCGTTCGCGTTGTGGGGAGCCAAACTCCTCCAGCTGTTCGGGGCGCACCCGGAGACGTGGGAGTTCTGGCGGTCGACCGCCAACGCGAAGTCGCTGGCCGCGCCGATCTGGACGGACAAGACCAGCCTGACCAACATCGGCATCATGATCGGCGCGGCGGTCGCCGCCGCGGCGGCCGGTGCGTGGAAGATCCACAGCCAGATCCCGTGGCGGACCGCGCTCGCAGCGGTGCTCGGTGGGGTGCTGATGGGTATCGGCGCCCGGCTGGCCGGTGGCTGCAACATCGGCGCCTACCTCGGCGGCATCTCGGTCGGCAGCCTGCACGGCTGGTTGTGGGGGCTGTTCGCGCTGGGCGGGACGTGGATCGGCCTGCGCCTGCGGCCGCTGTTCGGCCTCGGCAACCCCAAGCCGTCGGACAGCATCTGCTAGGCCGCCGGATCAAGGCAGTTGCGCCCCGAGGAGATCTGTGGGTACCCTCGGGGCGTCTCCCTTTGTGGATGCAGGCAGTCGGCCTCCCGCAAAGAGTCTTTCTTCACCACCTTCGCCGGACGACTTTTCCCGGCATACCCACACCTTGAGGAACACCCATGCACGAAATCACCGGAATTCTCGACATAGTGGACGGCAAAGCGCATGTCCGGGCGGAGGGCTACCTGCCCGGTCCCGGCGACGTCCAGGTCCCCATCGGACTGGTCCGCAAGCACGGCATCCGCCGTGGTGACACGGTCGCGGGCCGCGCGGACGAGCGCAGGCTCACCGAGGTCGACTCGGTCAACGGCCAGCCGCCGCGGCCCCGTCCCGACTTCGCCGACCTGGTCACCGTCTACCCCGACGAACGGCTCAAGCTGGAAACCGAGCAGCACGAGCTGACCACGAGGGCGCTCGACCTGCTGATGCCGGTCGGCAAGGGCCAGCGAGCCCTGATCGTGGCCCCGCCGAAAGCGGGCAAAACCACTGTCCTGCAAGCAATCGCGCACGGCATTGCGAAGAACCACCCGGAATGCCACCAGATGCTGCTGCTGATCGGCGAACGACCGGAGGAGGTGACCGACTTCGCCAGGTCCGTGCCCGGCGAGGTGATCGCCGCCACCTTCGACCTGCCGCCGCGCGACCACGTCGCCATCGCCGAACTGGCCGTCGAACGCGCGAAACGGCTCGCCGAGGCAGGCAAGGACGTCGTGATCGTGATGGATTCGCTGACCAGGCTCGGCCGCGCCTACAACCTGAGCGCGACCAACTCCGGCCGGATCCTGACCGGGGGCATCGACTCCGGCGCGCTGGTGCACCCGAAGCGTCTGCTCGGCGCGGCCCGCAACATCGAGAACGGCGGCTCGGTCACCATCTTCGCCACCGCTCTCGTGGAAACCGGATCGGTGGGCGACAGCGTGATGTTCGAGGAGTACAAGTCGACGGGCAACGCCGAGGTCAGGCTCGACCGCGGCCTGGCCAACAAGCGGGTCTTCCCGGCGATCGACCCCGGCCAGACCGGCACTCGCCGCGAAGACCTCCTGCTGACGCCCCATGAGCAGGTGGCGACCAAGATCGTGCGGCGTGCCCTGCACGACCGCGACATCACTGTCCTGCTCGACAAACTACGTCAGACGCAGACCAACGACGAGTTCATACACCGGCTGCCGCGATGAGCGTTCCTCCTTGACACCGTTGCGAGCAAAGGGTTTCACGGCAGTATCTGGTCGGTTCGGGCTGCGGATCGCGCACGCTTGCCGGCTGGACCCTGTGCCACGTTGACAGCTTTTCGTTGTCGGCTCCTTTTTGGCTATGCCTTTGTTCTTGACCCTCCGGTGGGTTGGGGCGGCGCCGATGTGACATGGGAACCCCCGGGGTGGCCTCATCGAGCGTAAAGGCGGAGTCCCTTGCAGTACCTATGGCACCGCACTGTCCAAAGTGGCGGGGCTCTCCACGCCCACAAGCTCACGGCCACCCCCACCCATGTAAAATCGGCACCGCTCTTGGGTTTTCGGACTTTTGGTGCTGAACCCCTTTGCTTTGCGGGATTTGCGGGCTTCTGGCCTCTGGCTATTGCTCTCGGCCTCTGCTTCCTGAGGCGGGGGAAGCGGTAAGCAGGTATCGCCAGCAAGCATGCGCAAGATCTCGGAGAACTGGCTGGAACGCAACCAACACCGTATGACCAGCGCTGGTAGCCGCACATGGGGCCGGAAGCCGCACTCCAACGTAACCAGCAGCGCTGACGCAATCAGACATCATCCGTCAAAAACCCGGCACACGACGGCGAGCGGGCCATAGGTGGGCACGCTTACACACTCACCATGCACCCGCGCACAGCGCACCCCAAGCACCCGCCAGTAGCAGCGCAAGCCAAGCACCCACCAGCAACAGCGCGGCCCAGCATGAGGCGGGCTGGCTCGCCGGGCTGGCCGAGCTGAAGCGGATGCACGAGCTGGGTGACGAGTGGCAGCCGCTGACCACCGAGCTGCCCGACACCTGACGTAAGCAACCCAGGTTGACTATGCCCGATTTTGTCAACTAGAGTTGCTCGCATGTCCGAGCTACCGAACCAGCCCGCCGACGGTCTCGCGGCCGTGGTGGCATTGCGGCGACTGGCCGACCAGCTGGAAGACGCGGCCGTCGAGCAGGCGATGCGGTCCGGCTGGAGCTGGCCCCAGGTCGCCGAGGCGCTGGGGATCACGCGTCAAGCGGTGCACAAGAAACACGCCCAGCGGCTGATCGCCGCGGGCGTGCGGCTCAGGAGGCGTTGATGGCGAGCAACTTCGACAAGTACCTGCACAAACTCATCGAGCAAGCGGGGCAAGAAGCCCACCAGGACCGGTCGGCGACGATCGAGGCGCAGCACCTGCTGCTCGCCATCGCGGTCGATCCGGACCCGGCTACGAAGCACGTGCTGAGTGAGTCCGGCCTGGACCACGACAGCATCAAGGCCGCGCTGGACAACGAGTTCGAGCACAGCCTCAACGCGGTCGGCGTGTCGTCGAAGACCTTCGACCTGACCGGCCACCGGCAGCATCCCCCGAAGGACGTGGGCGCGTCGTTCAAGGCCGCGCTGGAACGGAGTTTCACCGTCAACCGCAAGCAGGACCTGCGCCCGGCGCACATCCTGCTTGGGATCCTCCAGGCGGAGCACGGAACCGTGCCACGCGCACTGCGACTGGCCGGTGTGGACCAGCAGGCGCTGGTGGCACGCGCCCGGCTGGCCGTCGCCTGAAAGCCCTGTCCACAGGTCACACCAGCAGGATGATCGTGAGTCCGACGACGACATCCAGCACACCACACCACTCGGAGAACGCGCGCGGCACGACCTTGTCGTAACGGTGGTGGACGTAGTCCCACGCACCGTGCAGTAGCCAGCCCGCGCCGATCAGGTACTTGGCCACGTCATCCGGCACGGCCAGCGCGACTCCGACAAGCACCAGGTACACACCGAATCCGGCGAGTTGGACGCCCAGCACACCCGGTTCACGCAAACGCTTGCGGTACGCGCCGATCGCCAGGTACGCGGTCGGCAGGACCATCAGGGCGATCGCAGGCGGGTACAGCGGCGTGAACCAGCTTTCGATCGTCATCAGCAACGCGAGCCACGTCGGCCACCGGTGTTTCAACGCGGTCATCGCCCTGCCTGACGAAGGCGCCGGTCCGTGGTGGTGCACGGTGTACTCGGAGCGCCGCAGGAGCATGACGGCGAACATCGCGGGCAGCATCAGGACGTGCCCGCCGATCATCAGGGCATCAGCCGAGATCACGTCCAGCCAGTAAGGCACGAACAGAACCAGGAAAGGCACGTACATGGCGGCGCCCATCTCGGCGATGGGCGCCCAGCCGTGCCCGCGGACACGCATCCATATCGACATACCGACAGTCATGTTCGTGGCCATCACCAGGGCGCTGACGTCCGGGCGCGCCAGAGTGCTCCACCAGCCGAGCGAAATGCTCCACAGCGGACCGAACAGGAGCATCCCCGCGACCATCGCGACGACCATTTCCGCGTAGTGCCGGGCGAACCGCCCGTTGAGAGCCAGGGTGTGAGTCATGAACTGAGCGTGCTGCGACCGGCGCGCAACTCCCACCCCCGCGCAGTCACCTCTCGACCATGCGGATCGCACAGCTCAAGCGTGCATACTGCGACCATGGGGAACATAGACGTACGGCCCGCCACCTCGCACGACGCACCACAGGTCGCGGAGATCTGGTACCACGGCTGGCGGGACGGCCACCTCGGCAACGTGCCGGACGACCTGGCCGAGGCTCGTTCCGAGGAGTCGTTCCGGGAACGAGCGGGTCAGCGCGTCGAGGACACGACGGTGGCGACCGCGGACGGCACCGTGGCCGGTTTCGTCATGGTCGTCGGCGACGAGGTCGAGCAGGTCTACGTCTCAGCCGGGCACCGGGGCACCGGGATCGCGGCGGCGCTCCTCGCCGAAGCGGAGAACCAGGTCGCCCGCAACGGCCACAGCCAGGCGTTCCTCGTGGTCGTCCCCGGCAACGCACGCGCCCGCAGGTTCTACGAGCGCAACGGCTGGACCGACGACGGCCTGTTCGACCACCACGCGGCCGGGATCGTCTTCCCCGCCCACCGGTACGTCAAGCCACTAGTCCAGTAGCGCCAAGTCCTTCGGCACCAACGTCGTCGACCGCAGCAACTCCCGCAACAGGTTGTCGTTCAACGCGTTGCCGACCGGTTCGCCGACTTCCTCACGAGTCAGACCGGGAACGCCGTCACGCGACAGCGCCTCACGCACCGTCTTGACCCGGTGCTCGACCTTCTTCGCCGTCCAGCCGGTCGCCTTGTCGAGCTCCGCCAGCAGGTCCGCGGCCTGCTGCCAGGTCAGCGGCTGGGCGCCGGGGTCGTGCCGCAGGTAACGCTGCCCGAGCGCCACCAGCACCAGGCGTTCCTCGCCGGTGAGGGCGTACCGGCGGGGCATGTCGGTTTTCTCGGTGTGCCGGGACGCGGGTTTGGCGCCGTCCGTTCCGCTCACGAACACCTCGAGCAGGTGCTCGCGTTCACGGGAACCCGGCACGAGCAGCGGGGTGTAGCCCTCGGCGAGCGGGATCGCCTCCTCCTCGGCGAACAGCCATTGGGCGCGGGGCAGGCGGATCGGTCTGCGGCCGGTGTTGCGCAGCCACCAGCGGCCCTGCCAGTGCCGCAGTTCGCCGTGCCGCCTGCTGACCTGGCGGTCGTCCTCGCCGATGCAGATGTGCACCTCGGGGCGGTTGCGTCCGAAGTAGACCACCCGGCCCTCGCTCGGGCCGACCGAGTAGCCACCGCCGAGCGCGAGGGCGTGCACCGAGCCGGACACCGCCCGCGCCACACCGTTGACCAGGCTGTCGTGTCCTCGTGGCAGCAGCAGTCCGCCCGCGTACCGCAGATCGGGGTTCATCAACGACCTCCTGGACTTCATCACCGGCACACCGCCCCGCGGACGGGTTTCGCCTTGCTCTCGTAAATCTGGGCGACGCCCGCGTTGGTCCCTCTGACCTTGAAGCAGTACTTGCGCGTGGGGTCGACCGCGACCTTGGCGGACGTCTCCCGGCTGGCCTGCTGGTAGTCCGGCTTCCCGCCGTCCGGCATCACCACGACAGTGACATCGAGTGCCCGGGAACTCTCCCAGCTGAGCATGATCTGACTGCCCTGGTCCACCGGATCCGCCAGGTCCAGCGTCACCGGGGCCTGCGGAGCTGCCGCCCGCGGGGCGGGTTGATCCGCGTCCGGCAGCAGGAACCACAGGACCGCCGCCGCGCTCACGGCCAGGACGCCGCCCCCTACGGCGTAAGGAATCCACGGTCGGCGAGCGTGCACGGGGCTGGGCGGCCCGGGGTCGGTGCGGGACAGCATCCGGCCGAGTTTCGCCACGACCGTGGCCGCTTTGTCCGTCCGGTGCGCAGCCGCGGGTGCCAGCATCCGCGCGACCTCGGTGGACAGTTCGATCGGCACGTCGGGCCTGCTGATCGCCGGGATGGGCTCGTTGAACACCCGGCTGATCCGGTCGAGCGGCGACTCCCCGATCCGCTTGGGGTACGGCGAGTCCCCGGTCAGCGCGAAGTACAACAGCGTGCCGAGCCCGTACACGTCGGCGCGTTCGTCGAGCACACCGGACTGCAGTGTCTCCGGCGACATCCATTCGATCCCGTGCAGGGGATCACGGCGGGGCACGGCCTGGCGGATCGCCACGCCGAAGTCCGACAGAACGGCCTGACCGGACCTTCGGTACAGCACGTTGTTGGGGCTGACGCCGCCGTGCGGCACGCCGGACGCGTGCGCGGCGGTCAGCGCGCGAGCCAGGCCGTAGCCGAGTTCGAGGACCTCGCCGACTTCCAGCGCGCCGGTCCGCCGTACCCGCGCGGTCAGCGATTCGGCGCACAACTCCATCCGCACCAGGTGTTTCTTGTCACGCAGTTCCGGCGGGCCGCTCGGCAGGATCGGGAGCGTCGCGGCCAACTGCGCCAGTTTGTCCCGGTCCCGTTTGATCACCGACAACGTCCTGCGGTCGAAGGACTTGTCGAACGTCTTCTCCGCCACCGGATGTCCCGACACCGTGGTGGCGTTGACGACCGCGAACGGGCCGCGGCCGAGGAACTCGAACGTCATCGGATCGCGAACACCGCCCGCAGCCGGGCGCCCCACGTGCGCCCGGCGAGCGTCCGGCGGATCTGCCGGACCTCCGCCCACGCACTGGCGACGGCGTGGTCATCCGCGCCCGAACCCGACCACAACGCGACATCCAGCTGACCGGCCATCCCCCGCAGCGCGTTCACGATGGACGCGTCCGAGGTCGCCCGCGCCAGATCACGCGGGGTCATGCCGGGAGTGATCCTGCTGCCGTGCGCACGCATCAGATCCCTGGCCTCCCACCAGGCGGCCACCACCCCGTCGGCGCCCGTGCGGCGCCTGCGGCGCAGTGACCGCACGATCTTCGTCACCGGCACGACGAGCAGTGCCAGGAGAACCGGGCCCACCAGACCGATGATGGCCCACAGCACCGCCTTGGGGTAGTCGAAAGGCGGGTCCGGAAGCGGCACGGGCGGAGGTGGCGGCAGCGGCGGCTCGGGCACCTTGTCCGGCGGCTGCACCTTGTCCCGTGCCTGCGCGGTGATCTGCGCCAACCGGGACGGCGCCGGTCCCGCACCGCCGGCCCCGCCCGCCGGGTCGAGCGGCACCCAGCCGAACCCGGCCACGGCGACTTCGGGCCATACGAGGATGTCCCGGTTGTGCACGATCGTCTCCGCGCCGACCGGGGTCCGTGGCGCGCGATACCCGACAGCGAGCCGTGCCGGAATGCCCACGATCCGTGCCATGGCGACGTACGACGCGGCGAACTGCTCGCTCGTGCCGCGCTTGCTCTGCACCAGGAAGTCGCGCAACTGCGGCCAGCCGCTCCCGGTCGGCAGCACCCCGCCGGTCACCACTTTGTAGTTGTCCCTGAGGTATTTCTCGAGCAGCAGGGCGGTCCGGAACGACGGGCGCATCCCGCCGGTGGCCGTGGCCGCCAGTTCCTGGATGTCCGGCGGGATCACGCCGAGCCCACCGGGCGCGTCCACCGACGACAGTGCGGCGTCCGGCAGCTTCTCGTCGGCCTGCGGTTCCCACCAGCTCAGGTCGTACTCGACCGCGCCTTGCCGGTCGGGCAGCAACAACGCGCCCGTCGCCGGGTCGATCAGCGGCGCGGCGCCCGTGACCGACGCGGGCAGCCCCTGACTGGGCAGCCATTGCCCGGTCGGCGCCTGGATCCTGGCCGAGTACCGCACCGAGGCCGCGTCGGCCGGTGGCCCGAGTTGCGCGCCGAGCCTGCGGTACTCGTCCGACGGTTCCCACGTGACACCGTTGAACCGGGTCAGTACGACCAGACGCCACCGATCCACCGGCCCGTCGGTGGTGTAGCTGAACACCGGGGTGTCCGGTTTGCCCAGCCGCGCGGCGACCTCCGCGAGCGGGCTGATCGTGCGCGGCAGCGGGACCTGCGCGGAGTCGTTGCGTTGCACGGAATAGGGCTCGTCCACGTCGATCAACGCGCCCACCGCCGCACCCACCACGCCGAGCACGACAGTGGGCACCAGCATCAAACCGGGCCACCTCGGTATGTACAACCCGGCCGCCACCACGGCGAACCCGAGCGCCGCCACGACAGCCATCGTCCCGGACACCGCCGCGAACGCCTGGCTGACGACGAGCACCGCGATGCCGGGCAGCAGTGCCGTAGCGGGCCAGCGCAGGAGCTCGATCCCGATCACGGCCGCGAGCAACACCAGCAACGGCACGAACAGCATCGCCTCGGCGCCGGGGCGTACGGGCCAGGTCGACTGCACCACGAGCTGCCACGAGTCCGTCACACCGGAAACCATCGTGCCCAGGTTGCCCACGCTCGGCACGCCGAACATCGCCACGCACAACGCGAGAAACCCGAGCACAGCGGCGACGAGTGGCCGCCACGGCTGCAAAGCCTTGACTCGCAAGCACAGTTCCACAGCCGCGTAGCACGCCACGAGAACGGCGCCGACGGGCAGCAGCAGCGGGCGCAGGCCGAAAACCGGCGCGAACAACAGGCCGGGGATCGCGGCCGCCAGCAGGACCCACACCGCCGGGATCCGGACCGGGCTCGGTGTGTTCACCGGGCGATCACCGTCTGCCATTGCCGGGTCGCGTCGACCGCGTCGGCAGCACGCAGGACCTTGCCGCCCGCGACAGCCGCGTCCCGGTTGCCCAGCGCGATCACCACGAGGTCCGCGTACCGCGACCGGACACGGGCCAGCGCGGCCTGATCAGCAGCGGACACAGCCGACGAGATCACCACGAACTGACCGCCCCACGACTGCGCCAACGCCCGTGGCACAAGAGGAAGATCGGTCTCGGTGGTGCGGTCCAACACGCACAGCTCGTCGAGCAGCCGCTGCACGGCGACGGCGCCGGGAGTCGTGATCACGTCGACACCGCTGGGTGTGGCCAGCTGGCAGCGGTTGTCGGCCTTGGCCGCGGCGACCACGAGCGAGGCGGCGACGTCGACCGCCTCCTCGAACTCCGGCGCCGCCGCGATCTGCGGGCGGTTGTCCAGCAGGACGGTGAACTGGGGCTGCCGCGGGTCGGCGTAGTCGCGGATCATCAGCTTCCCGGTCCGTGCCGTGGCTTTCCAGTGCAGGTGGCGGACCTCGTCACCGGGGACGTACTCACGCACCTCGCGGATGTCCAGCGAGCCGCGCGGCGAGGTCTCGTCCGCCGCGCCGTCGTGGTGGTGCAGTGGCAGGCCGCTCGCGGCGGAACGCACCGGGAGCGTCCGCGGGTACACCCACAGCGTCGCTGTTTCCCCGATGAACAACGTGTTCTCGCCGAGCCCCAGCGCGTCGGTGCGCCGCAACGTCAACGGCCCGACTTCGTGCTTGCCGCGCTGCCACGTCGGCAGCTCGTTCAGATAAGCCTGCTCGGCGCCGGGCGCCAGCGGGCGCACGGCGATGCGCAACGTGCTGGCACCGAGCCGGTCGACAGCGGTGAACGCGGATTGCCAGCGTGCACCCGGATTGCGCACCCGCAGGACAATCCCGGCGCGGCTGCCGCGCTCGACCCGGTCGGGGTGGACATCGCGGACGACGGCCACACGCGGTTTGCGCCCAGCGACGGCGACAGCGGCCACGACCGTGCAGAAAGCGATGGCCCCCAGCACGATCAGCACCGGGAAGCCGGCCAGCCACCCCGACACGAGCAGGACAGGCGCGGCCACGAGCATGGCGGTGCCACGCTGCGTCAAGCGCATGGTCAAGCCCCTGTCGTCATGACCGGAACGGGGATCTCGTTGAGCAGTTCGGAGACGATGTCCTCGGCGCGGCGCTGCCGCAGCTCCGCGTCCGGCGTGAGGATCAGCCTGTGGTCGAGCACCGGGTGCGCGACTTCCTTGATGTCGTCCACGGTGACGTACCCACGCCCGTAGGTCGCCGCGACCGCCTGTGCGGCACGAACCAGCGCGATGCTGCCTCGCGGGCTTGCGCCGTAACGCAAATCCCCGTGCCGGCGAGTCTGCGCCGCGATTGTCGCGGCATACTCCACAACCGCGGTGTGCACCCGTGCCGCGCGCACCTCGGCGACGGCTGCTTGCAGCGTCGGGATGTCCACCACCGCGGGCAGTTCGTCCGGGTCGACGCCCGCGCAGTCGCTCAGGATCACCATGACCTCGGACTTCAGGTCCGGGTAGCCGATCCGCAGCCGCATCAGGAACCGGTCGAGCTGCGCCTCGGGCAACCGGTACGTGCCCGCCATCTCGATCGGGTTCTGGGTGGCGATCACCAGGAACGGCCGCGGCACCTCGTGGCTGACCGAGTCGACCGTGACCCGCCGCTCCGCCATCACCTCCAGCAACGCCGACTGGGTCTTCGGGGTACCGCGGTTGATCTCGTCGGCCAGTACGACGTTGGCGAACACCCCGCCGGGGTGGAACGCGAACTTCTCGTCGTTCTGGTGGTACACCTGCACACCGGTGATGTCGCCCGGCAGCAGGTCGGGCGTGAACTGGATCCTGCTCCACCGGCCGCTGACACTGCGGGCCAGGCACCGCGCGAGCGTGGTCTTGCCCAGGCCGGGGACGTCCTCGATGAGCAGGTGCCCCTCGCTGAGCAACGCGGCGACCGCCAGCCTGACGACCTGCGGCTTGCCACGCAGGACGCGTTGCACGTTGTCCGCGATCCGTTGGTAGACCTCGCCTGCCGACACGGTCACCCCTTCTTCCAGACGATCTTGTTCGACTGAACCCGGCCGTCGGGGCCTTGCACGGACACCCAGACGGTCTCGTTGGGAACGTCGTAGTTGAGCTTGTCGTAAGCGCCCTTGCCGTCCGCGTTGACCGTCACGGATTCACTGTTGTTGACAGTGGGGTTGGCGTTCGAGCTGAGCGTGAGCCGGTACTTCCCCGGCGGGAAACCGGTCAGCCTCGTGATCACCCAGAAGCAGTTCGGGCGTTCGCAGTTGTCAGACGAGGACGGCCCGCCCTGCGAGATCGTGATCTGGGGTTTCACCGCGGGCGGCGGTGTGTCCTGCACGACGTGCGTCGCGGGCTGGCCGGTGACCGTGTTGCCGTCCGGCGTCCTGGTCACCGCGCGCACGGTGAACGTGTACTTCGTGGCCGACGGCAACTGCGCGTACGCCGTCTGGGTACCGGTCACCGTGCGCTGGGCCAGCCCCGTCCCGGCGACGACGTAGTGCACCAACGTGCCACCGTTGAGCGACGGCTGGTTCCACAGCAGCGTCACGTCTCTCGTCGGGCGATCGTTGACGTCGTAGCTCGACCTCAGGTTGATCGGTGCGCTCGCGGGTGAGACCGGCGCGACAAGCGTCACCGCGGCGGACGAAGCACCTGGACCAGTGCCCATGCGGTTGGTCGCGGTGACCGTGAAGACGTAGCTGACGCCGTTGGACAGACCGTTCACGGTTGTCTGACGCGCGCCTCCGCCCGTTGTCAACGAGCCTGTCTGGCCCGTGCTAGCACGCCAGGAAACCTGGTAGGACGTGATGTCCGCGCGGTTGTCGACAGCCGACCCCCATTTCACCACCGCCGCGTTGTTGCCCGCGGTGGCCGACACCGACGCGGGAGCACCCGGGCGACCAGGCGGGACGGGCGGGGGCGCTTGTGGCTTGTCCGGTTCCCTCGTGGGTTGTTTCGGCGGCTGGGACGGCGGCGGTGCCGCGACACGGACATCTCCCGGGCCACCGGTGTTCGGCGCCGGTGTCGGGCTGGGGCGGTCGGCTGTGGACACGTCCTGCACGTTGCCGTCCCTGGCGACGACGATCACCTGCGTGCCGTCGGTGTCTTCGACGTAGACGCGGTTGTCCTCGCCTTGGCTGAGCCGCGGTTCGCCGTTCTTCTGCTTGATCGGCTTGGTTTCCTTGCTCCGGCCGTCCGGGGCGTAGGTCAGCACGTTGCCGCTTTGCCGTTCCACCAGCACGACCACGTCCCCGGTCGACATCGGGCCTTCGTAGTCGCCTGGCGGCAACGAGACCGTGACGTGTTCGCCCGGCGGGTTCTTGCTGTCGGCCAGCAGCAGCGTCTGCCGCTGCGGATCGAGGATCGCCACCCGGCCGCCGACGTCCTGCGTCGCGGCCCGCGCGTACGGCGGGACGGACTCGCCGAGTAGGACACCGTCGCCGAGTTTCCCGTTCTCGATGGGGTGCAGCGTGCTGGTGAACGTGTCGACGAACGCCGTTCGATCGTCCAAAATGGTCAAAGCGCCCGTGTGGCCGGGCGGTACGTCGACCGGGCAGCCGTTGATCACGGTCGAGTCCTTGTTCACGGTGCACAACTGGCCGACTTCCTGGCGGTGCAGCCACAGCGTGCCGTCCTTGGTCAGGATCGGCGTGCCGAACGCGCCACCGACTCGGATGACCGTCGGCGGGTCACCCATCCGCATGACCATGCCCGCGTTCCGGTATGCCAGGTAAGGCCCGCCGACGCCCTCGATGGGCAGCGGGCGTTCCTCGGCAGGCGGGCTGATGCTGTCGCGCACTTCCAGCGTGGCCCGGTCGAACTGGGTGATGGTGTTCGCACCGACCACGTACCCGTGGGTGTCGCTCTGCACGACCTGGCTGCCCGGCTCGCCGTCGACCTCCGCGTGCGCGTCGATGTTCGTGGTCGCGCCGTCGATGTGCAGCGCCACCTGCAGCAGCGAGTTGAACACCCAGTGGCCGCTCAGCGCGAACCGGCCGGCGGGCAGCGGTTTGGCCGCGCCGGTCAGTGCGGCGACGAGCACGCCGGCGGCGAGTACGGCGATCAACGCGAACGGCCGGCTCCGCTTGAACACCCGCGGCAAGCTACCCGGCCGGTCCGGGAGGGGTCCCGAGAACGGTGCTACCGCAGGTCAAACGGTGATTCGAAAGCTGCCGAGGATGGCGTCGCGGACCGGCTTCGCCGCTTTCCAGCCGTCCTGCGCGGCCTCGGCGCTGTTCGAGTACAACGTCAGCGTCAGGACGTAGAGCCTACCGCTGTCGTTGGTGAACGCCCTGGTCAACGCGTGGACGACGGTACCACCGGACGCGGCGGTGTACTCGTACTCGAGGTCCGCGGTCTTGCCGTGGTCCTCCAGCGCGATACGCGTGTAGCCGAGGTTGTCGCGGCTCTTGTCGTTGCTGTTGTCGAGCGTCGAGAGGTAGTCCACCAAGGACGTCCGCACGTTGGCGTCGTCCCGCCGGACCTGCACCTGCAGCGCACCGCTGTCGGGATTGGTCCGCGCACCGGTCCAGGTGACGTCACTCTGCACGCCTGGCTGGGACTCCGACCGCGTCCACGCCTTGGGCACCTGGATCTGGAAGCCCAGTTTCTCTTCCTGCAACGCCAGTTCGGGCACCGGGCTCACGTCGGCGGGCGACTGCGGGGACTGGTGCTGGCCTTGCGGCGGCGACTGCGAGGCGAGGGTGATCACGACGACCACGACAGCCACCACGAAAGCGGCGCCGAGGCCCAGCAACACCCCGTGCTTCCTGTTCGGCGGCCGGACTGGGCCGACGTCGAGCGTGACGTCTCCCGGCATCGCGGGCGGGTGCACAGGCATCAGCGGCGGTGGCGCGGTCCGGGTGTTCGGCGCTGTCGGGTCCACATCCGTGACCGGGCTGCCCGCATTGTCGATCCAGGTCAGGCCATCGGCCAGGGCGACCGTCCTCGGCGGTCCGCCTTGCGGCGTGAGCGTCGCCGCGATCGTGCTGAGCCGGTCGATGGCGGCGACCGCGGTCATCCGCTCGGCCGGTTGCTTGCGCAGCAGGCCTTGGATGACCGGCCACAACCGGCCGATCCGCTGGTCGGGGTCCGGATCACGCGACGCCGCCGCAGCCAGCGTGCTCTGGATGTCCTTGCGTTTGAAGGGAGAACGCCCGACCGCCGCACCGTACAGGGTCACCCCGACCGACCACATGTCCGCGGCTGTGGTGGCCTCATGACCGTCGATGCGTTCCGGCGCGATGTATTCCGGCGAACCGGGCAGCTGCCCGGTACCGGTCAACGCGCTGGCGCCGTCGATGACAGCGATGCCGAAGTCGGTGAGAACCACGCGGTCACCGTCGAGCATTATGTTGCCCGGCTTGACATCCCGGTGCAGGATGCCCCGCTGGTGCGCCGCGTCCAGCGCACGCAACACCTGCAGGCCGACCTGCGCCACCTCCTCGACGGGCAACGGGCCGTCGTGATCGAGGATGTCGGCCAGCGAGCGGCCCTCGATCAGCTCCATCACGATCCACGGCAGGCCGTCGTCGGTGACCACGTCGTGCACGGTGACGATCCCGGGGTGTCTGAGCTGGGCCGCCGCTCTGGCCTCCCGCAACACGCGGCGCACCGCAGGTTCCGACTCGCTGGGATCGGCCGACTCGTCGAGCCGGAGTTCCTTGATCGCCACATCCCGGTGCAGGTACTCGTCGTGCGCACGCCACACGACGCCCATTCCGCCGCGACCGATGGCCGCCACCAGGCGATACCGCTTGGCGACGACCCTCCCCTCGCCCTGTGTCACGAAGGCAATGTACCGAGAGGGCCGAACCACTTCCGTGTGAACGTGCGAGCCGGGATCACCTGGCGGCCTTGGCGATGAGCGCCGCGACTTCGTCAGGCCGCGAGACCGTCACCGCATGCGAAGCCCCGCGCGACTCGACGACCTCACGGGCATGCGCGCGTTGAGCCATGAACCGCTGCGCGGTCAAGGGGATGTTCTTGTCCGCGGCCGGGATCACGAACCAGGACGGGATGGTGTGCCACGCACCTGGGCCCGCGGGTGCGTTGAGGGCGGCGTCCCGGACTGGCCGTTGGGTGGCGGCCATCAGCGCGGCCTCGTCTCGTGGGACGTCCGCGGCGAACTGGGTCCGGAACTTCTCCTGCTTGATGGTCAGGTCGTTCGTGCCGTCTCCCAACGGGTTTGCGTCGAGAGTGGGGCCGAGAATGCTGCCAGGGAACTTGTTGGACAGCTCGAGCGCGGACTCGCCCGTTTCCGGCGCGAACGCCGCGATGTACGCGAGTGCCTCGACCTGCGGGTTGCCCGCAGCCGCACCGGAGATGACCATGCCTCCGTACGAGTGTCCAGCCAGGACGATGGGGCCGTGGATGCCTGCGAGGACCTGGCGCAGGTACGCGATGTCACCTTCCAGGCTTCGCAACGGGTTGGCTGCCGCGATCACTGGATAGCCGCGTTGCCGCAGCCTTGCTATCACGCCGTTCCAGCTGGCCGATTCGGCGAAGGCTCCGTGCACCAGGACGATCGTGGGCTTCGGGTCCTTGGTGGGTGCCGCGGACGCCGCGAGTGGGACAACCCCGGCGGATGCGATCGCGGCGACTGCTCCCAGGACTGCGAGCTTCTTGAGCTTGGCCATCTCGACTCCTTTTCATCGTGCACGCTTTAGTTGTGCACGATCGAATGTAGCCGGACGAGTCGTGCTTGAAAAGATCGCGCACGATGTAAGTTGAGTCACGCAGGCTCTGAGCTGGGCGTTTTGCCCTTCTACGTCCCGTCGGCCTAACGTCAACTACCTTCGGTTACGCACTTTCACTCTCCGATGTCAGATGTGCTGGACGACGTGCCCCACGCAACACAGCACCGCCCCACGCAACACAGCACCGCCACGCGCTACCAGCTACCAGCCACCGGTACCGCCCGCCACCAGCGACCGGTCACCAGCCACCACCGCCAACTGCCAGCCGTCGAGCCCGCCTACTCCAACGCGCCGGAACGCACCCTGTTCAGCATCTTCCTGAGCACGGCTATCTCGTCGTCCGTCATCCCCAAAGCGGTGCCGAGCTGGCCGGTCATCTCGTGCGAGACCCAGCGGAGCTTGGTGCCTTCGTCGGTGAGCTCGACCAGGACCGAGCGTTCGTCCGCCGGGTTGGCGACGCGGGTCACCAGGCCTGCTTTCACCATTCTCTTCACCAGCGGGGAGACCGTGTTGTACTCCAGGTCCAGGCGCTGGGCCAGGGCTCCCATGGTCTGCTTGTCCTGTTCCCAGAGCAGGGTCAGGACCAGGAACTGGGGGTAGGTCAGGCCTGTTCGCTCGAGCATCGGGCGGTAGAAGGCTGTCACCGCCCGTGAGGTCGAGTACAGGTCAAAGCAGAGCAGCTCCCCCACTGTCGGTGGCGGCGTCGACTCGCTCACGGTTGCCTCGGTTTCTCCTCGCGGCCTGACCTCTCAGGTTACCCGCGGCTGTTACAGTCGATGATCAGTCGAGAGGAGTCATGCTTCCGATGCTCGTTGCCGAGGACGACGTCTCCGGGTGAGCCCGGCCTGACCAGCGGTGCGCCTGTGGTGCCACCGCTCTTCGTCATGTCCTCCGCACGCGCGTGTTTCTGGGAGTTTCCCGGTGTCCAAGATCGTTTGTTCTGCTCTGTCCTTTTCCTGGCCGGATGACACTCCGGTTTTCCAGGACCTCACCTTCAGCGTCGGCGTCGGTCGTACTGGGCTGGTCGCGCCCAACGGGGCCGGCAAGAGCACGTTGCTCAAGCTCATGGCCGGTGTCTACGAGCCGCTCAGCGGTTCTGTGACCACCGAGGGGGTGGTGGGTTATCTGCCGCAGACGTTGCCGCTCGCCGGTGAGCCCACGGTCGCCGAGGTGCTGGAGATCGCCCCTGTCGTCCGTGCCCTGCGGGCCATCGAGGCCGGCGATGCCGGTGAGGAGCACTTCACCACCATCGGCAACGACTGGGACATCGAAGAACGTGCCCGGGTCGAGCTCGGCAGGCTCGGGTTGCCCGATGTCACCCTCGACCGCACGATCGGCACGTTGTCCGGTGGGCAGATCGTGTCGCTCGGGCTGGCCGCGCAGTTGCTCAAGCAGCCCGATGTGCTGCTGCTCGACGAGCCGACCAACAACCTCGATCGGGCTGCGCGCCGGCGTCTGCACGACGTGCTCGGCGAGTGGAGGGGCTGTCTTCTGCTCGTCAGCCACGATCGTGCCCTGCTCGACCGGATGGACCGCATCGCTGAGCTCGGCCACGGCGAGATCCGGTTCCACGGCGGCAACTTCAGCGACTACGAGGCCGCCAGGCAGGCCGCTCGTGAGGTCGCCGAGAAGAACCTGCGCAACGCCGAGCAGGACCTCAAGCGGGAGAAGCGGGAACTGCAGCAGGCGCGGGAGCGTTCCGCGCGCCGGGCGGCGACCGGCGCACGGACCAACACCGACATCCCGCGGATCATCAAGGGCGGGTTGCAGCGCCGCGCCCAGGAGAGCGCGGGCAAGGCGGACACCATGCACTCGCAGCGCCTGGACGCCGCCAAGGCCAAAGTGGACGAGGCCGACCGCGCGTTGCGGGAGGACCAGACCATCGCGCTCTCGCTGCCCGACACCGACGTCCCCGCGGGCCGGACCGTTTTCAACGGGCAGCGGATGCAGGTTCGTTCGTTGTTCTCCGGCGAGGGCGTGGATCTTTCGATCCGCGGGCCTGAGCGGATCGCGTTGCTCGGCGCCAACGGTGTGGGGAAGTCCACATTGCTCCGGCTCGTCGCCGGGCTGCTCACGCCGGACAGCGGACTGATGACCCGCGCTGACGGGCGGGTCGCGTTCCTGTCGCAGAAACTCGACCTGCTCGACCTTGAGCGCTCCACTATGGACAACCTGCGGTCAGCCGCGCCGCACCTGCCGTTGTCCGAGATGATGCACCTGCTCGCGCGTTTCCTGTTCCGGGGCGAGCGGGCCAACTTGCCGGTCGGCGCGTTGTCCGGCGGGGAGCGTCTGCGGGCGACGCTGCTGTGCGTGCTCCGCGCCGAGCCCGCACCGCAGTTGCTCCTGCTCGACGAGCCGACCAACAACCTGGACCTGGTCAGTGTGGAGCAGCTCACCAGTGCGCTGAACGCGTACCGGGGTGCGTTCGTCGTGGTCAGTCACGACGATCGGTTCCTCGCCGACATCGGGGTGCGCCGGTGGCTGTACCTCGCGGACGGCAAGCTCACCGAGAGCGGGCCGCCCGAGGCCGACTAGGGCCTAGGACCTAGGCGGCGACGGCAGCAGGCCGGCGCACGTTCTTCATCGCGCTGCTCCACGACTCCAGCTGGTCGAACAGGACCTGCACGGAGTCGTGGTGCGGCTCCGCCGGCTTGAACACCGAGAAGTTCTCGAAGTCGGTGAACAACGACAGGCTGACCTGCTGGCGGACGTGCGCGATCTGCAGCTCGCTGCAGATCGCACGCAGGTGTTCGATGGCGCGTGCGCCGCCGAGGGAGCCGTAGCTGACGAACCCGGCGGCCTTGTTGTTCCACTCGCCGTAGAGATAGTCGAGCGCGTTCTTCAGCACGCCCGAGGTGGAGTGGTTGTACTCCGGCGTGACGAAGATGAAGCCGTCGTACGAGTCGATCTTCGCCGCCCACGCCTTGGTGTGCTCGTTGGCGTACTGGCCCATGGTCGGCGGGATGGCCTCGTCCAGGTGCGGCAGCGGGAAGTCGAGCAGGTCGACCAGCTCGTAGTCCGCGCCGGTGCGCGACTCGGCCAGCTGCGCCACCCAGTCGGCGACGGCCTTGCCGTTGCGGCCGGGACGGGTGCTGCCGAGGATGATCGCGATCTTCAGGTCACTCATGGGACATCCTGCCGTAGGTTCGATCACTTGAATCTTCACGTGAAATCTAGCACGACTTGAATGTTCAAGTGAAATAGACTGGTGTCATGCCCGCCACACCCGAGCCCCGGTGGCTGACCCCCGACGAGCTGGCAACTTGGCAGTCGTTCTCGCTGATGATGTCCAGGCTGACGGCCGCACTGGACACCCAGCTGCAGACCGAGTCGCAGCTGAGCTTCGTCGAGTACTACACGCTGGTCGGCCTGTCCGAATCGCCGGAGTGGACGATGCGGATCAGCACCATCGCCGTGTTCGTCAACGCGGAGCTGTCCCGGATGTCGCACCTGGTCAAGCGCTTGGAGAAGCGCGGCTTCGTCCGCCGCGAACCCGACCCGTCCGACGGCCGCTACACCAACGCGATCCTCACCGCGTCCGGCCACGAGCACCTGGTCCGCGCCGCGCCCGCGCACGTCGAGACGGTCCGCACGCTCGTGTTCGACGCACTGGGCGCGGACGCCCAGCGGATGCTCAAGTCCGCCTCAGACGCGATCGTCGCGCAGATCGAGAAAGCATGAAGCGCCCACACCGCGGTTGGGCGCGGTGTGGGCGCGAATGGACGGACGCGGTGAGTCAGCGCGTGGGTGGCGTCCGCCCAGGTATCACGAGTCGGCGACGAAGGGGTGCCGGGAGAGGAACACCCCTGCTCAGATCCCTCTCCCGGCACGTCTCGGCGGTCAGCTGAAGCAGAAACCCTGACTGCCGCCGAAGCCCCAGCACTTGATGTCGCGCTGAGATGTGGCCGAACGCCCGCTGCCGTCGGTCACGGTCAGCTTCGCCTGGTAGGTGGCGTTCTTGCTCGGGTACGTGTGGCTCACCCGAGCGCCGTTGCCCGTGGTCCCGTCGCCGAAGTCCCACGAGTACGACGAGATCGTCCCGGTGGAGCCCGATCCGTCGAAGGCACAGGTCAGGCTGGACGGGCACGAGGCCGTGAACGACGAGCCGGGGCCGCCCGGCGGCGGGCCGGTGTCGCCCAGCTGCTCGTTGGCCCAGTCGCCCAGCACGCCCCACAGCTTGGCGTGCGCGTTGTACGACGCGCAGTCGGTGCGCAGCCACGAGAAGACGCCGTAGATCTTGCCGTCCACAAGGTACGGTCCGCCGCTGTCGCCCTGGCACAACCCGGTCCGGCCGTCGCCGTAGCCGTCGCAGAACATGTACGTGGCGTTGAACTGGCCCGCGATGTTGCGGCAGTTCGAGTCGTCGACGACAGGCAGCGTCGTCTTCCACAGCTTGCTGTTCTTGCGCGCGTCGTCCTTGTCGGTCTTGCCGTAGCCGACCGCGGTTCCCGCGGTGCCGATCGACAGCTTGTCGCTCGAGTTGGCGATCTTCGGGTACTGCATCCCCGCGGGTGTGGGGATGTCGGTCTTGGTGAAGATGATCGCCACGTCGTAGCCCTCACGCCACGCGTCGGCGTGCGTGAACTTCGGGTGCACGCGGAACTCCTGGACCTCGATCCGCGTGCCCTTGCTGGTGTCCACGAGGTCGTCGCGGCCGTACACCAGGTACTTCGGCTCGCCCTGGCCGAACTTGCAGTGCGCGGCGATGATCACCGCGCGTTTGCCGACGACCGAACCGGTGCAGGACTGCTCGGCCGGCCGGGCACCGCCGGTGCGCATCTGGGCGATGATGAACGGGTACTCCGACACCGTGGTCTGCTGGCCGTTGATGACCCGCACACCCGGCTGTTCGTCAGCGATCGCCGGGCTCGCGGCGCACGCCAGGCCCACGAGCGAGGCAACGAGTGCCTTCATGATTTTCATGGCATGCCTCTCAGAAGCAGAAGGCTTGACCGGAACCGAAGCCCCAGCACTGGACGGAACGCTGCGAGGTCGCCGAGTTGCCCGAGTTGTCGGTCACGGTCAGCTTGGCGGTGTAGGTCGCGCTCTTGGCGGGGTACGTGTGGCTGGTCGTGGCGCCGTTCCCGGTCGTGCCGTCCCCGAAGTCCCAGGCGTAGCTGGAGATCTGACCGTCGGGGTCGCGGGATCCGTTGCCGTCGAAGGCACACTTCGCCGAGGACTGGCAGTTCACGGTGAAGCTCGACGTCGGGGGCTGCCCGCCGCCGCTGCTGCCCACGTTCACCTGCTGCTCGGCGGTGTTGGACTTGCCGGCGTTGTCGGTGACCGTCAGCTTGACGGTGTACGTGCCCTTCGTGCCGTACGTGTGGTCGACGGTCTTGCCGTCGCCGTCGGCGGTGTTGTCGCCGAAGGCCCACTTGTAGGACGAGATCGTGCCGGAGGAAGTGGATCCGTCGAAGGAGCACTTCAGCCCGTTCGACGGGCACGACGCGGTGAACCGCGCGACCGGGCCGTCCGGTGGGGTGCCGGTGTTCGGGATGTACAGCAACTTGTTGGGGGAACTGCCGATCCCGGACAGCTTGCCCTGGCTCGCGTTGTCGACGATCCACTTCTCGAGCTGGGCAGGCGTGCTGCCGGGCTCGTCGTGCAGGCGCAACGCCATCGCACCGGCCACGTGCGGCGCGGCCATCGAGGTGCCGCCGATGGTGTTGTACGAGCTGTTCCCGTTGTACCAGGCGGAGTTGATGCTGTCGCCGGGCGCCCAGACGTCCATGCAGGTGCCGTAGTTGGAGTCGGAGCGCTTGCCGTCGCTGCTGGTCGTGCTGCCTGTCGTGACGCCCTCGGTCATCTGGCCACCGGGACCGTAGCTGCAGACGTTGCCGCCGTTGTTGCCGTTGATCAGCGCCCACTGGACGCCCGAGTTGATCGAGCCGCGGATCGCCGAGACGGCGACGTCGGGGTCGTCGGTGTAGATGCTCATGTTGACGACAGCGGGCTTCTTCGCGTTCTGCGCGATCCACTCCGCGGCCTTGTTCACGTCGGTGTCGAGGCCGAATCCGTCGCACTTGAGGATCCGCACGGCGACCAGGTCGACCTTCTTGGCCACGCCACGGGTCGAGCCGCCGACGATCCCGGCGACGTGGCTGCCGTGGCCGTGGCAGTCCTTGCCGCCGTCGTTCGCGTTGACGAAGTCGACGCCCGCCTTGGCCCGGCCGCCGAACTCGTTGTGCGAGTAGTTGATTCCGGTGTCCACAATGTACGCGGTGACACCGGCCCCGTCGTTGGGGTACGTGTACGACCGGTCGAGCGGCCGGTCGCGCTGGTCGATCCGGTCGATACCCCAGTTCTGCGGGTCCTTCTGCGTTCCGCCGGGACCGAGTGCCGACGTGCCGATCCGGGCGGTGCCCGACTGGCGGACCTCGGCGACCCGGGGGTCGGCGGCCAGCCTGCGGGCCGCCCGGTCGGACAGGCCCGTCACGACGAAGCCGGACATCGTCTTGCTCAGCACGGCGTCGACGTTTCCGCCGAACCGGTCGGTGAGGCTCTGCGCGGTCTGCTGAACCGATGCCCTCGCAGCGGTTTCAGGCTTGTACGTCACCAGGTAGGTGCCCGCCACCGGGTTGGTGGTCTTGTCGACGACAACGCCCTCAGGTTCCGCGACCGCGGTGTTCGCTGTTCCGAGCACGAGGCCCGCCGTTGCGGCGAGTACCGACGCCAGGAAGCGCCGTTTCCACGTTCCCATAGTTCCTCCGAGTGCAGGGAGATGACCGCTCGGAACATAAAGATCGGAAACGCGGACTGACCATAGTTGTTAGGCGCACGAGCGGCAGCCACGCGGCAATACTGTCAACCCAGTTGAATGCGCAGGTCAGAGCCCGGATCAGGCCCCCGGGATCAGGACCACTGCCAGCGCATGCCGACGATGCCGGACGGCACGTCGGACTCGGCCACGAGCGCGGTGTTCGAGCTGCCGATCCACAGTTCGGTGCGGTCCTCCTCGGCCCCGCTCACGTCCTGCCGGGCGTACCGGTGGCACTGCGCCGGGATCACGCCGGGCTCGAACCTGGTCTGCAGCACGAACTCCCGGATCGGCTGCTGGAACCGGTACTCGTAGTTGAGCATCCGCACGCCCGGGTCGAACCGCCACTCGTACTCGACGAGCGCGCGTTCCCCGGCGTCGAGCACCCGGTCGAGGATCAGCTCGGCGGCCGTGACGCCTTCGGCGTCGTCCATCCGCACGCGCCCGGCACGGCAGAACCGCACGCCCGCCAGGGTCGGCGGGTTGGCCGGGTCCTCCTGGGTGATGTGGATGACCCCGCAGCGCGACAGCCGGTCGACGTTGGCGACCACCAGTTCCCGCAGGTGGATGCTGCTGGTCCGGCGGTGCGAATCGATCGTCACGGTGACCTGCGTGCTGATCCGGGTGAGCGCTCCGCGTGGCGGCACGCCGACCTCGGTCAGCATCTCGACCGCGCGGCCCGTCTCGAACAGCTTGCCCATGTCGGTGCTGCCGGTGACGTGGCCGATCCACCGGCCCCTCGGGCGGACCGGCCCGAGCAGGGCCACCAGTGAGTCCGCCGGCAGGTCGAGCAGGTGCTCGAGGCAGCGCACCGCCCGGATCGAACCGGGGCGTTCCGGCCTGCTGCGGCCACGGCGCCAGTAGCTCAACGTCGGCACGCTGACCCTGGCTCCCTGTTCGACCAGCCGCACCTGGATCTGGTCGAGGGTCAGGCCGCTCGCCTCGATGGCGAGGTGCAACGCGGCCGGGAACGGCCCGTGCCGCAGTGCCTGTCGCAGCTGCGCGCGCAGTGCTTGGTCCGGCGTCGCATTCGTCGACATACGAACCTCCTAGGCGACTCTGCCCGTTGCGTCTTGTTCGCGTTTACCAGTTAACTTGGATAACAAGCAACGGCCGATCCTCGTGAGTGTTTCCCACTGCGCCCGCCCCATGGCGCTGAACCGATCCACGAGGTAGAAATATCCGATCCCCCCATCCGTCGCCCGGTTCCGGCCCGGCGGGCGAGAGAGCGCTCTCTCCGCCTGGCGCGCCGACCGGCCACTGGCGAACAGGCAGGTCGATGACGATCGTGCAGCACCCGGCGCGTGGGAGCGCTTACACGCTTTTGTCCAGATGGGGCGGGGCCGTCGTGCTCGGTCTCGCCCTCGTCACGGCAGCGGGCGGCACCGCCGCGGCGGATCCGGTGACTGACCGGCGCGGCGGCGGCCCCGATTTCGGTCCCGGCGTCACCGTCTTCGACCCGAGCATGCCGGTCGAGCGGATCCAGGCGACGCTGGACGCCACCCACGCCAAGCAGGTCGACAACGAGATGGGCACCCAGCGGTACGCGTTCCTGTTCAAGCCGGGCACGTACGGCACCGCGGACAAGCCGTTGCAGATCAAGGTCGGCTACTACACCGAGGTCTCGGGACTCGGCGCGGCACCGACCGACGTCGTGATCAACGGCAAGATCGAGGTCTACAACCGGTGCCTGAACAACGCGGGCCCGAACTGCCTCGCTCTGGTCAACTTCTGGCGCACGCTGTCCAACCTGTCGCTGAACATCAACATCAACGCCAAGGGCCAGGACGGCTGCCGCTCGTCGGCCAACTTCTGGGCGGTCTCCCAGGCGGTGTCGCTGCGCAGGCTCGACATCAAGGGCGGCGGCCTGTCGTTGATGGACTACTGCACCGACGGCCCGCAGTACGCCAGCGGCGGGTTCATCGCCGACTCACGGCTGCCCGCGACCACCAACGGCTCGCAGCAGCAGTGGCTGACCCGCAACACCGAGGTGGCGAGCTGGTCCAACGGCGTGTGGAACCAGGTCTTCTCCGGCGTGGTCGGCGCACCCGACGACTCGGCGTTCCCGGCGCCGCCGTACACGACGCTGGACAAGACCCCGGTCAGCCGGGAGAAGCCGTACCTGTTCGCCGACGCCAAGGGCAAGTACAACGTCCGCGTGCCGTCCGCCCAGCACGACTCGCGGGGCATCTCGTGGGGCAACGGCATCACGCCCGGCCGCACGATCCCGATCAGCGACTTCCACGTGGCCAAGCCGGGCGACTCGGTGCAGACCATCAACACGCACCTCGCGCTAGGCAAGCACCTGCTGCTGACGCCTGGCGTGTACGACATCGCCCGCAGCATCCAGGTCCGCAGGCCCAACACCGTGGTCCTCGGCATCGGCCACGCGACGCTGACCGCAGCACGCGGCGCGGTGCCCCTGGAGATCGGTGACGTCCCCGGTGTGGTCGTCGCGGGCGTCACGATCGACGCGGGCCCGCAGGAATCGCCCGTGCTGCTGCGCGTGGGCAAGCAGCGCGGCTGGAGCTGGAGTTCGCCGCGGAACCCGACCACGCTGTCCGATGTGTACTTCCGGGTCGGCGGGCCGCACGTCGGCAAGACCGACACCGCACTGGAAGTCAACAGCGACAACGTGCTGATCGACCACACGTGGGTGTGGCGGGCCGACCACGGCATCGAGGGCTTCACCGACACCCAGCGCTGGAACACCAACACCGGGCGCACGGGCGCGGTGATCAACGGCGACAACGTCACCGCCACCGGCCTGTTCGTCGAGCACTTCCAGCAGTACAACACGACCTGGTACGGCGAGAACGGCACGACGATCCTGTACCAGAACGAACTGCCGTACGACCCGCCGACGCAGGCCGACTGGATGAACGGCACCGTCGAGGGCTACGCCGGGTACAAGGTCGGCGCGCACGTCCGCAACCACACGCTGCACGGCGCGGGTGTCTACGTGTTCAACCAGAACAACCCGCAGATCCACACCGAGAACGGTTTCGAGGTGCCGCAGACCCCTGGCGTGAAGCTGCGCCACATCATGACGGTGAACCTCAGCGCCGGGATCATCGACCACGTGGTCAACGGCGTCGGTGACGCGGCTGACACGACGAAAGTCGGTCAGCCGGTGTACATCAAGCAGTATCCGTGATGCATGACGGTGTCTCGTCACGGTTGGGCGTGGCGAGACACCGTCACCGGTCGAGCACGGTCATGATCTCGTCGATGTCCTTGCGCAAGCGCTTGCGGTCCGCGCCCGACCGCACCGCGACCCGCAGGCCGAGCCACGCGTTGAGCAGCATGCTCGCGAGCACTTCAGGGCGCTGCGGAGCGCCGATGCTGCCGTCCTGCTGGCCGCGCCGGACCATGGCGAGCATGATCTCCCTGGAGATGTCCATGTACCGGTCGACGCGCTGAGCAGCCTCGCTGTCGCGCGCGGCGAGCTCCGTCGCCACGTTCACCAGCAGGCAACCTCTCATGTGCGCCTCGGGCCGCAGGACGACCGACAGCAGGTCACGGACAGCGTCGCGGCCCGTGCGAGCGGTGTCGGCGACGGCGTTGAGCCTCTCGGACTGGATGTCGGCGTACCTGTTGATCGACCGCATGAACAACTCGTGCTTGTCGCCGAAGGTGTCGTACAGGCTGCGCCGGCCGATACCCATGCCCTCGACCAGGTCCTGAATGGACGTGCCCTCGTAGCCGCGTTCCCAGAACATGGTCATCGCCCGTTCGAGGGCGACGCCCGGATCGAACTCCTTGTGCCGCACCGCTGCTCCTCTCCGCACCACCAGCCTAGATCGCGGCGCCGAGGCGCTCCCGCACCGACCGCGTCCGCTCGTCCCCGATGACCTCGGCGACACCCGCCGCGACGCCGTCGAGGCTCGCCGAAGCCACGCCCGCGGGGTCGATCTTGTCCGCCGGAGCCACCATGGCAGCCATGTCGGTGTCCATGTAGGCAACGTACAACGCCGTCACCTGGATGCCCCTGGGCGCCAGTTCCTGCCGCAGCGCGTTGCTCATCGCCCAACCGGCCGCCTTCGCCGCGCTGTAGGCACCCAGCTGCGGCGCGTGCAGCCAGCTCAGGATCGAGTGCACGTTGAGAATCGCCCCGCCGCCGTTGCGTTCGATGACCGGGGCGAAGGCACGCGTCGCGGCCAGCGTGCCGAAGTAGTGCGTCTCCATCTCCAGGCGGATCTTGTCGAAGTCGCCGTCGAGCAGGTTGGCCTGTGTCGAGACCCCCGCGTTGTTGACCAGCAGCGTCGCGTCGGCGGCGATCTTGGCGACGTTGTCGATGGATGCCTCGTCGGTGAGGTCGAACTTGATCGGGATCACGCCGGGATCCTCGACGCTTTCCGGGCGCCGCACCGCCGCGTAGACCTTGGCGCCGCGCTCTGCCAGCTGGCGCGCGAACTCACGGCCCAGGCCGCGGTTGGCGCCGGTCACCACTGCCACGGTCTTCTCGAAGTCCATGATCGTTCCTCTCTCTTGTCTCCAGCTTAGCTCTTTTGAGAACGAACGGTGCGTTACGGGGTTGTGTTACTTGGGTCACTCCTTGGTTCTTGGGTCGGTTTTTTATATCGTTCGGTGCGGTCTTTGCTTGTTCTTCTTCTGTTTGGGCTTCGTTTTCGGGTTTCCTTGCTTTCCTTGCACGGAACGTGCTTTTCCCTCGCCACAGGCTGACCTCTGGGCAGGAGCTTTGTGTTTGGTGTTCTTCCTGCCGGATGGTTGCACTTCTTGGTGGGTGCTCTTGGTGGCGTGGGTGCTCCTGCCCGAAGCCCTCATCTGCGCTTGCGCGCTCGCCGCTTCGGGTTGGCTGTCACTCAGGGTGCTTGGGCCTGTTTTGCGCTTGCGCGCTGCTCGGGGTTGGCTACCGCTCCAGTTGCTCGGCTGGTTCGTGGTTGTGCACGCCGCTTGGGTTGGCTGTTGCTCAGGGTGCTTGGGCCGGTTCCGCGCTCCCGCTCGCCGCTCGGAGTTGGCCTGCACTTGTGTGCGCGGGCCGTTGTGGTCGGGTGGCTCTTGGTGTGGTTGGGTTCTTTTCTTACTTGCGTTCATGGGCGGGGGATGTTGCGCAGGTTTGTTCTTGCCAGTTCGATCATCTTGCCGACTCCGCCTTGCAGCACGGTCTTGGTCGCGCCGATGGCGAAGCCTCGGACCATTTCGCCGGTGATGTGCGGTGGGATGGACAGGGCGTTCGGGTCTGTGACCACGTCCACCAGCGCGGGTCCTGGGTGGGCGAAGGCCTTGGTCAGCGCTTCTCGGAGTGCTGCGGGGTCTTCGACTCGGGTGGCGTGGATTCCGCAGGCCGCGGCGATCGCCGCGTAGTCCGCCGAGGGGTGGTCTGTGCCGAACGACGGCAGCCCGTCGACGAGCATCTCCAGCTTGACCATTCCGAGTGTGGAGTTGTTGAACAGCACCACCTTCACCGGGATGTTCGTTGCTGCCACCGTCAGCAGCTCGCCCATCAGCATGCCGAGGCCGCCGTCGCCGGACAGGGACACGACCTGGCGTCCGGGGTGTGCGAGCTGGGCGCCGATTGCGTGGGGCAGTGCGTTGGCCATGCTGCCGTGGCGGAACGAGCCGAGCACGCGACGGCGGCCGTTGGGCGTGAGGTAGCGGGCGGCCCACACGTTGCACATCCCTGTGTCCACTGTGAACACTGTGTCCTGGTCGGCTACGTCGTCGAGTACAGCGGCGACGAACTCGGGGTGGATCGGGCGGTGCTTGTCGATGCGCTCGGTGTACGCGCCGACCACCTTCTCCAGTTCGCGTACGTGCTCGCGGAGCATTTTGTCCAAGAACGACCGGTCGGTGCGCTCCCGGAGCAACGGCAGCAGGGCGTCGATTGTCAGCTTTACGTCGCCGTGCACGGCCAGGTCCAGCGGTGTCCGGCGGCCCAGTCTTGCCGGGTCGATGTCGACCTGGACCGTGTGGGCCTGCGGCAGGAAGTTGGCGTACGGGAAATCTGTACCTAGCAGGACAACCCGGTCTGCTTCGTGCATCGCGTCGTAGCAGGCTCCGTAGCCGAGCAGGCCGCTCATTCCGACGTCGAACGGGTTGTCGTACTGGATCCACTCCTTACCACCCAGCGAATGTCCCACCGGCGCTGCCAGCCGGTCGGCGAGGGCCATCACCTCTGCGTGCGCACCGCGTGCACCGGCGCCGGCGAACAGCATCACCTTCTCGTCCGTGTTCAACAGCTCTGCCAGTTCGGCGACCTGGTCCTGCGGCGGTACGACCGGCGACGCGGTCGCCAGCGGCACCGGCAACGACGTCGGCCCGGCGGCCTTCAGGTGCGCGACGTCGCCCGGAATCGTCAGTACGGAGACACCGCCTTTGCCCAGTGCGGTCCGCATCGCGATCGGCAGCAGCCGCGCCATCTGCTCGGGCTCGGTGACCAGCTCGTTGAAGTGGCTGCACTCGGCGAACAGCTGCGTGGGATGCGTCTCCTGGAAGAAGCCGGTCCCGATCTGCACCGACGGGATGTGCGAGGCGATCGCCAGCACCGGCGCAGCTGACCTGTGCGCGTCGTACAGGCCGTTGATCAGGTGCAGGTTGCCCGGACCGCAACTGCCCGCGCAGACCGCCAGTCTGCCGGTCACCTGGGCCTCTGAGGCGGCCGCGAACGCCGCGGCTTCCTCGTGGCGTACGTGCACCCATTCGATGCCGTCGGTCTTGCGGATCGCGTCCACGATCGTGTTCAGGCTGTCGCCGACGATGCCGTACACGCGTTCGACGCCCGCGTCACGCAACGTCCGGACGAGCTGATCAGCCACAGTGGCCATGAGGTGTGCCCCTTCCTGTCATTTCAGCAGTACAACCGCTTGCGCGTGGCCGCCACTCGGAGTGAGGTGCTCCACTGGGTGAGGCGTGTCCCCTTTCGTGCGCGGGACGGTCACAGACATGGAGCGCGCCGGTCATGCCGTCGTGCGCGCGGCTGCACCACGCTGGACGCATGGGACCTCTCAGCGGAATCCGGGTCGTCGAGCTCGCCAGCCTGGCGCCGGGCGCGTTCGGCGCGATGATCCTGGCCGACCTGGGCGCCGACGTGCTGCGCGTGGACCGCCGCAGCCGCGCCCGCGGGCTGGACCTGCCCGCCGGTGTGCTCGACCGCGGCCGCAGCACGATCGCGCTGGACCTCAAGGACCCCGGGGACCTGGCCACGCTGATCCGGATCGTGGAGTCGGCCGACGTGTTCGCCGAGGGATTCCGGCCCGGTGTCGCCGAGCGACTCGGGGTCGGCCCGAACGACCTGCTCGAGCGCAACCCCCGGCTGGTCTACGCCAGGATGACCGGGTGGGGGCAGGACGGCCCGCTGGCGCCGCGAGCCGGCCACGACATCAACTACCTGGCGATCTCCGGCGCGCTCGATCCCATCGGCCCCGCCGGGCACCGGCCCGTGCCGCCGCTGAACCTGGTCGGCGACTTCGGCGGCGGCGGGATGCTGATGGCGCTCGGCGTGCTGGCGGCGCTGCTGGAACGCCAGTCGTCCGGCCAGGGACAGGTGGTCGACGCCGCGATGGTGGACGGCTCGTCGCTGCTGATGACGTTCATCCACGGCATGCGGGACGTGGGGCTCTGGCCGAACCCGCGCGGCGGGAACCTCTTCGACTCCGGCGCGCCCTTCTACGACACGTACGAATGCGCCGACGGCCGCTACATCTCGGTCGGGGCGGTCGAAGCGGAGTTCTACGACCAGCTGGTGTCCACATTGGGCATCGAGGACGCGCCACACCAGTACGACTTTGGCCGCTGGCCCCAGCTGCGGGAACAACTGGCGGCCGTGTTCAAGCAGCGCACCATGGACGAATGGGCCGGCGTCTTCGCGGACGTCGACGCCTGCGTCGCTCCCGTGCTCACGCCCCTCGAAGCGCCGGACCACCCGCACAACACCGCCCGCACGGCGTTCGTTGACGTCGGCGGAACCCGGCAGCCCGCTCCGGCGCCCCGATTCAGCCGCACACCAGCCGACCCGCCACGACCACTCAACACTGTGGACGCCAAGGCCATGCTGGACAGCTGGGCCGTCGACCTGGGCTAGCGCGTGTGTCAGTGCTCGTCGGCGCGGTACGCGCCGGGTGGGCTGCCGGTCCACCGGCGGAAGGCCCGCCGGAACGCGCTGGCCTCCGAGAAGCCGAGGCGCACGGCCAGGTCGTCGACCGATTCCTCGCCGCGGACCAGGCTGTCGATGGCGGCGTCCCGCAGGATCTCCTCCTTGATCCCGCTGACCGACGTCTTCTCCTCGCGCAGCAACCGCCGCAGGTGCTGCACGCTGACCGACAACCGGTCGGCGATCTCCTCGGCCGCCGGCCACGTCCCGCGCAGCCCGCGTTCCAGGATCTTGCGGACCCGGTCGGCTGTCGTGCTGCCGTAGTCGCGCCGGGCGTACCAGACGCCTGGCTGGTCGCTGAGGTAGTCGGCCAGGTCGTTCTCGTCACGCACGACCGGCGCGCTGAGCAGCGCCGAGTCGAACTCCAGCGCGACGGTGCCGTCCGGGCCGTCGAACACCGGCATCCGGCCGTACATCGCGTGGTAGTCGGCGGCGTACGGCGGCACGGGGTACGGCAGCTGCACGCACCGCAGTGCGATCCGGCGCCCGATCAGCCAGCTCGTCCACCGGTGCACCAGGGCGACGAGCAGTTCCGTGCCGAGGTGTTCCGGGTCGTCGAGCCTGCTGACGTCCAGCTCGACGCGGGTGGTCGATTCGCCGAACCGCGCCTTGATCCTGGGCACGCCGGTCAGCACGCGGCTGGCCCCGCAGGTCCGGATGACGACCGTGCGCAGGTCGGGCGCGTGGATGATCGACAGGGTGACGAACTTGAGCGTGCCGAGCGGGATCGGCGGGCCGATGCCGAACAGCTCGTCGTCGGTCAGTTTCCACAGGTCCTGGGTGACCTTGGCCATCTGCTCGACGGTGACGCGGGTTTTCGGCCGGTAGGCGATGTCGCCGGGGATACCCGCCGCGCGCAACAGCGGCGTGATGTCCACACCACGCCGCTGTGCCTGCTTGAGCAGCCGATGCACGACGTGGATCGGCACCGTCTGCGTCGACATGCGAACACTATGCCCAAACGGAGAGCTGCTCGCCCAGTTCCGCGGCGTCCCACGGCCCGTCGCGCTCCACGTTGCCCACGGTCCGCCAGCCTTCCAGCAGCGAGATCGCCCCGCCCTGCACCGTGAAGACCTTGCCGGTGAAGGGGCATTTCTCGCTGGCCAGGTAGGCGACGACCGGTGCGATGTTGGCCGGGTCGAACGCGTCGAACTGCCCTTCGGGGACCTCGGCCGCGAACATCGCGCCCATGCCGGGCGTGGCCAGCGTGAGCCTGGTCCGGGCGATCGGCGCGATCGCGTTGACGCGTACGCCGTACCGCTCCATCTCCATGGCCGCGACGAGCGTCATCGCCGCGATGCCCGCCTTGGCGGCGCCGTACACGGTCTGACCCGGGTTGGGCATCGTCGTGCCGGAGATGGACGACGTGTTGATGATCGCGCCGTTGGGCTGCCTGCCCGCCTTGGACTCGGCCTTCCAGTGCGCCGCGGCGTGGTGCATCACGGCGAAATGTCCCTTGAGGTGCACCGCGATCACCGCGTCGAACTGGCTTTCCTCGGTCGACGCGAGGAACGAGTCACGCAGGATGCCCGCGTTGTTGACCACGACGTCCAGCCGGCCGTACGAGTCGACCGCCTGCTGGACAAGGGCTTTCGCGTTGTCCCAGTCGGCGATGCTGCCGGTGTGGGCCTCGCCGCCGATCGCGTCGGCGACTTCGGCGAGCGGCTCGGCTTCCACGTCGTTCACCACGACGCGGGCGCCTTCCCTGGCCAGCAGCAGCGCGTGCGCACGGCCGATGCCGTGCGCGGCGCCGGTCACGATCGCGACGCGTCCGTCCAGGAGCCCCATCACGCCACCAGCTTCGCGAGGTTGGCCAGCGAGGTGTCGAGCTCCTGCCTCGAAGCGCGTTCGATCGCACCGGCGATCGCGCCGACGATCATCTGCCCGGCGAAGGAGGACACCACGACCAGCTTCGACCCGTCACCGTGGGGTGAGACGGCAAGCGAGATGGCCACCTCGACACCGGCCATGCCCTTGCCGCTGATGGCCAGCTTGTTCGGCACGTCCCACTCGTCCACGGTCCACTCGATGGTGTTGGGCATGTTGAGCACGCTGGCCACCCCGGTGACCTTGGTGCCGAGGCTGATCTCGGCGGGCAGGTCGCTCTTCCACTTCTGGTGGATGGTGAGCCAGTCCTCCCAGCGGGCCAGGTCCGACACCGCGGACCAGATCTTCTCGGCGCTCGCGGGCAGTTCGGTGGTCTTCTCGATGGTGATCACGCGGCGGCTCCCCGGTAGGCGGTGACGACGGCGGCGCCGCCGAGTCCGATGTTGTGCGAGAGTGCGACCTTGACGCCCGGCACCTGCCGCGCGTCCGCGGTTCCCCTGACCTGCCAGGTCATCTCGGCGCACTGGGCCAGGCCGGTGGCGCCGAGCGGGTGGCCCTTGGAGATCAGCCCGCCGGACGGGTTGACCACCCACTTGCCGCCGTAGGTGGTGTCGCCGTTGTCGACGAGCTTGCCGCCTTCGCCGGGGCCGCAGAGGCCGAGCGCCTCGTAGGTGAGCAGTTCGTTGACCGAGAAGCAGTCGTGCAGCTCGAGCACGCCGATGTCCTCGGGGCCGATTCCGGCCTGCTCGTAGACCTCCAGCGCGGCGGCCTTGGTCATGTGCAGCCCGACGATCCCGGCGGCGGTGCCGTCGAAGGTGTTCTCCAGGTCGGTGACCATCGACTGGCCGATGATCTCGACGGCCTGCCCGGCGAGCCCGTGCTTGTCCACAAAGGATTCACTCGCGACGATGGCCGCCGCCGAGCCGTCCGAGGTCGGTGAGCACTGCAACCTGGTCAGCGGGTCGACGATCGGCTTGGCCGCCAGGATGTCGTCGAGCGTGTACTCGTCCTGGAACTGCGCGTACGGGTTGTTGACCGAGTGCTTGTGGTTCTTCAGGCCGATCTTGGCGAACTGCTCGGCAGTTGTTCCGTACCGCGCCATGTGCTCACGCCCGGCGGCGGCGAACATCCACGGCGCCACCGGCATCTGGAACTCGTGCAGCCGGGCCAGGCGCTCGATGTGCCGCAGCAGCGGCTGTTCCCGGTCGGTGTGCCCGGCTTCCAGCGACCCGGACTTCATCTTCTCGAAACCCAGCGCCAGCGCGCAGTCCGCGAGGCCACCGCGCACGGCACGGGCCGCGAGGAACAACGCGGTGGACGCGGTCGAACAGTTGTTGTTCACGTTGACGACCGGGATCCCGGTCATGCCCAGTTCGTAGACCGCGCGCTGGCCGGACGTCGAATCGCCGTAGCAGAAGCCGACGTACGCCTCCCGCACCTTGTCGTAGGAGACCCCGGCGTCCTCGAGGGCCTTGGTGCCCGCTTCCTTGGCCATCGCCGGGTAGTCCCGGTCCCCGCCGGGCTTCTCGAACTTGGTCATCCCGACGCCGACCACGTAGACCTTGTTCATGCTGCGGCTCCCGCGTAGTGGGCCAGGCCGTCCTTGATCACTGTTGTCCCCTCGTCGGTGACGGTCTCGAACGTGTACCCGCCGTCCGTGCGCCAGCCGGACGTGGTGATCGTGTTCCGTGGCAGGGCGGGTGCGCTGAACCGCACCGCCAAGCGCGACAGCCTCTCGGGATCGGGCAACGCGTGGGAGACGAACGCCATCGTGCACAGCCCGTGCACGATGATCCCGGGCAGCCCGACCGACCTGGCGAAGTCGTCGTCGAGGTGGATGGGCATCGGGTCGCCGGACGCCTCGGCGTACCGGAAGGTCTGGTCGTCGTCGTACTTCTGGGCCGTGACCCGGTCCGGGTCACGGCCGCGCAGGCCCTCGTCGAAGAGGTGGCCGGGGGCGGCCTCGCCGAGAGCCTCGCCGAACTGGCCGCCGCGGAAGAAACCGACGAAGTACTGCTCGTTGACCAGGCCGTCCCCGGCGTCGCGGGTCTCGAGCTTGGTGGTCACCACGACACCGGAGGACTTGCCGTGGATGCCGGTCACCTTGGCCCGGCAGGTCAGCACGTCACCGGGCACGATCGGCCGGTGGAAGTGGAAGTCGTGCTCACCGTGCAGGATCCGTGCCATCAGCTCGTCCGGCGCGGCCGACAGGGTGGTGTCGGCCATCGTGCGGAAGGCGGGCACGACCGCGTACACCGGCGGCGCCTGGTCACCTGCCAGGTGCACGCCGGTCGGGTCGTTCGTCGCCCTGGTGTACGCGATGATGTGGTCCCGCGTGACCGGGAACTCGACGGGTTCGCCCCACACGCCGATCACTTCGCGGTGAAAGCTCATGTCATCCAGGTTATGAACTTCCGGTGCCTAAGCGAATGACCGCGCCTCGCGCAGTTCGTGACCGCGACGCGCACGCAGCCGGCCGTCACCGCCCAGGAACGCTCCTTGGGTTGATCAACACAAGCACGAGCGCGAGCGTGACCACGGCGAGGGCGGCGGACGCGAACAGCACGGCCGATGCGCCTGACGCGACCGCGTCCTCGGTCGTTCCCTGGGCGTGCGCTGTGTACAGCACTCCGAGCACCGCCGTACCGATTCCGCCGCCTATGGCCGCGAGAGTCGTGACCGTGCCGCCGACCATTCCCGCGTGCTGCTTGTCCACGACTCCCATGGCGACCGACATGACCGGTGCGCCCGCGATCCCGCCACCGAACCCCCAGATCAGCAGCGGGACCGCGAGCGTCACCACCCCGGCCGTCGGGCTCATCGCGAATCCCAGCCACGTGGCGGCGACGCCCTTGCAGGCGTAACCGAGTGCCACGATCGGGCCGGGCGGGAACCGCGCCTGGAGCTTGCCCGCCAGCATCCCCGCCCCCATCTGCGCCACCGCGCCCGGTACGAGCATCAGGCCGGTCCCGGTTGCGGTGAAGTGCAGTGCGCCCTGGAAGTACTGGACGAAGTAGACAGTGCCGCCGATGGTCAGCACCCGTGACATGAGGACCGCCGACACGGCACCGGTGAACGCGGGCACGCGGAACAGCGACAGTTCCAGCGTCGGCGCCTGCGCCCGCTTCTGGATGCCGAGGAACACCACGAACAGCAGGACGGCCAGTCCCAACTGGACGATCGTCGGCGCTGATCCCCAGCCCTGGTCCCCGCCGCGCAGCAGTGCGAACGTCAGCAGCCCGAGCGACGCGATCAGCAGCACCGCCCCGGCCCAGTCGATGGGTTGCCGTTCAGCGCCGGAACGCGGCGGTGCGGGCAGTTTCGCGTACGCGAGCACGAAGGCGACCACCCCGACCGGCACGTTGACCAGGAACATCGCACGCCAGCTGGTGACGTCGACCAGCACGCCGCCCAGCACGGGCGCGATCAGGCCCGCGGCCGTCGCCGCGGTCGTCCACGTCGCGATCGCCATGTTGCGGCGCTGGCCCTCGAACTCGTGCGAGATCAGCGGCAGGCTGTTGGCCATCAGGATCGCGCCGCCGATCCCCTGCAGGCCACGTGCGACGTCGAGGAACACGACGCCGGGCGCGAGGCCGCACGCCAACGACGACGCGGTGAACAGGACGATGCCCGTCAGGTAGACGGTCCGCCTGCCGAGCCGGTCCGACAACGTGCCGGTGACCTGCGTGACCGCGCCCATGGTGACTGTGTACGCGACGATCACCCACTGCACGCCTGCCAGCGATCCGCCCAGGTCGCGCTGGATCTGCGGCAGGCCGACGGTGACGATCACGATGTCGATGACGACCAGCAGCGACCCGGCGGTGACCAGCGCGAGCACCGCCCGCGCCTGCCTGGTGGACACGTCCTGAGCCACAACACCCCCAAGTAAGGACTCCCTTACCGACGGGAGGACCGTAGCATTAAAGTCAACACTATGTGAAGTTCAAGCCCGCTACGCTGGCCGTGATGACCGAACCACGCACCAGACGCCGCCCGGCCAGCCGGAAAGGCCGCCCGACACTGACGCGTGAGCTCATCGCGGAGCACGCGCTGCGCCTCGCGGGTGCCGAGGGCTTCCCCGCGGTGACCATGCGCAGGCTCGCGGAGGACCTGCGGGTGACCGTGCGCGCGCTGTACAACTACGTCGAAGACCGCCAGGAAGTGGTGGAACTCGCCGCCCAGTTGATGCTGTCGCAGTGGGAGGTCCCCGAACTCGACCCCGAGCGCTGGGAAGACGGCGTGCGGGCGTACTGCGCCCAGATGCGCGCGCTGTACCGGAAATTCCCGCGCGCGTTGCTCGTCTCGCTCGACGAGAAGATCAGTGTGCGTGGCGTGCACCCGGCACGGCTGCGCAATCCCGACGCGTTCCTCGGCTTGCTCCGGGCCATCGGCCTGTCCCGCACCGAAGCCCTCCAGGTGCACGCCGAACTCGCCCTGAAGCTGTTCGGCTTCGCCCTGCTGATCGACTACCGCGAACCGGCCGGGCTGTCACCGGTCCCGGCCGCCTGGCTGACCGGCGACCTGGACCTGCCCCACCTCACCGAAGCACTCGCCGGACCGGCCCCGACCACGGACGAACTCTTCGCGCACATCACGGACACCCTGGTCCTGAGCATCAAGGCAGCGTCGGGTCGACGTCCGGCTCCGTCGGCTTCGCCGGGGTCGGCTTCGGGTACGCCTCGATGAAGTCCTGCCCTCGCCAGAATGTCTCGTACTTCTCCCGCAGGGTGCGCAACACGAAGAAAGCACCGGCGGCGAACAGGATCGTCCCCCCGAAGACGACCGCCTTGGGTGCGCGGACGCGTCCCATGTCGAGGCCGAGCATCCAGAAGAGGCCGAAGCAGAAGGGCGAGACGATCGCCGACACGCACACCAGCGCGACCACGGCGAGCCCCCACGGCCGGTACTCGCTGCGGTGATGCGCTGTGTCGCGGCGCCACAACTTCCTCAGGCCGTCCTTCAGCACCCACCAGCCCTCGTCCGACGGCAGCTCGTAACGCTCGGCGTCCCGCGCGCGGGTCTCGATCGCCGTCACGACCTTCTCCGCGTCACGCTCGTTGACCGGCAGGAGCATGTCCCGCATCGTCCCGGTGACCCGGACCGCGGGCCCTTGCCGAACCGTGTACTCCAGCACACGCGGTTGCACTGAGCCCGAGTACACGAGCACCTGGCAGACGGTGTCCTGCAGCACCCGTTCCACTGTGACTGATCGCAACGTGTGCCACGGAATCGTCACTCGGTCCCTGGAGCGCCGCCACACCGACGACATGCTGTCGACCGCGAGCCGGTCGTGCCGTACGCACAGCCTCGCCTTCCACCCGCGCGTGGTGAACAGGATGTCCAGCTCGGACGTCATCAGCCCGTATGTGACCGGCCAGGTCACGACCCAGCTCAGAACCTGGTTCAACAACCAGACGACACCGACCATCGCGACGGTCACTGCCATCAGGGCCCATTCACGCCCGGATCCCCGGGAGGTCGTCGCGGTGTGCAGGCAAGCACCGAGCAACGCGAAGAACCCGTACCCGGCAAGCCACCAGCCGAGCACGGGCCACGTCGACGTCCGGCGCCACATCAGCACCAGCGCGGGCGACAGCAGACAGAAAACGCCCGCGCCACCGACGAACAGCTCCGCGTTGCCAGCGAGCGCCGCCGCGAAGCCGAGACGTTCGTCCCACGCGCGTTCGGCCACCAGTGCGCCGATCGGAGCCGCTGTGATGACGAGAAGCATCACCAGCCCGGCAGCGCGGTGCAATGCCGCAGTCACAGTTCCCCTTCGGCCTGCCATTTCCCGTCAGTCGGCTCAGACCGTACCGTGCTGTGCGGACCGTAGACCGGCGGCGGCTGCGCTGCCTCGCGGCGTTCCTCTTCCCAGTGCTCGCGCCACTCCTTGTCGCGCTTGTCCTGCTTGACCTGGCCGTCCTGCTCGCGGTGTGTCTGGTCGCTCGTCGCCTGGGTGACACCGGTCGCCACGACCTTCGGCGCCTTCGGCAACGTCGCGCCGCCGACCTCGACTTCGAGCTTGTCCTTGACTGCGGTGAGCCTGGGGCTGTCGATCCCGGTCGGCAGGTGGGCGTTGCCGAGCTGGGTCCTGATCAGCGACTCGGTCGCTTCCTTCTGCGCCTTCACCAGATCGTCGCCGCGCTTGCCCAGATCCGTGAGCTTGTCGAGCTCTCCCGGCTTGAGCTTGCCCGCGGCGGCTTTCTTCACCATCGCGAGCGACTTGTTCGCGTGCTTCGCGGCGTCCTGTGTGTACTTGCCGGCGCCGCGGTCGAGGTTGCGCACCGAGCCCTTGATGATGTTGCGCGACTTCTTGGCGTCGTCGGCCACTTTCTCCAGCTGCTTGACCATCTTGCTGACCTTCTTGGCGTTCTTGCCGGCCAGGACGGCGCCGGACGCGACCGTGTCGGCGATGAAAGCCGCCTGCGAGGCGCCGAACGTGATCGGGGTCAACGCGGACGCCGCGGCGAACTTGATGATCACCTTCGACAGGAAGCTCGAAATCGTGTCCCGGATGGTGCCGCGCACCACGCCGACAACCGACGCGGCCACGGTCATCGCCTGTGCTGCCGACTGCGCGTGGCTCGCGCCACCGGCGACGACCGTCGAGAAGTCCCGCACGGCCTTGCGGTAGCCGTCGATCGCCTGGCCGGTCTCGCCGTCGAGCGCGCTCAGCGTGGTGGAGTACTTCTCCGACGTCTGCTGCAGCCGGGTGGAGATGTTGGTCCACGTCGTCGCCATCGCGGTGACCGCGTCCGGATCGCCCGCGATCAGGTCGAGCGGCTCCTTGAGGAAGCCGATGTGCTCGATCAGCCAGTTGATGACACCGGACAGGATGCTGCCGACCGGGTCCATCACGACACCGAGCAGGTCGAGGCCGACACCGACCATGTCACCGGCCAGCGCGCCCCAGTTGCCGTTGAACCCGTCGTAGATCGCGTTCGCGGCGCTGCCGAAGATGCCGGAGGAGTCCCACGCCTGCGTCGGGCTGTCGAAGTTCGAGAACCCGAGGCTGCCCAGTTCGAAGTCCTCGGTCGCCTTGATCGGGCTTTCCGGCTGTGTCATGGCTTCGCCCCGTTCATGCCGCCGGCGAGCTGGTGGAACGCCTGCTTGAGCGATTGGTCGTTGTCGTCGTAGGCCTGCCGCATCAGCGCGAACTTGGCGACCACGTCGTCACCCGCCTGCTTGACCTTGCCGACGTAGTTCTCGGCCTCGCCGGTCCACTCGCTGAGGATCGCCGCCGCGAGGAACTGACCGAGCACGCCGAACGTCTGCATGTTGCCGATGTAGTCCGATGCGGCGTCCGACGCGTCGGGCAGGCCGGCCACCAGCGCCTTGAGTTCGCGTTCGTGGGCTTCGAGGACCTTGAGGTCGACCGCGTATCCGTCCGGCATCACCGATCACCGTCCCGCTTGAGGAAGTCCTGCTGGTCGAAGTCGACCTCGTCGTCCGGCGCCGGGCGCACGGGACGGCGGGGCGGCTCAGGCCGCTGCTGTTCCTGCTCTTCTTCGTTGAGCACAGCCAAGCGCGAGGTCTCCGGCTCCGGCTCCGGCTCGTCGGGGACCTCGACGTCCGGGATCTGCTCCTTGACGAACCGCATCGCGTCGCTGTCGTCACCGATCACCGGCGCCATGATCACGGCGATCTGGCTGACGGCCTGGGCCTGCGCGCGTTTCGCGGTCGCCATGACCAGGGCGGCCAGCCGGTCCTTGGGCATCTCGTCGGCCTTCGCGCCGAACGAGAGGTCGATCAGCGCTCCGCTCGCACCGACCGTGACCCGCACCACCGAGTCCTGGCTCGTCGCCGTGCCGGTCAGGTCCTGGATCTTGGCCTTGGCCTCCTCCGCGCGTTCCAGCAGGGCCGCCGTGCGCTGTTCGTACCCGGCGATCATCTCTTGTGGATCAGTCATCACGCCCCCGAACCGATTCTCGAATCACGAGCACCCCCGCTGTCACCTTGTGGACAGTTTGGACGCGACAGCCGCGCGCCCGGTTCCCTTGACACCGTGTTCGTATTTCCGGCTTTTGTCGACGCCGTTTCGGCCGAGCCGTACTATCCGATTCGGAGTCAATTGGTCAGGCGGGGGTTATGTCGACACCGGGATGGCAGCAGCAGCCACAACAGCCAGCGTGGGCGCCGCAACAGCGACAACACCAGCAGCCGCATCCGCCGCAGTTCCATCCAGGACAGTCGCCTTACCCACCGGGCCAAGGGCATTGGCCGGGACAACCACCGGGCCCGCCGAAACCCGGGAACAAGGTGCCCATGGTCGTGGTGACCATCGTGATCGCCCTCGTCGTGCTCTGCGCGGGTGCGCTGGTGACACTGCGGCTCGTCGAGGTGAACACCGACGCGGGCGTGGAACCCGCCGGTGGGCGGCCTGCCAAGGAATGCGCGGTGAACAGCGAGGCACTCGACGCCGCCAAGGTGGGCGTGTACAGCGGCGGCAGCCAGAACGAGACGTCGGTCAAGTGCGACTACGGGACCCGCAAGGGCACCGACGGCGCGACCTTGACCACGGCGATCATCGAAGTCAAACCGGTGAAACGCGACTCCGCCACACCGGATCCCGACACGGCTTTCGACGACTTCGCCCGGCCGCCGTCGTCCGGTTCACCCCAGGTGCTGGACGATCCCCGGTTCAAGTTCGGCAACCAGCGCAAGCTGTACCAGACCCAGTACGGCGAACTCACCATGCTCATGCTGTACGTCCGCACCGGATCCACCCTCTACCGGATCGAGTACACGAGTTCCACCAAGGGCTTCTTCAGCGACTCGCCCACTCCGGCCGACAAGATGAAGCCAGGCCTGGAAACCCTCGCCAGGGACATGGACAAGCGGGCCAGGCGCTGAGGGGTCAACGCTCGCCGCAGGAGGACCGGGCGATCAAGGCCGGCTCGAACACCACCGCCGCCGTCCCGCCGGCCGGGTGGACGACTAGTTCAGCGGCCTTCCGGCCCATTTCGTATGTGGGCTGGGAAACCACCGTGACACCGAGGGCCGCCGCCCACGGGAAGTCGTCCATGGTCAGGAAAGCCACATCGTCCGGGATGGACACACCGTGCGCGGTCAGCGCTGTGTGGACGGACGCGGTCAGGCGGCTGCCCATGCAGGCGACCGCGTCCAGCCCCGGATTGCCCGCGAGCAACGAACCGACTGCCTCGACGGCCTCCACCTCGTTCTCCGCTGAGAACAGCGCGTTGCCGGGTACAGACATGCCTTGCCGGAGTCCTTCGACGCGTTCGGCCTGCGCGGGCCGGCAGCCGGCGGTGACCACACCGGCGGACGACCGGCCGTGCGCGGTCAGATGCGCGGCCATGAGCCGACCGGCGGCGACGTTGTCCAGGCTGATCGAGTGCATGCCCGGCACGATCCGCGAGACGATCACGCAGGGCGTGCCGTTCTCGGCCACCCGGCGGGCGTGCGGATCGGCCGCTTCACCGGTCGTGACGATCAGGCCGCGGACACGCTGCTCGTCCATCGCGCGCACCTGCGCGGCTTCCCGGTCGTGCACGCGGTAGGTGTTGCCGAGCATGACCAGACTGCCCTCGGCTGCGGCCACCTCGTCGATGCCACGGATCAGGTCGAGGTAGTACGGGCTGCTCAGGTCCCTGATCACCACACCGATCGTGCTGGCCCGCCCGGCGAAGATGCTCCTGGTCAGCGCGTTCGGGCTGTAGCCGAGACCGGCGATCGCCGCCCACACCCTGGCCGCGGTCGGCTCCGCGACCACGCCTCCGTTGATGACACGGGAAACCGTCGCCGTGGACACTCCTGCCCACGCGGCCACGTCACCGATGGTCGCCCGTTTCATCTAGAACCGCTCGAACCTGAAGGGCCTCAGCACGTCGTCCCGGTCTTCGCCGAGCACCTCGGCGGCGACCTGTTCGCCCGCGTACACGCTCAAGGTCACGCCGCTGTGCGAGACGGCGAAGTGGAAGTTGGGCAGGCTGAGCACGCGTCCGAGCACCGGCAGCCGGTCCGCAGGAATCGGGCGCTCCCCCGCCCGCACGCTTTCCACGTCGCCGTCCCGCAGCCCCGGGTAGACCGCACGGGCGGCCGTGAGCATCTGGCCGACGTCGAGATCCTCGTTGTGCAGCAACAGTCTCCCGCCACCGTCCGGGCGCATGTGGACTTGCGGCGCGTGGATGACGCGTGCGATCGACACCGCGACAGGCGAGGTGTACACGAGCACGCCGGTTTTGTTGCACATCGGCAGGTGCAGTCCGGCGAACCCCGCCACGTCGGCCGCACGCGGCCCGGCACAGTTGACCACCGCGTCGGCGGCGATCTCCTGCCCGGCGGCCAGCCGCACCGAGCGCACCCGGTCCCCGCGCACATCGAAGCCGACGACCGCGTCCCGGATCACCTCGATGCCGGACAGCAGGTGAGCGACCATCCGGGTCGGCTCCACCCAGCCTTCCTGGGGGAAGAACGCGATGCCGTCGTCCGGCAGCACAGCGGGATCGATGTCCGGTTCGAGCCGCAACGCCTCCGCTCTGCCGAGCCAATGAGCCTCGTAGCCGTAGTCGAGGACGCCGGTGACCTTGTGGCGCAACGATTCGATGCCGGCGCCGTCGGCCCACTCCAGGTTGCCGCCCTCGTGGAACCAGTCACCACCCGACTCCCGGTGCGCGTGCATGCCCGCTACGTTCAGGTCGTGGTAGGCCCGGGGCTGCTTGCCGCACGAGTTGACCCACGAGAAGGTCGCGCCGGATGTCCCACCGCCCGGCGCGCCGGCGTCCACGACCGTGACCCGGGCGCCTCGCCTGGTCAGCGACGCGGACACCGCGGCCCCGTAGACGCCGGCACCGATCACCACCACGTGCGCGACCATCCACACCCCCTGGCGAACCCGCAGGTCACGAGTCATGTAACTAGTTACATGCTAGGCGCGGTGTCAACCCTCGGCGGCGATCCCGGCGAGCCGGTCGGCCACGAGATCGATGTCGGCCTTGGTGGTCCGGTAGTTGGTGACACAGGCACGGATGCCGTCGCGGCCGTTGAGCCGGACCGGGCCGAGCAACGCCGTGCCGTCCGCGTTGAGTTGCCGCAGGACACTGTCGTGAGCGGACTCGGCGATCGTGGTGATCCGGAGGCACACCGCGGTCAGCGTGACCGGCGCCATCAACTCCATGACCGGGCTGGCCGACACGCGTTCAGCGAAATACCGTGCGAGATCGAGGTTGTCGTCGATCGCGGACCGGAAAGCACTGACGCCGAATGCCCGCACAGCGCTCCACACCTTGAAAGCCTTGAAACCACGCGACAACTGCGGCCCGTAGTCCATGTAGTCGACCAGCAGCGAATCGTCGCCGCCGGGCAGGTAGGACGAGGAGAACGAGTAGGCGTCGGCGAGCTTGCGGCGGTCACGGACGAGCAGACACCCGGCCTCCAGCGGCGCGAAGAGCAACTTGTGCGGGTCGACGCTGATCGAGTCCGCACGGGTGCAGGCCGCCAGCGAACCACGCAGACGCTCGCTGAGTACGAACAGACCGCCGTATGCGCCGTCGATGTGCAGCCACAGGCCGTGATCCGCGCAGATGTCGGCGATCTCGCCGATCGGATCGATGGCACCGGTGGCCACGGTGCCACTGGTCGCCACGACGCAGAACGGCCGCAGCCCGGCGGCGCGATCGGCCTCGACGGCTTGGCGGAGCACGTCGGCCCGCAGCCGGAAATCGGCTCCGGTGGGGACCGAACGGACGTTGTCCACGCCGAGCCCCAGAATGGCGGCGGCTTTCTGCACGCTGCGATGGGCCTCCTGCGAGGTGTAGAGCACCAGCGGAGCCCGGCCGGCCTGCAGCCCGGTCGCCCGGAAGTCCGGGCAGTGCTCGTGCAGGGCCGTGGTCAGCGCGTTGAGCGTGGCCATCGAACCGCCGTCGGTGATGATCCCGCCGGACCCGTCGCCCCACTCGAACAACCCGGTCAGCCAACGCACGACGGACTGCTCGATGACACTCGCCGCCGGGGACAACTGTGAGAAGTTGCAGTTCTGGTTGATGGCCGCGGCGATGGCTTCCGTGTACGGCGCGATGCCGTTGGGCGGGCCGAGGACGTACGCCAGGTTCCTGGGGTGCGCGACGGTGGTCGAGTTCGGCAGGACCTTGTCCCTGATGTCCCGGAAGAGCCGGGCGACCCCCAGTCCCCGCTCGGGGAAAGGGTCTTCGCGCAGTCCCCGGAGGACTTCCCGGTCCAGCACGGGGACGATGGGCCGCGCCGGGATGGACCGCTCGTAGGAATCCAGGAGCGCCACCAGCTCACGACCGGCGTCGGCCCGTTCCTGTTCGGTGAGGTCTAGAGGCATGGGAACAAACTAGCCAGAACCGGCTAGAATGTGCTGCCAAATATGCCGCACTTGATCGGCGAAAGTAGAGACACATGCCATGGATTCGATCGACAGGGCAATAATTGACCAGTTGACCCGCGACGGCCGCCTGACGAACCTCGAACTGGCCGACCGGGTGGGCCTGTCGCCGTCGCCGTGCCTGCGGCGGGTGCGCAACCTGGAAAGCAGCGGGGTGATCACCGGGTACCACGCGGCCGTCTCCCCGTCGGCCGTCGGCCGCGGCTTCCAGGTCCTGCTGCACGTGGAGATGGCCGCCCAGGACAAGAAGACGATCGAGGCGTTCGAAGCGGAGATCCGCGAGATCGACGAAGTGGCGGAGTGCCGCAGGATGTTCGGCCACCCCGACTACCTGATCTGGATATCCGTGTCCGGCCTGGACGCTTACGAAGCCCTGTACATGTCGAAGCTGACGGCACTGCCCGGAGTCGCGCGGACCCACTCGCAGTTCACGATGAGCACGGTGAAATCCAGCCGCGGCTGGGCACCTCCCTGATGGTGATCCCGCTCCTGCGAACCCGGTACGGGCTGGTGAGGCGCGGGTCACCATTGACTTCAAGTTCACTTGCAGTCTTACGTTCGCTGCATGGCGACGACACACGCGGACGCGGCTCCCGCGAGCGGTACCTTCCGCGAACTGCTGGGGCCCGGCCGGTTCGCGACTTCCTTCGTGCTGGCGGGCGGGGTCGCGCTGCACGCGACCAACCTGTTCCTCACCACCAGCCTGCTGCCGACGGCCATCAGCGAGATCGGCGGCGAACGGCTCTACGCGTGGAGCAGCACGGCTTTCATGATCACGTCGGTGATCGCGTCCATGTTCGTCAGCCGGCTGGTCGCCGGGCGCGGGCCGCGGATGGCGTACCTGATCGCGCTGGTGCCGTTCCTGGCCGGGACGGTCGTGGCCGCGTTGAGCCCGACCATGGTGGTCATGCTCGTCGGCCGGGGCGTCCAGGGCGTCGGCGGCGGGCTGCTGGCGGGCCTCGGGTACGCCGTCATCCAGGCCGCGTACCCCGAACGATTGTGGGCCAAGGCAACCGCTCTCGTTTCCGCGATGTGGGGCTTCGGCACGCTGGCCGGGCCCGCCATCGGCGGCGCGTTCGCCCAGTTCGGCGCGTGGCGGCTGGCGTTCTGGCTGCTGGCCGTGCTCGGCGTGGCGATCGCCCTGATCGTCCCGCGTGCGCTGCCCAGGTCGGCGCAGGCCGAGGTTTCCGAGCCGGTGCCGTTCCTGTCCCTGATCGTGCTGGCGTCGGCAGCCGCGTTGATCAGCGTGGCCAGTGTGCTGTCCGACCTCGTGTGGGTTGCTGTGACGATCGCGGTCGCGCTGGTTGTGATCGCGTGGTTCATCCGGCGTGAACGGCACAGCGCCGTCCGCGTGCTGCCCGCGTCCACCTACAGCGCGAGCTCACCGCTGAAGTGGATGTACCTGTCCATCGGGATCCTCGCCATCGGCACGGTGTCCGAGGCGTTCGCCCCGCTGTTCGGCCAGCGGCTGGCCGGTCTGGAGCCGCTGGTGGCCGGGTTCCTCGGCGCCGCGGTGTCGGTCGGCTGGTCGGTGACCATGCTGTTCAGCTCCAACGCCACCCGCCCGGCGACACTGCGGCGGATGCGGATCGCCGGCCCGGCGATCCTGGCCGCCGGGCTGATCGTGACCGGGTTGTTCCAGCAGCAGGACGCCGGTCCGTGGCTGGTCGTGGTGTGGTTCGTGGCGCTGGCCGTGGCGGGCGCGGGTATCGGGATCGCGTTCCCGCATCAGCTGGTCGCGGTCATGGGGAGCACGAGCGACCCGGTCGAGGCGGGCAAGGCCTCGGCGGGCATCAACACCGTCGAGCTGATCGGCCTGTCGTTCGGCTCGGCGCTCGGCGGCCTGCTGGTCAACCTCGGCGCGCCGTCGATGGAACGCTCGGCCCAGTTCCTGCTGTTCGGCCTGGCCGTGATCGCCGTGATCGGCGTGTTCGTCGCCCGGCGCACCGATCCCGTCCGGTGATCACCCGAAGGCGACCTCCGCCGCGGGCACGACGCGCACCGAGCCACCGGGGTGCATGCCGGTACTGAGAATCCGGTTGTGCCGCTCCACGATCTGCTCGGGTGCCAGCCCCGCGGCGGGATCGCCTTCGGTGACCGGCGCGTGGCCGTCCTCGACCAGCACGACGTCGAAGCCGTGGCTCAAGGACGAGCGCACGGTCGCGTCGACGCAGTAGTCCGTGGACACACCGGTGATCACGAGCGTGTCGATCTCGCGTTCCACCAGCACAGCGGCCAGTTCGGTGCCGTAGAAGGCGTCGGTGGCGGTCTTGCGGATCACCACGTCCGACGGTTGCAGCGCGAGCCCGTCCGCGGGCCGCGTCCGCGGCTGTTCGGGGTCGAAGAACGACCCGCTCTCCCCGATCTGCTGGAAAGCGACCACCGGGACACCGCTTTCCCGCGCCGCACGCGCCAATGACGCGATCCGGCCGACCAGCTCCGCGCTGCGCCAGATCAGCGGGAGGAGCACTTCCTGCACGTCGAGGATCACCAACGCCGGCTTCATGCCACCCACCCTAGCCCGGAGTTCCCTTGGCGCAGCGGCGTTTCTCCCGTTGTAGGGAATTCACCACAACGGGAGCAACGCGTCCGGTCACGCGCCGACGTAGGCCGCGAGGTGTTCGCCCGTGAGGGTGGAGCGGTCGGCGACGAGGTCGGCGGGGGTGCCTTCGAAAACGACCTTGCCGCCGTCGTGGCCCGCGCCGGGACCGAGGTCGATGATCCAGTCGGCGTGCGCCATCACCGCCTGGTGGTGCTCGATGACGATCACCGACTTGCCCGAGTCGACCAGCCGGTCGAGCAAGGCGAGCAGTTGCTCCACGTCGGCGAGGTGCAACCCCGTCGTCGGCTCGTCCAGGACGTAGACACCGCCCTTGTCGCCCATGTGGGTGGCCAGCTTGAGCCGCTGCCGTTCGCCGCCGGACAACGTGGTCAGCGGCTGGCCGAGGCTGAGGTACCCGAGCCCGACGTCGACGAGCCTGCTGAGGATCGTGTGCGCGGCCGGGGTGCGTGCCTCGCCGTCGCCGAAGAACTCCGCCGCCTCCGTCACCGGCATCGCGAGCACCTCGCTGATGTCACGGCCGCCGAAGTGGTACTCCAGCACGGCGGGCTGGAACCGTTTGCCCTCGCACTCCTCGCACGGCACAGCGACACTGGCCATGATCGCCAGGTCCGTGTAGACGACACCGGCGCCGTTGCAGTTCGGGCACGCGCCTTCGGAGTTCGCGCTGAACAGCGCCGGCTTGACCCCGTTGGCCTTGGCGAACGCCTTGCGGATCGGGTCGAGCAGACCGGTGTACGTCGCCGGGTTGCTCCGCCGCGAGCCGCGCACAGGCGCCTGGTCCACCGACACGACACCGGCGGAGGCCGGGACCGAGCCGTGGATCAGCGAGCTCTTGCCCGACCCGGCCACGCCGGTGATCACGCACAGCACGCCGAGCGGGACGTCGACGTCGACCTTCTTGAGGTTGTGCCTGGACGCGCCGCGGATCTCCAGCTTGCCGGTCGGGGTGCGCAGCTCGTCCTTGAGACGGGCGCGGTCGTCGAAATGACGCCCGGTGACCGTGTCGCTGGCGCGCAGACCTTCGACGGTGCCTTCGTAACAGACGGTGCCGCCCGCCGAACCCGCCCCGGGCCCGAGGTCCACGACGTGGTCGGCGATCGCGATCGCCTCCGGCTTGTGCTCGACGACGAGCACGGTGTTGCCCTTGTCGCGCAACCGGAGCAGCAGGTCGTTCATCCGCTGGATGTCGTGCGGGTGCAGGCCGATGGTCGGCTCGTCGAACACGTACGTGGTGTCGGTCAGCGAGGAGCCGAGGTGCCGGATCATCTTCACGCGCTGCGCCTCGCCGCCCGACAACGTGCCGGCCGGGCGGTCGAGCGAGAGGTAGCCGAGGCCGATCTCGACGAACGAGTCCAATGTGGCCCGCAGCTTGACCAGCAGCGGCGCCACGGACGGCTCGGCGAGCCCGCCGACCCACTTGGCCAGGTCGCTGATCTGCATCTCGCAGGCGTCCGCGATGCTGATCCGTTTGATCTTCGACGAACGCGCCAGCTCCGACAGCCGGGTGCCGTCGCACTCCGGGCACGTGGCGAACGTGACCGCCCGGTCGACGAACGCGCGGATGTGCGGCTGCATGGCCTCGCGGTCCTTGGCCAGGAACGACTTCTGCATCTGCGGGACCAGACCGGCGTACGTCAGGTTGATCCCGTCGACCTTGATCTTGGTCGGCTCCTTGTAGACCAGGTCGTGCAGCTGCTTCTTGGTGAACTCGCGGATCGGCTTGTCCGGGTCGAAGAAACCGCAGCCCCGGTAGATGCGGCCGTACCAGCCGTCCATGCTGTAGCCGGGGACGGTGATCGCGCCCTCGTTGAGCGACTTGCTGTCGTCGTAGAGCTGGGTGAGGTCGATGTCGGAGACGGCACCGCGGCCCTCGCAGCGCGGGCACATGCCGCCGGTGATGCTGAACTCGCGGCGTTCCTTGACGGTCTGCCCGGCGCGTTCGATCTTGACGGCACCCGCGCCGCTGATCGAGGCCACGTTGAACGAGAACGCCTGCGGCGAGCCGATGTGCGGCTTGCCGAGCTTGCTGAACAGGATCCGCAGCATGGCGTTGGCGTCGGTGGCGGTGCCGACCGTCGAGCGGGGATCCGCGCCCAGCCGCTGCTGGTCGACGATGATCGCGGTGGTCAGGCCGTCGAGCACGTCGACGTCCGGGCGGGCCAGCGTCGGCATGAAGCCCTGGATGAAGGTGCTGTAGGTCTCGTTGATCATCCGCTGCGACTCGGCGGCGATCGTGGCGAAGACGAGCGAGCTCTTGCCGGAGCCGGAGACACCGGTGAACACCGTCAACCTGCGCTTGGGCAGCTCGACGTCGACGTCCTTCAGGTTGTTCTCACGCGCGCCCTGCACGCGGATCAAATCGTGGCTGTCGGCGACGTGCTGCACAGGCGTTGCGCTCGCCTTCCTGGCCTTGCTGCTCATCGTGTCTCCATCTGTCCGTACGCGGGGCGCTGCGGTGATCTAACCAAGCCCGCGGTCAGGGCAGTTGCTGGATGCGGAGCAGGTTGCCCGCGGGGTCGCGCACGGCGAAGTCACGGACACCGTACGGCTGGTCGATCGGCTCCTGGACGATGTCGGCACCACTGGCCTGCAGCTTCGCGAACACCCCGTCGAGGTCCTTCGCGGCCAGGTTGACACCCGCGTACGTGCCCTTGGCCATCATCTCGACGATGGTGCGGCGCTCGTCCTCGGTGATCCCGGGGTCGGCGGCGGGCGGGTGCAGGACGATGGCCGTGTCGGGCTGACCGGCAGGGCCGACGGTGATCCAGTGCATGCCGTTGTACCCGACGTCCATCCGGATCTCGAAGCCGAGGATGTCGCGGTAGAAGGCGATCGCCGCCGCCGGATCGTCGTGCGGGAGGTAGCTCGAGTGAATGCTGATGTCCATGCGGACAGGCTAAGTCGGGCCCCGGACCAGCGCTTCTCGATTCCTGACCGGTCTGGCGGCGTCGATCTGAGTGGCGCTGGTCACGAGCCCGTCAGGCGCAGCGGCCCGGGTAGGTGGCCTTGTACCGCTCGTTCCTCGGCAGGTTGAACGCGCCGTTCGTCGGCCCCATGTTGTGGCACGGCTCAACGGAGGTGGCGTGCTCGAACCACTTGAAGAACTCGTCGGTCCGGTTCTGGAACGACACCATCGTGTCGTTCCAGTGCGGCCACCCCAGACACCCCGGACAAGGCCGGTTCACGAGGTTCGACTCGAACTCGTTGGGGCCGAAGGTCGGCATCTCGCCCCAGCCGTCGTCCGGCTGAAGACGCACAACCGGCCACGGGGACAGTCGGCCCGCACAGTCACTCCGCGGTCACTTCACCGTCGCATCCGCGGATCGTGTGAGGGGTCGGCGTACATGGGCGGGCAGCCGTGCTCGACGGCCTCGGGGCGCAGTTCGAAGTGCCAGGGTTCGTTGCGGTAGATCTGGCACAGCCCGTACGCGGCGCCGTGCTCGGACAGCCACGCCCTGGCTTCGGACCGTCCGATGTCGACCGCGTCCCCGGACACGTGCGCGGACGTGCCGGGCGTGGCCACCCAGCGGGCGGCTTCCTGTTCCGAGCCGTATCTCGCGATCGCCGCGTGCAGTAGCTGCTCCTGGTATTCCGGGGAACGCCAGCCGCCGTTGACGAAGAACTCGACTCCGTCGGCCGCGGCGGCGATCGCGGCCCGGCGCAGCGCCCCGAGCAGGGCCGGGGAGAGGTTGGCCACGGCCGGGGTCTCGTCGTCGAACACCGTCACGGGGACAGGGACCGCGCCGTGCGCCTTGCCGAGGACCTGCCGGACGGCCGATTCGCTGTAGGGCATGCCATCAGTTCAAGCAACGTGCTGTTGCCGGCACGTATGAGGTTTTCAATAGGCCGACGATATGCACCGGCTCGTAGCATCGGAGCATGCGTGCATCGGTCGCCGAGGACCAGTCCCACATGGCGGAGGCACCCGGCGCCGGACGTGGGGGCCGGGACCGTGGATAGGCAGCCTGGTCTGAGCGTCCGCCTCAAACTCACCCTCAGCTACGCCGGGTTCCTGATGGTCGCGGGTACGTTGCTGCTCGCGGTCGTGTGGGTGTTCCTGCTGCGTTACGTGCCCGAGGTCATCAACACCCCGCCGTCGCGGGACTGGCCCGCGATCCCGCCGCCCGCCGTACCCGACCGCAACGCCCTGGTGGAGGCCTTCCTGCCCAAGGTGCTGCTCGTTCTGGGGTTCCTGCTGGTGTTCGGCCTGGTCGGCGGCTGGATCCTGGCCGGCAGCATGCTCGCGCCCCTCAACCGCATCGCACACGCCACCCGCCTGGCCGCCAACGGATCGCTGTCCCACCGGATCGTGCTGGAGGGCCGCAGCGACGAGTTCCGCGAACTCGCCGACGCCTTCGACACCATGCTCGCGCGGCTGGAAGCGCACGACGCCGAGCAGCGGCGGTTCGCGGCCAACGCGTCACACGAACTGCGCACGCCCCTGGCGATCACGCAGACGCTGCTCGACGTCGCCCGCAACGACCCGAGCCGTGACACCAGCGACCTCGTCGACCGCCTCCACTTCGTCAACGCCCGAGCCATCGACCTCACCGAGGCGCTGCTCCTGCTCAGCCGCGCCAACCAGCGGTCCTTCAGCCGCGCGCGCGTCGACCTGTCCCTCATCGCGGAAGAAGCCGCGGAGACGCTCCTGCCCCTCGCGGAGAAACGGGACATCACCATCGAGGTGTCCGGCGAGGTGGCCTCCACCGACGGTTCGCACGCGCTGCTGCTGCAGATGACCACGAACCTCGTGCACAACGCGATCGTCCACAACCTGCCCGAGCAGGGCACGGTGTGGGTTTCGACCGGTGTTCACGCCCACCACGCGATCCTCGTCGTCGAGAACACCGGTGAGATGCTGTCCCGGCAGCTGGTTTCCACGCTGGCCGAACCGTTCCAGCGCGGCACCGAACGCGTGCGCAACGACCACGCGGGAGTCGGCCTCGGCCTGGCGATCGTCCAAAGCATCGCCCAGGCGCACGACGGAACCGTCACCCTCACCCCCCGGACCGACGGGGGCCTGTGCGTCACGGTCCGGCTGCCCGCCGCGCTCGGGTAGCCGCCGACACCCGCCAGGACGTCACGCCCGCCCCTGCCGCTGCGCGAGTGGGTCTTCGTGACGGCCGGTGTCGTCGAGATCGCGGAGGAAACGCGACGACCTGCCTGCCTGGTTGGCGTAACCGCCGCGCCGGTAGAACTCGTGTGCGTCTCGGCGACGGTCCGAGCTGGTGACCTCCATGCGCACACACCCGTGACTCGCCGCGAACGATTCCGCCACCGCGACGAGCCGGCGGCCGACGCCCTGGCCGCGTACCTGATCGGACACGACCAGTGCCACGATCCGGCCCCACGAACCAGGGCGTTCGAAGAACGGGTTGACACGGACCGCGATGAGGCCGAGCAGGTCGCCGTCGGCATCGGCCACGTAGGCCGCGTTGGCCGGGTCGTCACGCCAGGTCTGGATGCGGGTCGCCGTCGCCGCGGTGTCGTCCTGGGGATACCCCAGCTGGTGGAGCAACTCGTCGACAGCCGCGGCGTCGGTCGCGCGGACCAGTCGTACCTGCATGTCTTCCCCCTGTCGAGATCTCAGCTCTCCGCGCGTTTCCCGTGACCGGCTCGACTACGCGACGGGGAAGTCGAAATAGGTGTTCGGAAACGGCTCGTCCTTCAGCGTGTAGTGCCACCACTCGCGTTCGTACGCCTTGAACCCGCAGTCCTCCATGACCGAACGGAGGTGCCTGCGGTTTCTCGCTTCGACCGGCCCGACCCCTTGCGCGCCGTGGTGCGACACCGCGTCCATCAGGTCGTGGCCGCCACCCATCGCCGCGAGTTCCCCCGTGCCCAGGTGGTAGAGGGTGAGGTCGACAGTGCTGCCCCGGCTGTGCCCCGACTTGGTCGCCACATAGCCCCGTTCGATCATCTCGATCCGGGCGATGTTCGGGTAGTGCCGCTGCTTCGTCCGGCCGTCCTCGGGCAGCCGCGACCAGCGCAGGAACCGGTCCACGGCGCGTTGCGGGCGATAACCGTCCCAGAGGAGCAGGCCGAAACCGAGGGACGCGGCCTTCTCCTGCGCGCTCTCCAGCGCCGTGCACAGCGCCCTCGTGCCGACGATCCGGTTGGCGGTGTAGCCGTCCACGGGTTTGCCGGTGAAGTTGTCCCACGTGGCGTACTTGGCGTCCCAGCGGATCCCGGGCAGGAACTCGTCGACGAAGACGAACCCGTCCTTCACCGGACCTTTCCCGTCAGCGCCAGCGACACGAGGTGGTCGATCACGTCCGCGGGTGGCAACCCGGCGGCGTTCATCATCGGCGGGTAGCGGCTGTACGAGGTCATCCCCGGCAAGGTGTTGACCTCGTTGAGCATCACCGTTCCGTCGTCCTTCAGGAACAGGTCCACCCGCGCCAGCCCCCGGCACCCCAGTGCGCGGTAGATGGCCTTCGCCGTCTCCTGGACGAGCAGCCGCGACTCCGCCGGGATGTCGGCGGGGACGGTCACCGTCGAGTTCTCTGACCCGCTCTCCGGGTCGCTTTCCTGGTGGATCTTGAAGAAGCCGTGGGACAGCGTGATCTGGTCCGGCTCACCCGCGATGAGGTCCTCGTCGTTGCCGAGGACGGCACAGCCGACCTCGCTGCCGACGACGGCCTCCTCGATCAGCACCTTCGAGTCGAACTGCCGGGCGGTCGCCACCGCGCCCGCGAGTTCCGCCTCGGCCGACACCTTGCTGACGCCGAAGGACGAACCGGAACGGGCGGGCTTGACGAAGACGGGATAGGTGAGCTGGTCGGCGGCGATGCTCTCGTCCGCTGTGACGGTCCAGAAGTTCGGCGTGGCGATCCCGGCGCTGCTGACGACGAGGTACGCGAGGGACTTGTCCATGCACAGGGCGGAACTCTGGATGTCACAACCCGCGTAGGGGATGCCGGACAGCTCCAGCAAGCCCTGTATCGCACCGTCTTCGCCGAGTTTGCCGTGCAGCAGCGGCAGGACCACGTCCAGGGTGATCGTCTCGTAGTGCCCCTGCTCCAGCACGAGCAGCCCGCGCGCGCTCCGGTCGGGTGTCAGCACGGCCGGGCGGCCGTTGTCGTCCCACTGGGCGTCGGGGCCGTCGCAGAGCTTCCACGCGCCGCTTTCGGTGATCCCGATCCAGAACGGCTCGTACTTGTCGGTGTCGAGGTGTTTCGCCACCTCCTGCGCGGATTTGACAGAGACAGGGTGCTCCTCGGAACAACCACCGAAGATGATTCCGATCTTCAACCTATCCATGCTGGTTCCCGCTTTCGAAATTCAGGCAGTTGACAATGGAGTTCTCGACGGTGTCGCTCAGCGCGCGGTCCGTGTAGTAAGCGGTGTGCGGGCTGATGAAGACGTTCGGCAATCGGTGCAGCCGCACCAGGTAAGCGCTTTCGACGGGCTTGTTGCGGTAGTCGGCGTAGAAGACCCCTTCTTCGCCTTCGACGACATCCAGCGCCGCCCCGCCCAACCTGCCGGTTTCCAGAGCGGCGACAAGCGCCTCGGTGTCGACGAGCGATCCGCGCCCGGTGTTGATGACGAACGCGCCCTCTTTCATCGCCTCGATGCGGCGACGGTGCAGAAGATGGTGTGTACGCGCGGTCAGCGGCGTGTGGAGCGTGACGATGTCGCTGCGCTGCAGCAGATCGTCGAGGGGAACGTAGTCGGCGGACACCGTGGGATTGATGTCGTACGCCAATGTCCGGCAGCCGAAACCCCACAGCCGGTCGATGACGGCCGCGCCGATGCGCCCTGTGCCGACAACCCCGACGGTCAGGTCCCGCAGTTCCCTGCCGCGCACCTCGCTCAACCTGTAGTCGTGGACGTCCACACGCCTGACGATGGATTTCGCGTTGCGCACCGCCATCAACATCAGCATCAGCGTGTAATCAGCGACGCTGTCAGGCGAATACGCGATGTTCCCCACGACGATCCCGATGCTTTCCGCGTACTCCACGTCGATGTGGTCGTACCCGATGCTCCGCGTGGAGATGTACCGGACACCGGCCTGACCGAGCGCGCGGAGAGTGGCGTTCGAGACGTGCGTCTTGTGACCGACACTGATGCACCGGTTGCCCCGAGCCAGCTCGACATTGGCCTCGCTGACCGCCGCGTCCACGATGGTCGGCGTCACGTCGAAGCGAGGCGCCATCTCCCGGAACAGAACGGCCTCGTCCCGCCCGCATCCGTAGATCGTGATCCCCACCGTGGAAACGGTGAGGGACGGCGAGGACGCCAGCGATCGGGTGCCGTGCGCCGGTTCGCTGTAGGTCATGCGCCAAGTCAAGGCAATGCGGTGTTGCCACCATGTATGCGATTTTCGATACGCCGACGATATGTTACCGACCGGTAACCCTCTCGGCCCCGCGACCTGGTCGGCAGGCGGCTGGCGTGGCGGCTCGACCGCTGCGAACTGCTCGCCATGGCCGCGGCCAGGCAGACCGTCGCCGACTCCGGGCTCGATGCGCGCACGTGGGACGGGGCCAGGGTCGGGGTGGTGCTCGGCACCGCGATCGGCGGGATCGGCACGTTCGAACGCGAGCACCGCACCTGGTCGACAAGGGCCCGATCGAGGTGTCGTCGCTGCTGATCCCCATGCTGGGCGTCAACACGGCGGCCGGGTACGTGGCCATCGACCACGGCGCACGCGGACCGGACTTCGCCACCGCGACAGCGTGCGCGTCCGAGGCGACGGCCATCGGCACCGCGATGGGCCTGCTGCGGTCCGGCGTCTGCGACGTGGTGATCACCGGCGGCGCCGAAGCGAGCATGATGCCCACGATCGTGTCGTCGTTCGCGAAGATGAAAGCACTGTCCCGACACCACGACCCGGCCCGCCCGTCGCGGCCGTTCGACACGGCCCGCGACGAGTTCGTCATCGCCGAAGGCGCTGGGGTGCTGTTACTCGAACGAGCCGACGACGCCAAGGCCAGGGGCGCCAGGGTGCGTGCGCGGATGCGCGACTACGGCGCTGACCGTTCAGTCCAAATTAGACATGATCTCCACGTCGGGCACGGACCCGGCGGGCAGGCGCTCGGCCAGCCCGGTGATCGCCGCCGCGTCGAGCGGTTCGGCGTTGCCGTGGGCGGCGACGACCGGACGAGGATCGTCGCTGTAGCCCGGCCGGACCGCCTGCACCATGAACCGACCGTTGCCCGCCAGCATCTTCGGCTCGGTGACCTGAACGTCGAACCCCTGGCCTGACAGCAGGGCGCGGACCGTGTCGACGCGACCGGCCATCGGCAGACCGGCCTCGCCGTGCACCCCCATCGCGACCTGCCGGATCAGCGGCCAGCGCACGGGGTCGATGCCACGCAACACATCCAGCTCCGCGCGCTGGAGGTCGATCTTGAGCAGGTCGATCCGCCGGACACCGGTCTCGGCGATGACCGATGACGTCCGTCGCAGCGTGCACAGCCTGCCGTCGTACTCGAAGTCCTTCTTGACGAGCACTTCGACCGTGGCCAGCTGGGCCCCGCGGCCCGGAGGCACGCTCGTGGTCGGCGCAGGTCTGGATCAGGTGCCGCTCGTTGTCGAACGCCACGTAGTCGGCGCGACACGACATGATCGAGATCTCCGGGTAGAAGTTTAACCGGACCTGCTCGTCTCGTTCGGAAAGCCCGGCGTCGAACAGCCGCGCGGCGTACCCCCGAGCCTCCACATTGGTCCGCAGCCGGGCGGACATCTCGGGCACCGGCTCGAAGGCGTAGACCGTCGCCGACGGACAACGCGCGCCGACGAACATGGAGAACATGCCGATGTTGGCACCGATGTCGAACACGACCGCACCCTCACGCAGCACAACGCCGCCTTGCAGGCAGGACTCGCCGACGAAGATCTCGTCGTGCAGGAACCTGGTCTCCGCCGGTGAGATCTCGGCCAGCGCCCCGCGCTCGGCGTCGCCCGACGGCAGCACGCGCGCGACCCCGCCTTCCACGCGCGCGTGCCCGGTTTCCCGGTCTCGCTCACAGGACGAACTCTGCCATGCCGCCCTGACAATCGGCCTGCACGTCGCTGACGCCGGTGATCAGGTTCGTGTCAGCGGTGGATCAGCTGCCACTGACACTGTTGGCGTGAGCGAAAGGAGCGCCGATGACCACGGGGACAACGGCGGACGAGGCAACGCGGAGCGTGAGCGGCTGCTGGCCGGGATCTTCGCGGCGACGCTGGGCCACACCGGACCGTTGTCACCGCGGTCGCGGCACCGGCGGACGCCGGGCTGCCCGAGGTCGGCCAGGACCGTCTCGACGAGTTCGCGGACTTCGAGGACCTGCCAGGCACCGGCACCGGGCCCGAATGGGAGACAGCACCTCAGCGGCACAAGAGAAGAACGCGCATACCGCCGAAAAGTGACCAAAGGTCTGTTATGGACGGTCAGGGCGCCGGGTGCTCGCGATTCGCCGCACGTTTGGCCGCGTACTTCGTGGGCACCCCTGCGTTGAGGCTCGCGTGACGGTCAATCCCCGGCGCCGTGCTCTTTTCTGTCCACTGTGTCTTTTCGGAACGCCCTGTTTCGACAGAGGCCATCAGTCAACGGAGGCACACATGCTCGTTCTTCTCATCGTCCTGCTCGTGATCTGGCTGGTCGTGTCGATCGTCGGCTTCGCGCTCAAGGGACTGGTGTGGCTAGGAATCATCGGCATCGTGCTGTTCCTCGGCACCGCGGCGGTCGGTGCGGTGCGGCGCAGGAGCCTGCGCCGATAGCTCACGCAGGTCCGCTGTTCCGGCGATCACCGCGCGGGACAGGTCCGTCATGCGCTGCTGATGGGCGCGAGCGTGGGCGCGCAGCCGGCCGAATGCCTCATCCGGGGTCACCGCGCCGCGCTCGGCGAGGATCCCCTTCGCTTGTTCGATCACGATCCTGGTGTCCAGAGCGCTCTGCAACTGCCCGGTGACGCGTTCGCTGTGCTCGATGGCGCGGTGCTGCAGGATCGCGATGGTGGCGATGTCGGCAAGCGCCTGCCCCAGCTGCAGATCCTCGTCGTGCAGCACACCGGTCTCGGTGTTCAGCAGGGTCAGCACACCGATGACCTGGTGGCGCAGCCGCATCGGAACCGCGTGGACGGCGCGGAAACCACACTCCTGGGCCGCCGCGGCGAACCGGGGCCACTGCTGCCCCTTGTCCGGGATGTCGGCGCAGTTCACCGGTGAGCCGGTGCGGACGCAGTCCACACAAGGCCCGTCCTCGGTTTGCACCGCGAACAGTTCCAGCAGCTCCGCGCGTTGGGTCGAGCTGGCCATGACTTCCAACGAGCCGTCAGGAGCCACCAGGATCACCCCGGCCGCGGACACCGAGAGCAACTCGACGACCCGTTCGACGAGCATGTGCAGGGCGTCGGCGATGTCGAAGTCCGTCACGAGCGTGTCGGCCAGTGCCACGAACGTCCGTGACACCCGTTGTTGCCGGACTGCTTGCCCTATGGCGGTGTCAGATGTGTTCGGCATGGGCGAATGTCCCCTCCAGGAGACCGGTGGCTAGGACCGAGGCGTGGACGCGGGATCGCCGAGCAGCTCACCGGCATCCAGAGTGGTGGTGGCGACGTCCCTGGCGACATCGGACAAGCGTCGGTGGTGAGCTCGGGCGTAGGCACGCAACGTCAGGTAGGCCAGGTGCATGTCCATGCCGCCGGATTCGGCCAGGACTCCCTTGGCCTGTTCGATGACGGTCCGATGATGCAGCGTGGCCTGGAGCTGTTCGGACACGATCTGCTCGTGCTGCACCGCGCGCTGCTGGAGGATCCCGATGGTGGCCACGTCGGCCAGGGCCTGCCCCAGCGCGATGCTGTCGTCGTCGATGGCGGTCGCTTGGGTGTTGAGCAGGGTCAGGGCGCCGATCACGTCGTCGCGCAGCCGCATCGGCACCGCGCACGCGGCCCGGAACCCGGCCTGCGCCGCGGCGGGCGCGAACTGCGGCCAGCGGCCGGTGTCGGCCACCAGGTCGGCGCTGGCGACCACCTCGCCGGTGTGCACGCAGTCGACACACGGTCCCTGTTGCGTCTGCGCGGCGAACACTTCGACCAGTTCGGCGTCCTCGGATGAACCCGCTGCCGGGCGCCAGCCGCCGCGTTGGTCGGACAGGATCACGCCCGCGGCGTCGACTTCGAGCAGTTCGACCGTCCGCTCGGTCAGCACGCCGAGGAAGTCCAGCACGTCGAAGTCGGCGACCAGGGTGTCGGCCAGTGTCACGAACGTGCTCGCCAGTCGCTGGTCCCGGGCATTGCTCATCAAGACGACCTTCCCTCTTCCAGCATTATTGCCCGTCCGTGTCGTTGGTGAAACGCAGTGACCGCGCCACCACCTGCCGGGCAACTTCGGCCAGCGTCATGTCGCGGGTGAAGGCGTGACCACGCATGCGCAGCAACGCCGACTCCGTGTTCACGCCCAACTGCACCTGAACCATGCCCGCGGCCTGGTGTATCTGCACGTGCGGGTCGGCCAGCCAGCTCACGTCCTCGGCGTCGTGACCGTCGAGGTCCGCCACGACGCCGTGGGTGGCCACGTCGCTCAGGATCAACGCGTCGGTCAACTCCAGCCGGGTGAGCGGGCCGGGCACGTCCCGGTACAGGTCCAACGACCCCAGCCGTGCGACACCGATCTGCAACGGGAAGGAGAACACCGCGGCTGCGCCCAGCTCGCACGCCGCGGGGGCGAACGCGGGCCACCGCGTCCGCTCCGCCGCCAGATCGGCGACCAGGACCGGCCCACCCGACGCGAACGCGTCCAGGCACGGACCTTCTCCCACCGTCAACTGCAGATCCTCCAACCCGGCGCTGACGGTGTTGGTGGCGTACACCAGGCCGCGACTGGGCTGCCCGCCTCCTGTGGGCAGGTGGCTCAACACGGTGGCTCCCGCTCCGGAGACCGTCGTCTCGCGCACGCACCGCTCACACGCCAGCTCGACCATCGACGCGGGTTTGGTGGCACGGTCGGCGGCCAGCAAGTCAAGCAACCGCTGACGCCGGTTCTGCCCCATCCGCTCTCCGCCCTCCGCCCCCGTAAGTGGCCAACCATAGGTCCATGTCCTCGCCACCGCCGACCGGACCGCAGGCCGGCAACCACCGCTCCAGCGGTGGCCTCGTCGACGGTGCGAGGCGACGGCCTCGCCCGATGTCCTTTCGAGACAATGTGGACACTCGGCATCAGTCCGGTACCAGCCGGATCGAACGACGGCGAACGGCCGTGCCGGCGGGCGGCGACGCCTTGAGGTGGTCCAGCGCCGGGTCGGCCACGCAACGCCCATCGTCCGCCGCGACAGCGTGGCGCACCGTGTCGTGGATCTGGAACACCGGCTCGAGACCGGTGATCCGGAGCAGGCGCACGATGTGCGACGGCGCGACCAGCAACAGCGTCGTGTCCGCCAGCTGGGTTCGCCGGTGAATGTCCAGAAGCAGAGTCAACCCGGCGGCGCCGAAGAACGACACCCCGGTGAGGTCCACCAGCAGCGCCCCCGGATCCGACCGGCAGACACGACGAACGCGCAGGTCGACGATGGGCACGGATTCGATGGTGACATCACCGACGACACGCAGGACCGAGGTGTCCTCACCACATGTCTCGCTGATGACAGCCACAGTCTGACCTGTCTCACGAGTCCGAGCCAGGTGATGGACCATGTGGCACTCCCGATACGGGAAGACCACGAGTACCTGAGCGTGAGCGCGGGGGCCAGGCGCTCAGGGTCAGCTCCCGCAGCAACGGGCTGATTACCCCGCCAACTCTAGGCCCACCCGTGCCAATGGGCAACAAACCCGGGGTGGACATGAGGTCAGCGACCCGGACTGTCGAATTCGACCAATGACCACACCGCTTTGCCCTGCCCGCGTCGCCGCACGCCCCACCGCGCGGACAACGCGGCGACGAGAGCGATACCCCGCCCACCGGACCGCGTCATCGACGGTGGTTTGAGCACCGGCAGGCTGGGATCCCCATCGGTCACCTCGATCTGCACCGTGCCGTGCCCACAGCTGACGGCGAGCCTCCCCGGGCTCGGCGTGTGCAGGTCGGCGTTGGTGACGAGTTCGATCACCACCAGCACGATGTCGTCCAGTTTGTCCGCGGTGACCACGGCGCCGAGCCGTTGCCGGACCCACAGCCGGACATCAGTCAGTGCCGGATGGGCGTCCAGGGGCAGGACCCAGGAAACGCTCCTGGGATCGTCGACGTGCTCAGGCATGTCAGCGATCACGCTCCTGGACCGTTCCTCGCGTTCGACACCCAGGCCGGGAATGTCTTGCCTGTGGGGTGCCCCGCGCTCGTCACGCTAACCACGCACAGCACACACGTGTACCGCCCGCTCGTGGACCACGACGGCAGCCAGTCCCGCGCATTCGTGTGCGATGTCACTCTGCGCTCTTGCGACCGGGTTTAGAATCGTGCTGTCGGAGGCGGTCACAGCCCCAGCTCACCCCGGACCCCGGTGGCCGACATCGAGACGATCTGGCTTCGGGAGCGGGTATGGACACCGTTGTGTCGTCGGGACCGTTGACGCCCAGCGCCGAGTTCGCACGACGTGCCGCGACGGTGTGGATCCGCGCCGCTGACGCCGGGATCATCGACGCCGACGAACTGTCCTGGTTGTTGCGGCACCTTCCGCCTTCCCGCTGACTGTGCGCGGGACACCCATGACAGGCGGGCACGAGGAAGCCGTTCCTCGATTCCCGTTGCGGAGGAAGAGGGACACACGCCGATGCTCGACGGCCCCGGCGCGCGGCTGACCGCATGGCGTGACGGGCTGCCGTCGTTCGCCGCGGACGCTGTCGCCGCTTCCGATCTCACCCAGCCGCACATCTACACCCAGTTGCGTGCCGCACCAGATCAGGCCGCCATCGCCCGTCGCCGAATCACCAGCTGGACCCGTGCGATCGGCTTGCCGGAGCTGATGGTCCAGGACATCACGCTGGCCGGTGACGAGGCCCTCAGCAATGCCGTCGAACACGCCTACCGCGGCGCTGACGGCATGGTGATCCTCTTCGCGGCCCTTACCCCCATGGGCACGGCCGCCCGGCTCATCGTTTCCGACCGCGGCCACTGGCAGCCGCCCGCGGCCGACCCGGGATTCCGCGGCAGAGGGCTGGCGATGATGGAACAACTCAGCGACGAATTCCGGCTGATCCACACCACAAGCGGCACAACGGTGGTTCTCCGGTGGTCACTGCCGGCCGGGCGGACCTGAGCGGCGCCGTTCAGCCATGTCGCTCCCGACCACGACACGGATCAGTCCCTAGTGGATCGACCGTGCCCCGGTCACGCTGACGGCCAGCGCGGCAGCGTCGTCCTCCAGACCAGCGTTGAACGTGTTCAGCAACCCGGAAATCGCGGCGATCAAACCAGGTGCGTCGGTCGGCGCCAGGTCGGTGGCGAAGGCGTGCAGCGCTTGTTCCTCGTAGCGGGTATTCGCTTCGCCGGTGCGGGCCTCGGTCAACCCGTCGGAGTAGAGCAACAGTGTGTCACCTGGCCCCAGCCGTGCCGTGGTGGTCACGAAACGGGCGTCGGGCAGGATGCCGAGCAGCTGTCCGCCGGGTGTGTGCAAATACTCGACGGTTCCGTCGGCGTTCACCAGCAGCGCGGGTGGATGCCCACCGCTGGCCAGCCGCACGTGGTAGCCGCCCTCCGATGGGGTGAGGAGCCCGAACAGCACGGTGCTGAAACGCGGGTCGTCACCGGTCAGTTCGTGGCGAAGCACGGAGTTCAGATTGCGCAGCACGGCGGCCGGGTCGTTGTCGTACACCGCGGCCGCGCGCAGGGTGTAGCGGGTCAAGGACGTCACGGCAGCCGCACCCGCGCCTTTGCCGCACACGTCTCCCAGAAACAGTCCCCACCGGTCATCGGCCAGTGGGAACAAGTCGTAGAAATCACCACCGACGTCGTCGGCGCTGGCGTGGTGGTAGCAGGCGGCGACCTCGGTTCCCGGTGGGACCGCGAGTTTCGGCGGGAGCAGGGTGCGCTGCAACGTGGTCGCCAGTTGCCGGGCGCGGTCGCGCTCGCCCTCGGCCTCGCGCCGGGCGTCCAGCAGTTCCCGTTCGTAGGCCCGCCGTTCCTGTGCGTCGAAGAACGTCATGCGCAGCAGCAAGGGCTGACCGTCCCGGCCGGTCTTGACCCGGGCGGTCAGCAGGACCGGCAGCCGGGCCCCGCTGCTGGTGACCAGTTCCAGCGCGATGCCGTTGACTTCGCCGTGCATCTGCAGCAAAGGGGCGAAGTGGGTCTCGTAGTACAGCCTGCCGCCCACGCTGAGCAGGTCGCTGACCCGCCGCCGGCCGACCAGGTCGGCGCGCGCATGACCCAGCCAGTCCAGCAGGGTGGTGTTGATCTTCACGATCCGGCCGTCCGGCGTCGTGGACACCTGACCGCAGGGGGCGTGGTCGTACAGTTCCTCGGCGTCGTCGTCCACCAGGCCATGACCGGCGGGTGGCTCGTCCCCGGCCGGACCGCCCGCGCTCACGCCGGAGCCTTGGTCCGCGCCGCCGTCACCGCACGCCACCGGCGAAGGACATGATCGCCTCGGCAGTGGCTTCGGGGGCGCTGAGCTGGGGACAGTGGCCAGTGGCGTCCAGCGTGACGAGCTGACTGCCGCGGATGTGGGCGTGCACGTAGGCACCGACCTCACGGGGCGCGATCGCGTCGTGAGCGCACTCGACAACCAAGGTCGGCAGGGTCACCTCGGCCAGGTCGGCGCGGTTGTCGGACAGGAACGTGGCGCGCGCGAACACCGCGGCGATCGCCGGATCGGTGCGGCAGAAGCTGTCGGCCAGTTCCCGGCCGAGCTCGGGCCGGTCGGGGTTGCCCATGACCACCGGCGCCATCGCCGCCGACCAGCCCAGGTAGTTGGCTTCCAGCGACTCCAGCAACTCGTCGATGTCGGCCGCGGAGAACCCGCCCCGGTAGTCACCGTCGTCGAGATAGTGGGGCGACGGCGTCAGCAGCACCAGCTTGGCGAAGCGTTCGGGACTGCGGTTGGCGGCCAGCACACCGATCATCGCGCTGACCGAGTGCCCCACGAACACCACGTCGCGCAGGTCCAGGTCGGCGAGAAGGTCCAGCACGTCCTCGGCGTAGCCCCGCAGGCCCGCGTAGCGGCCGGGATCCCAGGCCGACAAGTCGGAGCGGCCGGCGCCGACGTGGTCGAACAACACGACCCGGTGGTTTCGGGCGAGCACCGGGGCGACCAGCCGCCAGAGATTCTGGTCACAGCCGAAGCCGTGCGCCAGCACGACCACAGGTCCGGCCGGGTCGCCGGTGACGACCACGTTGTTCTTGACACGCACGTCCACCGGCACATCCTCGCACCCGCTCCACGATCACGACACTCAATCGGCTCGTCGCCCGGCCGCGCTGCTCGCAGGTTTGGGCAGGCACGGTGCCGTCTATCCCATAGGGGTCGCCCAAGCCCCCGGTGGCAGGTCTGTGATGTAGCGCCGGGAGGTGGCAGTTGACTGCGATAGTGGATCGGCCGGTTTCGGATTCTCGTGGTGCCGAGCCGATGCTCGCGGGTGAGAAGTCCCCGCTTCAGATGTTGCTGGTGAAGTTGTTCGCGGTGGTGCCGTTGCTGGCGTTGGCCGCAGCAGTGCCGTTCGCGTGGGGATGGGGACTGGGGTGGGTCGATGTCGGCTTGGCGGTGTTCTTCTACACGCTCACCTGTCTCGGCGTCACCGTCGGATTCCACAGGTACTTCACGCACGGCGCGTTCAAGGCACGCCGAGGGCTGCGGATCACGCTTGCCGCGATCGGCAGCATGGCCATGCAGGGACCGGTGATCGGCTGGGTCGCGGATCACCGCCGCCACCACGCGTACGCCGACAAGGAGGGCGATCCGCATTCGCCGTGGCTCTACGGCACCTCGGCGGCCGCGCTGGCGAAGGGTTTCTGGCACGCCCACATGGGGTGGATGTTCGACCGTGAGCAGACCAACGCCAAGCGGTTCGCCCCGGATCTGCTGGCCGACGCGGACATCCGGCGAGTGGACCGGCTGTTTGCCTGGCTGACCGTGCTCACCTTGGTCGCGCCCGCGGTGCTCGGCGGCCTGATCACCATGTCGCTCTGGGGCGCGTTGACCGCGTTCTTCTGGGCCAGCCTGGTACGGGTCGCGGTGTTGCACCACGTGACCTGGTCGGTCAACTCGATCTGCCACATGATCGGCGAGCGCCCGTTCGAGGCCCGCGACAAGTCAGCCAACTTCTGGCCGCTGGCGATCGCCTCCATGGGCGAGTCGTGGCACAACTCCCACCACGCCGACCCCACCTGCGCCCGCCACGGTGTCCAAAAAGGACAGATTGACGTGTCGGCCCGCGTGATCTGGGCACTGGAGAAGTTCGGCTGGGCCTCGAACGTCCGCTGGCCCAACGCCGAACGCCTCAGCCGCAAACTGAAGTGAACCCCCGGTGCGGCAGGTGTCACGGGAGCCGGGTCACCGGGATCGGTCCGCCACGGGCGTCTCGCTCGGCACAGCCGAATCCGTTGCCTCGTCCTCACTCCCGACGACGGCCAGCACAGGTGTCGCGAAAGTGCGGCGGAGGCTGGACACGGCGGCTGCCGCACCGATCACGACTCCCGCAGTGAAGATGCCCAGAGTCGTGATCCAGTGGCGTTGCGGGTGGCGCCCGAGCGAAGCGTTACCGGCCCGGTGAGTCCGTCCACGCACGCCACCGTTGACGTCACGCGCCCGTTCGGCCGCTGTCCGCGTCCAGTCCAACGTCGGTCTGCGCATGGTCCGCGCCATCGTCCTTCTCCCGGAATTCATCACGAGTCCTCATAGGGCAGTGCCGGACGGCGCCCTGGTTGAGCCCGCCCGCTCCGGGGATCACCGGTTACACACAGGCTCAACCGACAGACAGGGGTGCGGCCACGCCGGAAGGCTCGCAGCGCCCCGCATGAGCGCCATCGGCATTCCAACAGCCGAGGCTGCTCAATCACCATGGCAGCAGTCCGGGGCACTGTGACTCTTCGAGCCGGCGACGAGCGGCGACTCCTGTCAGGGCCGGGGATCCGGCCGCTCCGATCTTGAGAGCACCGGATCCAACACCGGCGCCGAAATGTCTCGACCGTGCTGACTGTACTCCACATCCGCGCTGATCGGCTGACCGGAAAGAAACTCGCACGGCCCGATCCCCCTGTCATCCGGCGTATACTCGTGACACCGAGCCCCGACATCGGGCAGACGCCGCCGTGGGCGCTCCACGAATCCCGCCAGCCGAATCCGAATGTCCGGGATGACAACGGAATCGCCGGTCACCTCAAGTCCATTGCGGACATTTTCGAGATCCCTCCGGCAGGTCATCCGGCGAGCGACCAAGGAAGGCACACCATGACCGGCACACCGGAGGAAGCGACCGACATCGTCCAACGACTCCGCCTCGTCACCGGATTCCACTCCTCCGAGCGCGACTGGATCATCCGCCGCCTCGCGGCGCTCGCCCCCAGACTGCGTTCCTTCCCGTACGGGCACGTCGATCTGGAGATCAGCCTCAAGGATCGCGACGGCTCGGACCAGCGGGTGACCCTGGAATGCTGGATCCGCCGCTCCAACAGGCTGCACCTGGTGTCGACGTCGGCGGCGCCGGACCTCGCGGTGGCGCTCAACGAGGTTCGCGGCAGCCTCATCCGCCAGATCGACGACACCAAGACGCGCACCGAACCGCGCAACAACCGCGTGCTCAGGCACCCCAGGCCGGCCGAGCCGGAGTAACCACGCGAACGTCCACAACGGATTCCCTCGGCCCACCTCCCGTGTCGATGTGGTCCGGGCGCGTCGTCAGTGCCGGGCGGCCAGTTCCCCGCTCAGCACACGGATGCGGTCCAGCAGCAGAGCGGATTCGGCTCTGCTGAGCCAACCGAATCTCACGGCACGCAGAACGATTGCCACGCAGCTCTGATACGCCCCGGTGATACCGGTGAACGGCGTCACGGGAACCGATCCGGTTCGGTCTGCGGGATCCCGCTGCGACGCGATGGCAACTGCCTGCGCGCCGACCCAGGCAGGCACGTCGACTGGATCCCAGCCGCGGTCGCGGTCCGCGCGCCCTGTCCCAGCGGGACGGGTGCGCAGCGCGGTGTCCGCGCTGTCGTGGATCGCGAAGGCCCCGAGCACCCCCGCGGCCTCCATGGGTTGCAGCACAATCCGTTTCGTGGCAACCAACCGCAGGACGGTTCCGGTCAGGTGCGCCCGGCAGGCGGCAGTCACCATCAGCGTCACCCCCACCGCGCCGAAGAAGTCCACGGCGGACAAGTCGATCACGAGCACCCGCTCCGGCCTTCGCCCGGCTCTGCGGATCACGGGCTCGATCGCGCCCGCGCTCGCCAGGTCGACACTGCCCGTTACCCGTACGATCCACGCGTACTCGCCGCCCGCGGTTCTGACAGCGATCTCGGATTCACGCATGTGGCACTCCCCGGCGGGGTGGCCACGAGCACCTGAGCGAGAGCGCGGGGGCCGGGCGCCCAGGTCCAGCTCTCGCAGCGGCGAAGCTGACTGGTGTGCCGATACTATTCCGGGCGCCCACCGCACACAACGCGGACGTTGTCCTGCCCTGCAACCGTCCAGCTGGACCGGGAATCCCGCAATCCGGCACCGCCGCGCGGCCCGACGGCGGCTGGAGTAGGATGCGCAGGTCACGAAGTTCTTCTTGACGTGGGCCATGACCCCGCTGCGTCCGGAGATGACGCTGGAGACGCGGCGGAGGTGAGCTGTGCAGTTCTCCGTGGCAGCTCGGGGCCGGACCGGATGAACGACCCCGAGGGCATCAACGAATCGGTCGAGAGAGTGCGCGCCGCGTTGTTCGCCGTGATGCGGGACCACCACGACGGGCTCGACGCGCTGAAACGAGTGTGCGAAGCCAGCACCGACCTGCTTCCCGTCGACGGTGCCTCGATCTCGATCTCGCTCGGACCGCGGCTGCGCAGCACGTTGTACGCCAGCGACGCGGTGAGCAGCCGGATCGAGTCCCTGCAGTTCAGTCTTGGCGAAGGCCCGTGTTTCCAGTCCTTCGAGACCCGCAGGCCCGTGCTGGTACCGGATCTGGTGAACTTCACCACGCGGGAGTGGCCGGTGTTCGCCAAGGAGCTGGCGCGGCTGCGGATCGGCGCGATCTTCGCGTTCCCGATGCAACGGGGCGCGATCAGGATCGGCGTGGTCGATTTCTACCGCACGAAGCCCGGATGGCTGTCCCCCAGCGAACTCGCCGCCGCGCTCGAGGTGGTGGACATCGCGACGCTGTTGCTGCTCGACGCGCAGTCCGGGCCGATCGCCGCGGAGTCGTGGCCCACCACGCGACTCGACCACGAGCAAGTGCACCAGGCGACCGGCGTGCTGATCGCGGCGTTCGGCATTCCCGCCGAGGAGGCGTTGGCCAGACTCCGGGCCTACGCGTTCGCCCGCGACCAACTCGTCGACGAAGTCGCACGCGCCATCATGGCCCGCCGCCTGTCCCCCAGGGAATTGGTTGACGAGCCATGACCGCACCAGCGCACTACCCTCGAGGTTGAGATGACAGAAACCGGAGCACGCAGATGACCACGTCACCGTCGAGCGCACAACGTGAGGCAAGGCTCCTGCGCGCCTTCGTCGAGATGGCCGACACCCTCGTCGACGACTACGACGTGATCGACCTGATGCACCAACTCGTGGACCACTGCGTCGATCTGCTCGACGCCGACGCGGCGGGCCTCATGCTGGTCAACCAGCGCGGTGGGCTGCGGCTGCTCGCGTGGTCGAACGAGCGGACCCGGCAGCTGGAACTCATCCAGATCCAGCAGGGCGAAGGTCCCTGCCTCGACTGCGTCAACAGCGGTGAACCGGTGCTGATCGCAGATCTGCGAACGACAGGCGACCGGTGGCCGCAGTTCACGCCCGAGGCCCTCCGCGCCGGTATCGCATCCGTGCACGCCATCCCGTTGCGGCTGAGGCGGGACACCATCGGCGCGTTGAACCTGTTCGGCCTGCGCCCGAATCCACTGCCACCAGAGCATGTGCGAGTCGCACGCGCGTTGGCCGACACCGCGACGATCGGAATCCTGCAGGAACGCGCCATCCACCGCGGCGAAGTGCTCACCGAGCAGTTGCAGACCGCGTTGAACAACCGGGTCGCCATCGAACAGGCCAAAGGCATCATCAGCTACGCCGCCAACCTCGACATCGACGAAGCCTTCCACGCGCTGCGGACTTACAGCCGCAACAACAACATCCGGTTGAGCGACATCGCCAACCAGCTCGTGACCGGACGGCTCCAGCCCGACGCCGTCCTGGCTTCGCCGCCCACACCGTCCGACGAGGGCCGACCACCAGCCTGACCCACCACCGCGAGGAGATCCGATGACCACTACCGCCAAGTACGTTTCCCGCTACGACGAGCGCGTCACCCTGATCAAGGACACCCTGCGCGAACACTCGAAGCTCGACGAGAAGACCTCGTTCGACCTCGCGGAGCGCATCCTCGACGTTCTCAACCACATTCCCGAGAAAGTCCGCTGACCACCGAACTGTCCACTGTAGACAAAGTTGCCGCCGCAATCGCCCGAAGCCGCCATTCGGGTCACTGAGGGTGCGTGAGCGGCACGTCACCTCTACTGTTGGTCCAACGAAGTCGCTGATGCTGCCCCAGTCCCTGGTGGTGTCCTGGCAAGACGATCAGGGAGCAGCGCATGTCGACCGTCGGTGAGCAGACCCCCATCACCCTGGCTGACTTGCCGATCCTCTCCTCGTTCCCCAGTTGGCGCGGATTCGCGTTGCACAGCCTCGTGATCGTCGCCGTGTACCGATGCGTGGTGTGTGACAGGCCACGTGAGTCGACGATGGTCGCCACGCGCGGCGAATGCGGAGAGTTGATCTGCCCCAAGTGCTTCGCCCACCTCGTGCGCACCGAGAATCGAGGCCTCCCCCACCAACTCGATTGACCGCCCGGCCGCTTTCCCCTGACATGCCGCCATTCGACCCACTGACGGGCGGCTCGATGCTGTACCATCCGTGGTGGTACGGCGGGTCGAGTGCACCCCGCCCCGCCCCCGCTCTGGCCCTCGGCGGCGCCCGACCAGCTGATTCGGTGCGTCAGGAGCCGTGATGGTCACGTCAGATTCGTCAGCCGCGGAGTGGGCCGCCCACCGGGTCGGCAGGTCCGATGTCGAACGGCTGCGACGACAGACACGTGCTTTACGAGCGGTGGACTACCGCTCCGGTGGCGGCTCGTGCGTCAGCGAACTGCTCAAGCTGATGGACCGTGTGCAGCCGATGCTCACCGCTGCCAGCACGGAAGTCACGCGGGAGCACGTGTACGTCGCCGTTTCCGACCTGTACAACCTGGCTGGGTGGGTGTGCTTCGACATCGGCCGGCCCAGCCGGGCTCGCGTGTACCTCACCCAGGCCTTGGCGCTGGCGGCGCACGCTCGGCACGACGGCCTGACCGCGAACATCTTCTACCGGCTGGGACGGATCTGCTTGCACCACAGGGATCCCGCCGCGGCCCTGCACCACTTCCAGCTCGGCAGGCGCACCACGACCGGCGAGAACGGCGAACGGGAAGCCGCCATCCTGACGGTCAACCAAGCATGGGCACACGCCTGCATGGGCAACCACGCCGCGGCGCTCAGGCTGCTGCGGGACGGCGAGGAGTTCCTCGCCCGAGCCGACCCGGCGGCCGTACCCGGCTGGGAAAGGTTCTTCAACCAGAACGAACTCCAGGCGATGACCGGGGTCGTGCACACCGAACTGGCTCGCAACAACGGCGCGCGGCACGCGCACATCGCGATCCCGGCACTGACCGAGGCGATCGGCGGATACAGCGACGACATGGCTCGCAGCCGGACTTTCTGTCACATCGCTCTCGCCACGAGCCACCTGTTGGCAGGCGATCGCGCCGCGGGTGTACAGGCCGGTCTGAAAGCCCTGTCCTGCACGGAGAACCTGGCTTCGTCGCGCGTACGCGACCGCTTGCGTCCGCTGCACCAGATCGCGCGCCGGAACGCCGCGCACAGGTGCGTCCGCGAGCTGGCCGCGCAGATCGCCACGAAGATGAGCCGGACGGCCTGATTTCCGATGGCCGGAGGGCAATCGCGCGACGACATATGTCCAAGTTGGACATAAGGGGCGGTCCGCGTGGCGTATGATGAGCTCACCGGAGGCGATCGGAGCAGTCGCGGTTTCGCGAATGCCGCCTCGGGTGCACCACACTATCCCCGGCCGGCACGCCGGACCGGAGGCAGGAGCGCCGAGATGACCTCGGGCCAGCGCAATCCCCCGCGTACCACTCGGCAGGACAGCCGCACCGCGCCGCGGCTGGAGATGAAACCGGAAGGTGCGGCCGGTGGTCACGTCGACGGCGGGTGGTGGCCGCGCTCGAAGGATCCGGGGGAAGAGTTCCCCGCGCTCCTCGCCGCGCTCGGCACGTGGGTCGGGCCAGTCAGCCGGGTCTCCTACCACCTCGGCACCTGGTCCGGCATCGAACGCAAGGTGACCATCGACGGCCGGGCGGTGCGGTTCGAGGGCTTCCACTCGATGGACCACGACACGGTCGTGGTGATCGGTGCGGACGCCCGGCGAGTCAGCCTCCTGGTGGTGCCACCGGACACCCCGGGCGGGATGGCCCGCGCTGTGCTGCGGGCTTCGTCGGCACTCGACTCGACCGCCAGCGCGGCGGACATCCTGGCCAGCAACGGCAGTCGTCCCAGAGCGTCCACTCAGGATGGTCAGCGCGACCTGGACCGGTGAGACCCCCGCGCCGAGTGGCCTGTATCGGTGAAATCGCACGGATCGGCTGAGATCTCTCGCCGTCAGCGCCCACAATGGGCCTGTGATGACTGGTCGCCGATCCGCCGGCCGCGGCGCCACGGCGGGGATGCTCGCCTGGCTGGCGTTGACGCTGCTTGGCTTCGCGCTGCTGGTGACCGGCTACCTGACCGCTGTGCTGGGCGGGCAGGTGGACCCGGTGACCGACCCGGTGAGCGATTACGCGTTCCACAGCGCGGGCGGCCCGCTGTTCGTCTCGGCTGTGCTGCTCCTGGGCCTCGCCGGGCTCGTACTGCGAGCGGGGATGCACGGTGCCAGGATGCCTCGCAGCCTCGCCACGAGCGCGCTTTTCGGGCTCTGGTACGCCGGGCTGCTGCTCTGCGCGGTGTTCCCCGGCGATCAGCTCGCCACCGACCAGACGCTGTCCGGGCAGCTCCACCGGCTCGGCGGCGCGATGTTGTTCACCTGCCTGCCCGTGGCGGGCTGGTTGCTGGCCCGTGCACTGCACCCCGACCCGCGCTGGACGGGCTTCGCCGTGTGGATCCGCCGATTCGCCGCCGCGGTCCTGGCCTGTGCGGCGATGTTCGGTGCGGCCCAGCTCGTGCCGTGGCTGCCCAAGGGGCTGATCGAGCGTGTGGCATTGGGCGCGGAGCTGGCGCTGCTGGTCGTACTCGCCTTGGCCGTGAGAAAGGCCGCGCGATGCCCTCTCGCCTAACGGCCCGGCACGTGCTGCCGAGTGGCCAGGTGTTGGTACACCGTGAGCAGGCGGTCGACTGAGGCGTCGACGGGGTAGCGGCGAGCGGCCTCGGCGTGGTCGGCGCGGGCGGCCCGCACTTGTTCGGGGTGGTCGATCCAGTAGTCGATCCGGGCGGCCAGCTCGTGCGGTGCCCCGGCCGGGAACCGGAACCGCTCCGATCGGGCCAGCCGCGCGGTGCCGTCCGTCGCCGACTCGGCGATCAGGCAGGGCAGCCCGCAGGCCATCGCCTCCAGCACGCTCATGCATTCGACCTCGATCTCCGCGGTGTGCACGTAGAGGTCGGCCGCGTTGTAGTGCGAAATCAGTTCGCCCGGCGGCAGGCAGTCGAAATGCACGGGGTTGGTCAGGCCGCGGGCCTGTTCACGCAACCGGTCCCGCAGTGGCCCGTCGCCGAGGACCACGAGCTGGATGCGCTGTTCGTGGCGCGACCGCCGGACCGCTTCGATCAGCACGTCGTGTCGCTTCTCGGGGGCCAGCCGACCGACTGACAGGATCACGAACCGGTCGTTCGCGGGCCGCGGCTGAGGCCGGTATTCCTCGGGAATCCCGTTCGACACCACTGTGGCAGGCGTGCGCAGGCCGTGTCGGCGCAACTCGTTCTCGCCGAACCCACTCGGACAGATCACGTGGTCACAACGGCCGTAGACGGTACGAAGAAGGAAACGGCTGAGCAGATCCGCTGTGGCCTGACCGCGAACGCCGATGTTGCGCAGCACGTGCTCGGCTCGAACGTGGAACGTGGCCACTGTCGGCACACCGGCCGCCTTCGCCATGGTGATCCCGCGCATCGCCAGCAGGAACGGGGTGTGCACGTGCACAACGTCGGCGTCGGCGAGCGCCCTGGCCAGCGAGCGGCGGTCGGGCCACGCCAGCGGCGTACGCATCTTGGTGATGATCGGTTGGGCGAACGGAACACGCAGTTCGGGCAAGGCGATCTTGTCGGGCCCCTGCGTTCCTGTGGAGACCACGGTCACCGTGTGCCCCCGGTCGCGCAGCCGCTCGGTGAAGCGTCTGGTGGAGATCACCGCTCCGGTCGGTGCGTCGTCCCACGCGTCCAGCAGCATCACGATGCGCATGGTCGCAGTGTCGCAGCAGGTGTCCCGCCTCGCGCCCCGTAACGCTGTGAGCAGCGGATCCACTCTCCGAACACCAGATTCCGCCGTCGTGGGCGTAGCATGGGTCCTGCGAAGCACGTATCACCCCGCTCCAGCCCCCGGCGGGCTGCCATGGACTGATCTTCGGCTGAGACGGGACAACTGCGATGAGCTACGACCTCAACAGCGGACCCGCAGCGCCACTGAGCCCGCCCCGCGAACTGAGGTTGCAGGTCAGATCGCGTGCCGCGGCGCTCGGCCACGTCGACGGCGCGTGGTGGCCGAGGTCGGCCGACCCGGCTTCGGAATTCCCCGCGCTGATCATGGCTTTGAGCTCCTGGGGCGGACCAGCCCGCCACATGGCCTACCACCTCGACGACTGGGGTCCCGCGGAGAGCACGCTGATCGTGGAGAACTGGGCGGTGAACCTGGTGGGCTCCCGCGCGACGCCCGCGCACACCGTGGTGGTCACCGGCCTGAACCTGGAACGAATCCGGCTGCTGGTGATCCCGCCTGCCACGCCGAGCGGCGCGGCCCGCGCGATGCTCCGGGCGGCGTCCCGTTCGGACACTGTGTCCACCGTCGAGGACATCCTCGCCGACAACGGCATCGCGCCGAGCAGCGGATCTCCGAAAACCGGTCCTCGCCCGTGACAGCAGTCCCCGGCGAGGCGTCGTGCAGTCGGGCGGCCTCGCAGGTTTGAGCACGCCCGATCACGTGTATCCCAATTCAGTCACCCAAGACCCCGGTGCCGTGTCTGTGCTGTCGTAGCCGGGAGGTCGCGATGTGACCGCGTTGCCGCACCGATCGCCGTCAAATTCGCGTGGCGCGGAGCCGGTACCGGCCCGAAGCGGCTGACGGCTCCCTTTTTCGCTTGTCAATCCACAGTGGCTGCTGAGCAGCTGCCGGAACCACGATTCAGGAGAACCACCTCATGGGCACCATCACCGAGTCGATCGATGTCGAAGTCGACGTGACGACCGCATACAACCAGTGGACGCAGTTCGAGTCCTTCCCGCACTTCATGGAGGGTGTCGACGCCATCGAGCAGGTGGACGCGACCCACACCCACTGGAAAGTCAGCTCGGCGGGGGTGCACCGGGAGTTCGACGCCACGATCACCGAACAGCACCCCGACGAGCGGATCGCCTGGCGGTCCGACGACGGGCCGCAGCACGCCGGAGTCATCACGTTCCACCGGCTCAGCGACACCACGACGAGGGTGACGGCCCAGATGGACATCGACCCGGAGGGCTTCGTCGAGAAGGTCGCCGACAAGCTCGGCATCCTCGACCGCCGGGTCAAGGGCGACATGAAGCGGTTCAAGGAGTTCATCGAGTCCCGTGACGGCGCCGCGACCGGCGAGTGGCGCGGCGACATCGACCGCCCCGGCACCGTCGGCTGAACAGGGTCCCGCCCGATCCACTTCACCGGCCATCCACAAAGGATCGTTCATGTCATCGCGTCGCAAGATCGCCGGAAACGGCTCAACTCCGAACGCCGATTCCGACCGCGGGGTGGCGTCTGACGGCGCACTGCGGCAGGAAGGCGAATTCCTCACCACGGCCCAGGGCGTGCGCCTGCCGGACACCGACCACTCGCTGAAGGCCGGGGAGCGCGGGCCGACCCTGCTCGAGGACTTCCACCTGCGGGAGAAGATCACACACTTCGACCACGAGCGCATCCCGGAAAGGGTGGTCCACGCCCGCGGCGCCGCCGCGCACGGCGTGTTCGAGTCCTACGGCACCGCCAAAAAGGTGACAAAGGCTCAGTTCCTGACGAAGAAGGGGCAGCAAACCCAGGTTTTCGTCCGGTTCTCCACGGTCCTGGGTTCGCGCGGTTCGGCTGACACCGTCCGCGACACCCGCGGCTTCGCGGTGAAGTTCTACACCGACGAAGGCACGTTCGACCTGGTCGGCAACAACATCCCGGTGTTCTTCATCCAGGACGGGATCAAGTTCCCCGACATCATCCACGCGGGCAAACCGCACCCCGACCGGGAGATCCCGCAGGCCCAGTCCGCACACGACACGTTCTGGGACTTCGTCTCACTGCACACCGAGGCCACCCACCACGTGATGTGGAACATGAGCGACCGCGGCATCCCCCGCTCATACCGGACGATGGAAGGCTTCGGCGTCCACACCTTCCGCCTGGTCAACGACTCCGGCGAGACCGCACTGGTGAAATTCCACTGGAAACCGGTCGCCGGAATCCACTCCCTGGTCTGGGAGGAGGCGCAGATCGCCGCCGGCGTCGACCCGGACTTCCACCGCCGCGACCTCGCCGACAGCATCGACGCCGGGATCTTCCCCGAGTACGAGCTGGGCATCCAGGTCATGCCCGACGACGGAACCGACAGCTTCCACGGGATCGACCTGCTCGACCCCACCAAGATCGTCCCGGAGGAGCTGGCGCCGGTCCAGCTGGTCGGCAAGCTGACCCTGAACCGCAACCCGACCAACTACTTCGCCGAGACCGAACAGGTCGCGTTCCACACCGGCCACCTGGTCCCCGGTATCGAGGTCACCAACGACCCGCTGATGCAGGCGCGGCTGTTCTCCTATCTCGACACCCAGCTGACCAGGCTGGGCGGGCCGAACTTCGCCCAGTTGCCGATCAACCGGCCGCGGTGCCCCGTCAACGACATGTTCCGTGACGGCATGCACCAGCACGCGGTCCACCCAGGACTGGCGCCCTACCGTCCCAACAGCATCGACGGCGACCTGCCCCGCCCGGCATCCGCCGGACAAGGCGGCTACGTGCAGGTGCCCAGGGCGATCGAAGGCCCCGCGGTACGCGCGAACCCGGCCTCGTTCGACGACCACTTCTCCCAGGCCACCATGTTCTACCGCAGCCTCACCCCGATCGAGCAGGTCCACATCATCGAGGCGTTCACGTTCGAACTGGGCAAATGCTACGAACAGGCCATCAAGGAACGCGAACTCATCGTCCTGTCCAAGGTGGACACCGACCTGTGCGAACAGGTCGCCGCCGGGCTGGGCCTGCCCGCACCGGCCGGTGAACCGGCGAACGACGTCACGACCTCGCCCGCACTGTCCCAGGTCGTCACCGAACCCGGTCCCATCGCCGGTCGCAAGATCGGTGTGATCGCCGACGCCAACGCGGACCTCGCTGGAGTAGCCATCCTTCGCGGAGTCGCGACGGAACTCGGTGCGGCCGTGCACGTCATCGCACCCGTCGGCGGTGTCCTGGGTCGAGGCCGCACCAAGCAGATCGTGGAGCGGACACTGCTGACCGCCCGCTCGATCGAGTTCGACGCGGTGGTGGTCGCCGGTGGCACGGCACCGACCAACGACATCAAGCTGGTTCTGCTGTTGCAGGAGGCGTTCCGGCACTGCAAGGCCATCGCGGCCTGGGGCACCGGACAGGACATCCTGGAAGACGCCGGAATCAGTCTCGCCGCCCCCGGCGTGGTCCTCGGCAAGAAGGTGGACGAGGACTTCACCGCATCGATGGTCACCGCACTCGGCCTGCACCGCGCGTGGGACCGCGCCGAACTGGTCATGCTCTCGGCCGTCCCGCCCGCCGGCTGACGGGCGGCAGCGCCAGTGATCGAGGTGCGTGGACACGCCAACCAGATGGTACGCAGGTCGCCTGTGACCCCGCTCTCGCGACTGCGAGCACGGGAACAAAACCGCAGACGGTACAGTTGTACGGGTATAGCCCAGCTGGCCACTCAGTGGTCGCGGTTCTCGCGATCAGGTCTTTGCCGGCTCGCAGTTTCTTCGCCACCGTCTCCTGTGACAGTCGCGACGGTGGCGCTGCGACAGGGCGCACCAGTCTTGGAAGGACAGTCATCACCACCACGATCACAACGGGCCCTGCTCGCACGCAGGGCCTGTTCAGCCATCCCTACACGTACGAGTCGCACGAGCCGTGCGATCCGGTCGGCGCGGACCACCGCACCCTGCGTGCGAACCTGTTCCGCGATCCCTTCGACCGGCCGATCGCGCACCGCGCACACCAGGAATCCCACTAGCCAGGAGAGCAGCACCCTATGACCACATTGGACAAACCGCTGCCGGACGTGGCTGATCCGCCACGAGGAAGCGACTTCGCCCGGCTGTCCCGGCAGATCAAGCAGGCCGGGCTGCTGGACCGCCGGTACGGGTACTACTTCGCGCGGATGGCGATCAACGTCATCCTGCTCGCCGTCGGCGGCGTGGCGTTCGCACTGCTCGGCGACTCGTGGTGGCAGCTGCTGAACGCGGCGTTCCTCGCGCTGGTGTTCACCCAGTTCGCCTTCATCGGCCACGACGCGGGGCACAAGCAGATCTTCCGCTCACGCAAGCGCAACGACTTCGTCGGCTACCTGCACGGCGGGGTCACCGGAATCAGCTACCAGTGGTGGGTCGGCAAACACAACCTGCACCACGCCAACCCCAACCACGAGGACCACGATCCCGACATAGACCTGCCCGCGCTGGCCTTCAGCCGTGAGCAGTCCCGCACGAAACACGGGATCTACCGGTGGATCACCAAGTACCAGGCGTTCCTGTTCTTCCCACTGCTGCTGCTCGAAGCGGCGATGTTGCGCATCGCCAGCATCCAGGCAGTGGTTCGCCGTGAGATCAAGAAGCCCGTTCTGGAAGCGGCACTGCTGACCGTTCCCCTCGCCGGGTATCTGACGGCGCTGTTCCTGGTGCTCTCGCCGCCGCAGGCGATCCTGTTCATCGTCGTGAACCAGGGTCTGATGGGCGTCTACCTCGGTTGTTCCTTCGCCCCCAACCACAAGGGCATGCCCATCCTGACGAAGGAACAGGAGCTCGACCACCTGCGCAAACAGGTACTGACATCACGCAACATCTCCGGCGGCCGTTGGGTCGACGGCTTGCTCGGCGGTCTGAACTACCAGATCGAGCACCACCTGTTCCCCCACATGCCCCGCCCCAACCTCCGCCGCGCCCAGCCCATCGTGGAAACCTTCTGTGCGCGAAACACCATCCCCTACAGCAAAGCCACCCTGCTCAATTCCTACGCCCAGGTTCTTCGCCACCTCCACGACGCAGGCGCACCCCTCCGCAAACACCCAGCACCCGCCACAACCTCCTGACCACCCCCTGGGCATCGTCGCTGACCCCTCGCAGCTCATCTGCCGGCGTGATGGCCGGATGATGCCGATGTCGTATGCGGCGTTGGCCCGCGTTGCCTTGCGGCGTCGGCAAACGGCTCGCGACCTCTCGGCGGTACGACGTTTCCGGACGCTCTGGTTACCTGGAAAGGCCTGCAGGCACTGACTTGTCACTTCGCTCGTCCAGCAGGGGAGAGATAGTGATCAAACCATTGCTCCGGAACATCGGCACGACAGTGGCCACGACCATAGTCGCCGCGACCGCCATCGCGGCACCGGCCGCCGCCGGGGACGTGCACGTCAACTCCCATCGCACGTGGGCGTGTTCGGTCCCGTCCGGCTACACCTGGTCGTCGGTGCGGATCAACACCAATTGCGCGTTCCGGTACGAGTACTTCTTGCTGGACGCGGTGAACTACAACCTGACCGGCGTGTGGGCGTGCACGATCCCGTCCGGCTACACGTACACCTCTTCGCGCCAAGGCACCAACTGCTCGGCATCGCCTGGCTCTTCTCCGTACGAATACCGGCTCGCGAAGGCCTAACGAGCCACGAAACGCTTCCGCCACCGAGTTTCCACGGCATGGCCAGGCACGCTCGTGCCGCGGCGGCTTCGTCCTCGTGCGCCGCCGCACGAGCGGCGGCCTGCATCTGATCTCCTGCCGCGCGTTGTCACCGTCGATACGACGCGGAGCAGGCGCCCCCGCCTGAGACGAGTGGAGCTGTGTCCGCGCCTCAGGGGGAGCTCCCTCGCGTTCCTGGAACTCGCGTGGTGAGAACCCGTGGAAGCGGGTGAAGGCGGTGCTGAAGGCCGGCAGGTGGGCGTAGCCGACGCGGCGGGCGACGGCGCTGGGCCTGGCGCCACCGGCAAGCAGATCGCGGGCGATGCGCATGCGGGCGGCGTAGCGCCAGCGCGAAGGTCATGCCGGTCTCGTCGCGGAAGACTCGGTGGACCTCGGCGGGAACGTCGAACATGGCCGATTCGCGGGATCGGGCGCTGATGGAGCAGTGCATCAGGTAGTCGTCCCACGCGGGTGAGAACTGCACCTGTAGCGGCTCGGCCAGTTGGAGGTCAGCGGTGGTCGGCTGCCGAGGGGCAGTGAGATGGAGTTCTCGCGCAGACCGGTGATGTGCTTCAAGCCCGCCGGGATCCAGGTCGCGACGCCGCGGTGTCGTTCGCAGCGGCTTTCGCCGATGTCCAGGTATCCGCTGCCGCGGTAGATCCGGCTCAGGACGTGCATGTCGTTGGCGTACCGGGGCGGACGCGGTGGCGAAGGACCCGTCGCCCCGCATCATGCCCGTGAGCTCATCGGTCTGACGTGCCAAGGTGGCGCGCGGTGTCAGGTCGAAACGGGCGGAACTGGCGGCGAGCTCCCTGCTGAAGTCGTGGGGCGTCGGTCCGTACTGCCGCTTGAACGCGCGAGTGAAGCCGTTGCGACTGGGCCGCGGATCAACTCTTCGGCCACCGCTCTGGCCCCTTACCCCGCCAACTCATCCAGACCAGGATGTAACCGCTCAGTACGTGGTCATCCCTGCGATCACTTCGGTCGCCGTCCGGCTGAACGTATGACCACGCCCGGAACATGTACAGGGGCCCAAAGGGCAGTCTCGCTGCTCTCGCGCGGCGAATTCTGCCGCGAAACGGCATCGGGCGATGCGCTCAAGCGGTCAGCAGCAACCTGTCCACGAAGTGGAACGTGCCGTCTCCCGTCATCATGACCGGGTTCACCCAGAAGACATCCACCATCAGCAACAGGGTGCCGAGAGCGAATCCGGTGGTCGGGACGCTGATCCACAGCCAGCGCCGGTCGGTCCGTCCGCGCGGACCTGTCCACACGCCAACACCCGCCAGGGTGAACAGCGCCACTACCCAGAGGATGCTGGGCTGGTGAGCGAGGAGAGCCGGGGCGGCGATCAGTACGCCGCGCGCCAACCACCAGCCGGGCTGTACAGAGTGGATATAGGCGCGCACCCCGACCGGGATGCGGCTGACGACGGCGCAGACGCGTCGAACTTCGGGCAACGCCATGACCGAGCGGATCGACGGACCGAGCCGGATCGCGGTCAACGCGCCCGCCAACAGCAGAAGCAGGGCGAGGATCAGGGGAAGTCGAACGGCGCCCCCGAAGGTGCGGGGGCTCACTCTCATCACCCACATGTTGAGGAAGCCGGCACCTACCGCCGCGACGCTCCCCACCGTGAGGCTCCACAACGCGAAGCGTGCCGTTCCCGTACCGGACGAAGGACGTGCCGGCAAGCCCGCCGCCGCCCGCAACTCCTCGGCGTACCGGCGAGGCATGCCCAGCCGCTCGGTGAGCGGACGATCGGAATCGGTCGCCGCTTCGAGGATCTGGGGGGTGATGTCCGCCAGGATGTCGGTGACCTCCTCGGGCGGAAGGTCGGCCAACTGCTTGCGGACCTCGGCCAGGTAGTCCTCCGCACTGCCGGTTTTCGAATTCATACCGTCTCCACCAGACTGTTCATGGTTTGCGCGAACACACGCCAGGTTTGCGCCGACTCGGCCATCCGCTGCCTACCTGCCTCGTTGAGGCTGTAGTACTTGCGATGCGGGCCCTCCTCGCTTGGGACGAGGTACGACGTAAGCAGGCCGGCGTTGAAAAGCCGGCGTAGCGTGCCGTACACCGAGGCGTCGCCGATCTCGTCCAGCCCAGCACCGCGCAACCGGCGTACGACGTCGTAGCCGTAGCCGTCCTGCTCATGCAGCACTGCGAGCACGGCGAGGTCGAGCACCCCTTTGAGCAGTTGACTGACTTCCATCCAACTCCTCCTCAGCGGAGAGTACCACGCAGCGCAGACTACTGCACAGTGTGTAGTACCCGGGCTTGGCAGCACCGCACGAAGAACGAGATGCAGTCGCGGACCGCCAAGCAGGCCTTGAGTGAGTCCCTTTCACACGGCGGCAACCGAAACCGCCGGGCCGTCCGCCGATCGGCGACGAACTGGTCACCTTGATCGTGCGCCTGGCGCGGGAGAACCGGACCTGGGGCGTGGTTCGCATCCAAGGTGAGCTGCGACGCCTCGGCCATCGGATTGCCGCCTCGACCATCCGCAAAATCCTGCGCACCAACAAGGTCCCGCCATCGACACGCCGCGACGACACCTGGTGCACCTTCCTGCGCGCCCAAGCCGACAGCCTACTTGCGATCGACTTCTTCCACATCGACACCGTGACGCTGAAGCGGTTGTACGTCGCGTTCGTCATCGAGATCACGACACGCAGAGTTCACCCGCTCGGCATCACCTAGCATCCAACCACGGACTGGGTGACTCAGGTGGCCCGCGGTCTCGCCGGTGATCTGGAGGAAGCCGGGCACCGATTCAGACACCTGATTCGCGACCGCGACGCGAAGTTCGGTGCCGCCTTCGACGCGGTCTTCGCCTCCATTGGCGTCGAGATCGTGCTCACCGCACCGCAAGCCCCGCGGATGAACGCCTTCGCCGAACGCTGGATCGGCTCCTTCCGCCGAGAGTGCACCGACCGGATCCTCATCACCGGACAACGCCACCTACACCACGTGCTCGACATCTACGTCGCCCATCAGAACGCCGGGCGCAGCCACCAAGGCGACGGGATGCTTCTGCGTGCTCCCAACGACGAACCGAACACGATCCCGTTCCCGGCCCGAATCGACACGATCCGACGCCGACAGCGTCTCGGCGGATTGCTCAACGAGTACCGGCCAGCCGCGTAAAAGCCCAGGCCAGAACCGGCAACCGAGTTGTCGACCAGTACAGCCCGTTCCCATCGACTGACTGTCGTGTGGTCGACGCCGAGGGCTATCGCGAAACTTTCCTGAGTATGGCCCATCTGCTGACGCCGCGCGAGGAAGGCCTTTCGCCGATCGCCCATGAACACCACCCACCCATCGATTCACCCGACACGATAACCAACGGCCGAACACCGCTGGATTACCACTCGCGGACACCGCACGGCGAGCGGGGCCGCGTGATGGCCGCGAACCACTATCCGGACGTGTTGACGATCAAGGTCATCACCGCGCTGCAACAGGAAGTGGACGATGAACTCCGGCAGGAGGGCTCCCCATCGAAGCCGACATCGAAGGAGTCCTCGCGCGCTCAGCGATTCCCGACCGGCCCGCGCCGCAATCGTCGCCCCTCACACCACACTGACGACGACCCCACACCGCGCACGCACGCCAACGAGAGCACCTTCACGCAGGGGCGCCAGCCCCGCACGCCACGCAAGCACTGCGCCCAACGTCCGGCCGCATGAGGCCAGCACGCCCACAACAGCGTTCCGACCGGTCACCTTCCCAACGACCACGTGACGCCTCACCCGTAAGGACAAGCCATGCGTGCTCGTCGCCGAACCACCACCTACCAGGGTGACAATGACAGCCCTGACAGCAACGACGTCAGCCGACCTCGACGTCGCAAGAATTCCGCGTACCCACCCGGCCATCGCGACAACGCACCCGACGATCTGCCACAGTTGCACACACCTGGCGAGGCCGCCGAAATCCTCACAGTGAAAGAGTCCTGGCTGCGCCGTAAAGCTGGCCAGCGAATGATCCCCTGCACCTTTGTCGGCAGACATCTCCGGTTCTCCACCGCCGATCTGCGACAGATCGCCGACGCTGGCCACCAAGATCGGCCTACCACCGTCAGACGGCAACACCGTTAACACTCGCCGACATCGGGCAATTCTCTTGCCGCACAGGAGTTTTCGGCAGGAATCACTTGCCGTCTTCGACGAACGGAGCGTCCATACACCCGTCACACCCGTGACCCCCACATCACCAAGAGAGGAACGATCACGGCCTGGGTCGAGAAGAGCGGGAAACATACCTGGCGGGTGCGCTACGAAACCGACAACGGCATCGCATCCATCCCCGGCTTCTCCACCAAGAAAGCCGCCGACCAAGCCGCCGACGACATCGAAGCCCAACAACGCAGCGAGATCTGGATCGACCCCGCCGCAGGACGAACCACCCTCGGCACATACGTCGACCAAGACTGGCTTGACGCCCTGGACGTCGGGGAACGCACCGAAGAGAACTACCGCAGCAAACTCAAGAACCACATCCTGCCCCGCTGGGAAGACACCCCCCTCACCCACATCACCAACAGCAAAGCCCGCGCCTGGGCCAAAACACTCCGCCACAACGGCCTCGCACCCGTCACCGCGTCCGACACCATGAAACTGCTGTCACTCATCCTGTCCGACGCCGCCGAAGTCGAACAACGCCACATGGCCGCACTGACCACCCGCTGGGACGAAGCCCTCAACGCCCTACGTCCCACCGAACTCGACACCACATGGCGCACAGCCGCCTGACCCCCGATCAACCACGTGCCGCCCCCAACGGGCGGCACGGCTACTTCCGCTCGTTCCCCAGCGTCAGCGAGGGCCGCCGCCACCCCGAACGACCACGCCAGAACGTAACCGCCCCAACGCCGCTCAGAATCACCGCATACGCGAGTAGTCGGACAAATCCAAAAAGGACTATAGCGGGCAGAAACCGAGAAACGGCAGCACAAACTGGTTCCGCACACCACCGTTGAGTCCGATTCGACGACCTACAACGCACATCAGTTCTCCAGATTTCCTCCACCCAACAGGTGAAACGGGCCAGCACCAGCCGGCTGGGTCCTACTTCACCGAGCCAACCGTTGCGAGCCCGCACAACCCGTCGACCTTGCCAACATCTGGTGGCTCACCATCGTCGGCCCACGGCGCTGACTCAAGCCGTGTTCCAGAACACGGTCTCAGTTGCTACCGCCACCGGCGTCGCGGAGGTGCTGACGCCATACTTGGCGGAGGTTCGACCTGTCGCAGGACTGCTGGGTCAGGGTGGTGCCATTGCCGTTGGCAGTGATGCACTTGCCGCTGAGCACGTTGCGGAACATGAGGTTGACGGAGCCGTTCGGGTTCTCGCTGACGACCGGGGTGTTCCATTGCTGGCTGAGGCTGCTGTAACACGCCAATTGCTGAATGCCCGCACCGTCGGCGGTGGACTCGTTCCAGACTTGGACGCACTTATTGCTGTTCCTCGGAATCACCCAGTAGTTGCCGTTGCCGAGCAACTGGAGCTGGAACAGCTGGTTGTACGATCCGCTGCCGACCGGAGTCTTGCACGTGGCCTGCTTGAGGAAGACGAACTCGGCCGTTGAGCCACCGGGTACGTCCATGCACAATCTGGCGCTGCGGTCAGAGTACTGCAGCCACCACCCATCGGCATTGGCCGGAGCCGCGGACAGGACAACTGGAGCCATCACCGACAATACAGCGAAAAGGACCGCGAAACGCTTGCGCATGACCACATCCGTTTCTTCGCCTGGCAGAAGACAACCAGCCTAGGCAGGACGATCCGGTCCAACCAGCCGCCAAGCGGTCGTACCGGCTCATCCGCCTGCTCCCGGCTGATCATCTCCATCCGCCGATCGCGGCCGGACCTGGACCGCGATCGCTACACGGTGATCGGCATGGCACTGCGCGACAACCGCGCCACTCCGGCCCAGCAGCTGCCGCGCCCGACGCGCTGCGGCAGGTGTAGGTGCCCAACTCGCCCTGTCTCCGCCTGTCATTCAGGCTGACCGGATTCAGCCTGGAACGAGTCGCATGAGGGCTTTGGCCTCGTCTGAGTCGTGACTGACCCGCGCGTGCATGTGCCGGGTTCAATGTCTCTGAGGACTGCCGCGACATCGGTGCAGTGGATCTTCTTGTCCGGCAGCTGGCCGGTGGTCAGAAACTTCACCGTCGCCTCGTCCACACATGTGGAGCCCTCTCCGTAGACGTAGTGCCCGCCGTACTCCGCGCCGACGAAAGCCGCTCGCTTGCCGAGGACCTCCTACAGCCCGAGGCCGTGCTCCGACGGTGTGGCGTTGTCCCTGCGGTTCTGTTGAGCTGGTTGCCCGCGGCACCCGGTTGTCCCCCTTGAGAGGTACACAGGTTGTTTTTCCCAGTGGGATTCGATGGCTGGTCTGGCCTCCTAATGTCTGTGTCATACAAGGAGATCGCCGCAGAGAGGACGCAGGTATCGGTTCCAACGTGTTGCTGGTCGTGTTCACCGTTGTGATTCTGGCGAACGCTGTCCTCATGCAGCTGGTGTCACCCGTCGTACTGCTCGCTCTGCCGTTGGGGATTGGCTCGGTCATCGCTGTTGTGGCCGGTTATCGCAAGCTGTCGGAGGTTGTGGAGCAGCGGGTAGATGTCCCGGAACTCGGCACGGTGCGGGTGTGGTCGCAGCTGTGGCGTGGGGCGTTGCTGGGGTTCGGGCTGTTCGTCCTGTTGATCCTGCTGATCGGGATGTTCGGTGGCTGGCAGGACATGGCGTGGGGCTCGATCTGGGGCTGCCTCGGCACTGCCGGGCTGGTGGCTAGCGTCGCGGTCACCGAAGAGGTGCTGTTGCGCGGTGTGCTGTTCCGGATCATGGAGGAACGCACCGGGACGGTGGTCGCGCTGATCGTGTCGTCGCTGATCTTCGGTCTGACGCACTCGATCAGCGCCAACGCGACGCTGTGGGGTGTGCTGTCGATCGCCTTGACGGGTGGGGGCTGACGACCGCCGCCTATGTCGCGACCCGTTCGCTGTGGCTGCCGATCGGCTTGCACTTCGCCTGGAACTTCACCCAGGCCGGCATCTTCGGCGTCGCGATCTCCGGCTCGGCCGAGGCGTCGCACGGGCTGCTGCAGACCACGCTGTCCGGTCCGACCGTGCTGACCGGCACTTGTCGTGGTCGTAGGCGCGATCACCGTAGAGCTCCTCGGGCCGCTGGCGTGGCCGGCCACGCCGCCCCCCGCACCGGTGGGATCGCGTCGAGCAGCGGTTCGAGTTCGGTCACGTCGTGGCGTTGCCGCCAGTCAGCGACACGACAGCGGGATGCCTGCGCCCTCGGTCAGGACGTGGTGCTTCGAGCCCGAGCGGGCGCGGTCCACCGGACTCGGGCCGCTTTTGGGCCACGTCGGGCGGCCCGGACGTGGGAGGTCCGCTACGCCAGGTTCATGACACGCGTGCCCCGCAGCGGACGCTGGGCCAACGGGTTGCCGTCATCGTCGTCGGCCACGTCGTCGGGGCCACCGTCGCGGGCGACGTGACCGGGACGCCGCCCGCCGCCGGGGTGTCCGGGGTCATCGCCGCCAGCCCCCAGAACAACGCGGTGGCCTTGCACCGCGCGAACCGCCAGCCCCGGTCGTCCTGCGTAACGAGCACGGCCGCCGCGCCCAGCACGCACGCGCGGTCAGCGGTTTGCCGTCCACCAGACCCAGCGCCATGACCGCGACGGGCGCCTCCCCGAACGCCACCACGATCTGCCGCCGGTCCACGTCGACCGCCGTGCTCGCCCTGCAGCCGCTCGCGCCCGGACACCGTCGTGTACGGGACGCTGGGCTCGAAAGGTTGCGGCACGCTCAGCCCGAGATCGGCGAGCAGCAGCGTGGCGACCGCGGGTGACAGGGACCAGTCGGACACGAACAACCTCGGCCCCTTCGACCCCACGCATCGACCACGACCGCGGGTCGAGACCGAGGCGCGGTACAAGCCCTCGCCGGTGTTGGCGTCCCTGACGACGCCGCGGGCGATGGCGGTGCCCGGCAGCCGCAGCTGGACGGCGACCTCGTCGGACAGCTGGGGCCGGCGGAGCGAGTACGGGATTCCCGCAGTGCCGCCCGGGTTCTCGATACCGACCACGGCCGACGCGCCCGCCTCGGCCGGAACCGACCGGTTGATCTCCCGGTACTGGATCAGGAATACGTCGTTTTCACCGAACACGATCTGCGCGCTGATCCGGCTGCCCGCGCGGACTTGATGGTGACGTCGCGCCATTCCACGGTGTAACGGCGGTTCGGCTCGCCCCCGTCGAGGTGGGTCCAGACACCCGCCTGGTCGTCGATGACCAGAGCGTCCCAGAAAGCGTAGATCGCACCGTTCGGTGCCCGCGGGTCGGGGATAGTCGTGCCCCGGGGTCGCCCCGGCCATCCAGCGAGGCCCAGCCGTCGACGTGGACGTTGATCCGATCGTAGCTCTTGCCGTAGAACTGGATGGGAACGGGGTACGCGACGGAGGAGGTCTCGTCCCCGACTGGGTAGTCTTTTCTGGTCGCCGCGTTTACCCAGGACGAAGGCCGGGTCGAAACGATGTGACCGTAGGCATCCGTGGTCGGCGGCTGCGCGGCGGCCGGCACCGTCAGTGTCGTCACCACCAGGGTGATGGTCATAATCCGGCCCAGCACAACAAGCAATCGACGCATCTCGCACGCTCCCCGCGTCGCGGCAAAGGCTCCACGTCCACGGTTCCGGGTCCCGGGCCGAGATCACAAGCGCCCCAACGGACGCCACCGGATCCGCGTTCGGGCACGCGAGGCCTTCACCCGTCTCGACGCGCTGATCGCCGAGCACGAGCGAAGCAGCGAGAAACGACTCATGAACTTGCCCCTCGAATTCGTCAGGATCACGGACAGTGGCGCACCGTGCTGGGCATCCGATGGGCAACGCTGGGAACTTATATCCGGAGATTCCGCGAGACAACCGAGACGGACGCCATCCCATAGCGGCATCCAGGGCGCCCGGATCACAAGATCTGCGACGGCAGCAGGTCGTCTGGCAGACTCGAGCAGTGGGCCTCTTCTCGCGAAAGTCGCGCCAGACGCGACGTCCTGAACCTGGCACCGTGGTCCTATGCGCGTTCCGAGAGCTGACGAACCCACAACCGCTCAGAAACTTCGATCCCGAGCACGCGTATGCCTACCGCTGGGCGCTTCCTTCGCCCCTTACTGTCGGCCAATGGGCCATGGTCGAAGGGCACGACGGCCCATCCACCGTCATCGTGGGCGCCGTCGGCGTGAACTCCTACGTCGAGGAGTGCGGAGTGGATTCTCTGGAGTCCATCACGCGCCTCGTCTCGACCGCGGACATCCAAAGGGCGCAAGCCGCAGTAGAAGAGAAGCTCGCCGACCAACATGCTGCCGAGACCATATGGCTCGCCCACTGCCGCTGGGTCGCAGGAATTGATGCCAGCGAACCGGCGGACCCGCTACCGGCCGGGTTCGATATTCCCCCTCTGCCTACGGAGTCGGAGGGCTCGGCCAGCGCCGATCAGCACGGGAGTGGTTGGTGGCGCGCGTACAAGAAGGCTGAGGAACTCCAGCGCTCAGAGGCGGAAATCGCGCGCTTCAGCGACATCGCCCGCTCCTGGTTCCGGATCCGCGACGCCAGCACGAGGGCAGAGCAAGTGTCATCGGTCAAAATCGTCGCGCACAGCGCCGACTTCGCCCGAGTGATCCGCGACGTAGCGAGCGGCGCAGACCTCGGCGACCAGCCCGGTCACCTTCTCGGCAAGCCGATGTGGGACTGGCTCCGATACGCAGAGGAACTGTCGAAGGCCGATGAACCCGAGACCAGCAAGGCGTTGCCCCTCGTTTACGCATTGATCGTGGTCGCAGAGAAGGAAGCCACGATCAGCGGCCGCGAACCCGCACCCGCGTACACCGAACGAGCCGCCATCCTGCATCGCAAGCGCAAGGAGTACAGCCAAGAGGTTGCCGTACTCGAACGATGGGAAAAGGCCTGCCCACCGGAACGTCGCGGGCCGGGGGCACAGCAGTCGAAACTCGCCCGACGCCTCACCAAGGCAAGAGAACTGGCGAACAAGCACACCTGAGCTACATGGAAGCCCACCTGCTCGTCTACCCGAGCTGCGGCGACGGATGCAGCGGCGAAACGAATCAGGCGAGCGACAGCCGCAGCGCTGCCGATTATTCTGCTGCAGCAGTCGCCGCGCCCATATATGCGGACCGGGGACCGCTGGCATGACATGACCAGCACGGATGAGGTTATCGGTAAGCGCGACGTTCAGGGTTGTCCACAGCGGAATGCCGTCGTACGGGTATCGCTCGCTGCGGTTCGGACTCTGTCCAGCTTTTGCAGTAGTACGTTCAGGTTCGCGGTGTTGCGGTATCGGGCGGGGTCGCTCAGGTAGGTGAGTATGACTTGGTTGAACGCGTTGATCAGGTTGCGGACAGCAGGTCCGGCCTCCAGCACCTTCTGCTCGACGTGGATGTGTGGATCGGTCTCGCGCTCGTGAGCCAGCACACCGACGCCAAGACGAAACGACACCAGGGGCCGCGAACGGACCGGTGGAGGCGGGCCGGGGACGCGGTGCAGTGCCGTGGTGATCGCCCAGGACAAGACAGGGACCAGGTCGACGCAGTGGTCAACGTCGGTGGCCTCGACGTCGCGGCCAAGATGCGCAAGAAACTGGCCGAGTTGCCCCCTGGCGAGCGAGCTGAGATCGAAGAAGCCAGTGCCATCATGCGCAAGGCCCACGCTGGCAGCGATCACATCCGACTGCCGATTACCCCGGTACGCCGCTTCCGGACCTTGCCAGGCATGACATGTCCAAGGCGCAGTGCCTGCGCGATCTCAGGGATGCCCTCGTCGATCATCCAAGTCTTGGCTGTGACGTAGGCCATGGAAGGTCAGGCCACGTGCCGCCTCCCAACCGGGGCGGCACGGTCACGTCCGCTCCTCTCCAGTGCCCAGCGCCGCGCCTCCGGACGACCATGCCAGCAGCTACCCACCACAACGCCCGCCAGAATCGCCGCACACGCGAGCAACCGGCCCACCAGCAACCCGCCCCACCGCAGCAGCAAAGGCCCAGGTCACAGGCCATACAGAAATCCCTGTCACCGATCACCCAGCCGGGTGACACGCTGCGTAGCGATCACTCCAGAACATATGGCCATCCCGAACGGCCATTCTCCAGACTTCCTCCAGTTCGATGCACACAACCCATCGAACAGTCCACATGCGACAGACAAACAAGATCACGAAAAAGCCCATTCGACCAAGCGAAACACCTTGATCAAATGGGCCTGAAAGGGTTGTGGAGCTGAGGGGATTCGAACCCCTGACCCCCACACTGCCAGTGTGGTCCAAAAAGGACCATCACCAGCAGAAACCCAGAAACCCCAGCACAAACCGGTTCCGTTCACCACCGTTGAGCGCAGTTCGACACCGTTAAACGCACATCAGTTCTCCAGATTTCCTCCACCCCCACAGGGTGTGAAACGGACCAAGCACCATCCTCTATGGACCGCTAGAACACGCGTGTCCCAACATACTGTCTCACCAGTGGAACTCTTCCGCGACCCACCTCGCAAACGTCACCCCAAGCGGTCAGATCCCTCCACAGTCTCGAGTCCACCAGCGGCACATGTACAGGTTCGGTGCCGTCCAGCGAGCCGCCAGCCGACGATCACCAGCGGCACCTGCAGCCTCCACATAGCATGTTTGCTTGCCCAGAGCCTGACAAGATCGCGATTGCACGGGACAGTGCAGCATCTACCCGAACCGACATGAACCTTCACCGGGCACCTCGTTGCCTAGAGTGGTGGCGCCCAGCGGTCTGCTCGGCATGATGCCATCCACGCCGCAGGCCGCCACCGGCCAACCAACTGGCAATCACGACTGTCGCACCGTCATGGACCGAGTCACTTCCTCTTGCACCCCACCGTGCGCGCACTGCGCCACCCCCGCCAGGACACCACCGCGCCCCCGACGGAAGCCCGAGCGCTCATCGTCGCGATGCCCACAACCTCCAGCATCTCCGGTCAGCTGCGCAATGTGCCTGCCGAGGTCGCAACGCTTCGCAACTACCTGCCTCAATCGGTCATCGGTAACTCACCCCAACAACGCAAGGGAGAGCAGACCACAACCATACGCACGCCCACGCCCCACGCCGTTGAGAACGGCATGTCGAGCCGCATCCGGTGTAACAACCTGTGCGGTTCCTTCAAAGATTGACGCGGTAATCACGAGCTCTCGGTCATTTTTAGCTTGTCGCCCCCTCAATTTTAGCGTTCGAGCGAGTTCTGCGGTACCGAGGACAAGACCAGCCTGCTCCGCTTTTCGCTCCCACCAACTGAGGGCCCCATCCCCTACAACCGGATGGAGGTTTCCGCGCAGCCCAGCCCCGGGGGACGCACTGCGCTTAGTCGCATTCGCGACGATGCGGTACCTCACGAACGGCCGCTCATCAAAGCGGTCCAATAGCTGATCAAGGCCTCGGGTTCCAGCATGCGCGTATCCGGCTGTTACACGAGCCGGATCGATGACCGTGCGAGATTGAACCAGCACCGACACTCCAGCCGCAGTTTGTTCGACGCGATACAACAAACCGGCTGCACTCCGAGACGCTGGACCAAAATCCGGCGGGCAAGCCATCTTTGTAATCGCTTGGTGCATCAGGTGCACGTCACTGAGGTCCTTACGTGCGGCCGAACAAGCAGTGTTCACTACGAGTCTTGTCAAAACAGCTGTTTCCACAAGATCATCAGTCATGTCAAGCTCCCCTTGGGATCATGGTTAAGAATCTTCACGAATACGGACAGAGCTTCCGAAGCTGGTCGCGTCACCTGGATTGCTGCGGTAACGGAGAGCCGCGAACCGGCCGCTGCTAATCCGACGGGCGTATCCCCGCGTGCGCGGGGCGAGATCAGCCACTCGGCGGCCGGAGGCGTCACCGCGGGTGCATCTCCGCGGGTGCGGGGCGGAGCCCATGAACGTCGGGACCATCGGCAACAGGGCGGGTGCATCCCCGCGTGCGCGGGGCGGAGAACGAGGCGCCGGCGGCGGGTGCGTCGCGGAGGGGTGCATCCCCGCGTGCGCGGGGCGGAGCTGGTGGGCTGGGTGTTGTGGCAAGCCCAGCCGGGTGCATCCCCGCGTGCGCGGGGCGGAGATCATCTGCCCCGCCACGATACGTTCCGGACACGGTGCATCCCCGCGTGCGCGGGGCGGAGCCCGGCCGAACACCAACGGTGTCCCGCCGGCCAGGGTGCATCCCCGCGTGCGCGGGGCGGAGGCCGATGCTGGTGGTCGTGGGCGAGGGGGATGCGGTGCATCCCCGCGTGCGCGGGGCGGAGTCGAGGGTCGCGGCCGAGAACCAGGCGGTGCCGGGGGCATCCCCGCATGCGCGGGGCGGAGCCGATCCAACTGTCTCCCAGCGGGGTGAACTGCGGGGCATCCCCGCATGCGCGGGGCGGAGGGCTTCCATTTGCCGGGCTGGGTGATGTGCCCGGGGGCATCCCCGCATGCGCGGGGCGGAGCCGATGGGGGCGGTGATCGCCTCGGAGCGCGTCGGGGCATCCCCGCATGCGCGGGGCGGAGGCTTGTTGACCTGGGTTGTTGTCACGGTGCATCGGAGTTTTCATTCACTTGTTGGAGTGCGATCAGATAGTGAGTGCCGTGGCCGCCGCACAGGGCTGTGGGCAGCTCATGGGGGGTTCGCCATGTGTCATGTTGGCGATAGGTCCTATGTGGGCCGAAGATGTGTGGGTGTGTGGGTGTCGTGTGCGTGTGGGCGGCGTTGGGGTCGGGGTGTTCGGTGATGAAGTCGACGGTGACGTGGTCGCCGGTGTTGGGTTTGTCGCGTGCGAGAGGGACGGTCTGGTGTAGGGCGGTAACGGGGTCGTGGTGACGGCCGAGGAAGAGAGGAGCGGTGGGTGGGCACGATCGTCGTCCGAGGTAGGGCGTGTAGACAGGGTGTGTCAGCGCTTCGGTGAGTGTGTCGAGGAGCGTGGGGCTGGCGCCGGTGATCGCGACGGTGAAGGCGGCGTCGGAGAGGTAGTGGCGGTGGCTGACGATGGTGCCTCGTCCGGCGGGTCGGCGGCCGCCGCCGGCCAGTGGTGGTGTGTGTTCTCGTGGGCGGCCGCCGCCGACGGTTTGGTAGTCGACGATGGGTTGTCCTGGCCGGTCGATACGGATGGTGAATTCGATCGGCGTGTATTTGTCGAGTGGTGCGCCGCGGTGGTCACCGGCTGCGGCGGCGAGTAGGCCGATCAGTCCGGAGTGTGTCGGGTGGGTGTGGGTGTCGCGGTTGTTCCATGGTGACTGGGTGCCCCAGGATTGCAGCGGGCCGGAGAGGTGGAGCAGGAGACCGTTCATGCCGCTTCCGGCTGTGCGGCGTCGAGCAGTGCGTCGCAGGCTGCTTGGGTGATGTCGTCGAGGGACTCGAACTTGTCGCCGAGTGTGGATGGGGTGTCGTTGCCTGTGGTGGCGTAGCCGGACCACACGCCGGGGTCGTTGAGGAATCGGTGGATACGCCCTGCGTAGTCCGCGAGGATGTCGCGTGCTGGGCCAGCGTATCCGGCGGGGCTGGTGGGTATCGCGCGCTCGAACGCCGCCGCGAGGGAGCAGGAGGCGTGCCGCACCGAGAGATGGACCAGATCGGGCGCGGTCTTGGGGGCCGTGGAGTTCTGTTTGCCGCTCGGAACCACGGTGAGGAAGGCGCGAATCCACGCGTCCAGCACGCCGAGCGCTGCGTCGAGGTCGCCAAGTTGCTCGGAGAGTTGGTGGACGTTCACGGTGCAGTAGCGGTAGAAGGTACCGGTGGCGAACTCCGCGGTGGCGAGGTGGCCCGCACCTGAGTTCGGGGAGAGGTCGTCTACCGCGGTGAAGTAGTCGAAGTCCGGGGCGGCTTCGTGGACGGTGAACGCGTGGGCCACCTGGGTCGCGCCGTCGACAGTGTGGTCCGGTGTGTCGGCGAGCATCCGGCCGAGCAGTGAGATCGTGGGTGAGCGTCGATTGAGAATGTCCGTGACGGACGCGGAGAACGCGGCGACGGCGGTCTTGGTGGCGGCTTCGCGCTTGGTTCGTTCGTCTTTGGACAGTTTCTTCGGTTTTCCCTTCTCGTCCAGCTCGGGCAGAGCGAGCTGGGTGATCTGTTCGCGGTGTTGGGTCGCGATGTCGGCCAGGTCGGTGACGACAGTCTTGGGCAGCCACAGCAGCACGCTGGTGATGTCGTCGTCCTCGGCCGGTTCCAAGCCGTAGGCCTGCACCATGGCCCGGCCGGCGCGGCGTGCGTCGTCGGCGGGCCAGCCCTGCTCGACGAGCAGGTGCCGCACCGCGTTGGCGATCTGCCGTGTTCGGACCGTGGGGGCTACGATCTGCTTCTCCACCACGAGGCGCGCGGCACGTTTCCACGACTGTGAGGACACACGGATACGTTGCGCGCCACCATAGAAACACGATTTGGGGCTGCCCAGGCCATCCCTGTTGACATTCGAATAGGGCAGCGTCTGCAGGGCGTGGATGTCCAGGTACACAGGTCTCCTTCGATGCGAGAGGGTCACGTGGTGGCGTCGTAGGGTTGTGGTGTCATGGTCCGGTAGAAGGACTGGAGCCATCGGCTGCTGATGCGCTGGTGGTGCGATGGCCAGCTGCTCGCGTCGTCGATCAGTTGCGCGAAGTCGACCGTGGTGTCCTTGTCGCGCAGTTGAACGACAACCCTGGTCACGACGCGGCACAGCTGTGCTGCCGGTTGCTTGGCGAGCAAGTGCATGGTGGTCTCTCGTGTCCCGGAGGCGATCCGGGCACACCGGGCCACCGACACGCCGATGTTGCCGATGGGTTGAGCCGGGATGGCTCCCGTGGGCCGGTGCGCGATCAACGCCGCGACTGTGTACAGCACGGCCTCGTGGTGCGGGCGCCCCGGGCTGGTCCAGGGCGCCACGTACTTGTGCATGCCGTCCGCTTGCTTGACGGTGCGGCCGAGGCCGGACTTCAACGCCGACCGCACTCCCGGCACGCTTGAGATATCTACGATGTGCTGAACGAACTTGGTTGTGAAGTCATTCGCCATCGTCGTCATCCTTTGTCTTGGGTGGGCGTGGGTTCTTCTTGGCCGCGAAGATGCGCAGGTCCTGCACCGCCCTCGCGACCTCCCGCGCTACCGGGGGTTGGTGGGAGATGTGTCGTGTCGCGACGTCGACGGCGTCCACCGCGATCCGTACGTAGGCGCGGTGCGGGTCGTCGAAGCTGTTGTGGCGCAGGCAGTCCCAGAACAGGTTCTCGGCGGCGGGCCAGTAGTGGGTGTCGGCGGGCGCGAGCCAGGGCACGTCATCGTCGCGTCTGCCAGGCTGTCCCGTTCCGAGGCTGCGGTAGGCTTTTCGCAGCGCCTTGCGCATTTCCGTGGCGACCTCCTCGGCCGCGGTGTGCAGCAGTCGCGCGCCGGTCGCTCTCGCGGGGTCGTTCTCGCTCATGGTCGTGACCAGGGGCGGTGTCGTCGCGGTGTACCAGGCGTTGTTGGTTGCTTTCCGGTCTTGGTCGAATCCGTAGGCGCGGACTCGTAGCGTCTCGTGGTAGCGGTCCGGGAGCGACAGGGTGGCGGTGAGGATGGCTGGCCGGTGGTGTTCGGGGTGATCGGCCAGTAGCGCGTCCACGTCGCGCCACAACGCGCGCGTGGCGTCGGCGGCGCGGGGCTCCCAGGTTCCGTCGTTGCGTCGGCTGTGGATGGTGTATGGGTCTTCGTGGGGTGGATGTTTCTGTTTCCATGCCCACGTGAGGTAGCACCCGACCACGTGGTCGGCGGTGTCGTTGGCGACCAACAGGATGGCGTGTCGAGATCGGCCGGTCAGCACGCCAGCGGGCCAGGTCGCGTCGGGTGGTGTCGCGAGCGGGTCGTGCCGTTCGCCGAGTTCCCACGGTGCCAGATCTTCACCGCTGGGCGAGGCCACGGTGGAGGGGCTGGGGATTCCGGCGATGAGCGTCTCGAACAGGGTGCCGCACCACGGGTGGAAGCTCAATGTGGAGCGCAGGGGGCCGGCGGACATGTGTTGGCTGTGGACATTACCGACCTGCCGGGTCCCGCCTGTTCCCCCGGATCCGTAGAAATGGTGCACGAGGAGCCATTGGAGCGCCTCGGCGACCGGTATGGGTGGCGAGTGGTCGCGGTGGGTGTGCCGCCACCAGATCGGTGAGTTGTCGCCAGGCCGGGTCGGATCAAGCACATTCGCCGGCTTCAGTTCCGCCTGCTCGACCAAGCGCGGGTCCTGCAACCAGGGCCACACCGGATGGAACAGGTCCCACCGGTCGGCGTATTTCTCCAGATACTCGTCCAGATGCTTCTTACGGAACGCGCCCTCGTTGAGAATGGCCCGTCGTCGCACGCTCCATTCCTCCACTGATGACGCTCGGTCCAGTCCGGTGACGCGGGCGGCGATGACGTAGAGCACGCGCAGCATCCCCACCGTCGCAGGCGGAACGACACATGCCACATCGGTGTACTCATGCGCGTTTACCAAGAGCTCCCGCAGGGAGACGGACGTGATGCCGTGCTCTCGGTGGGTCACCGGGAACACGGCGGTGGTGCGCAGATCACAGGTCGTCACGCGGTTGTCCTTTCACCAAGCCGAGCACCGGATCGATCCGCAGGTCACCATGCTGCGGCGCCCGCATGATTCGGGCGTCTCTGAGCAACGGATGACTCCAGCGGCGCGCCGGGCGGTCCAGGTTCGTCGCCCACCGCTGCGGACACGGCACCGAGGCGTGGATCAGGGCTCGGATCTCGTCCTGGCTCGGCCGGGTGCGGGGAAACGGGATCGTGCGGTGCGGGTCCAACCACAGTGTTCCGTCCTCGGCGCGGTATTGCGGGATGACGCGGGCGGTGTCGACGCCCAGGCGCGTGGACACCTCGATGTCCTCGACGTCAGGTTTGGTCAGCCGCGTCAGGTTGTCCACCAGGTGCGGAGGCGGGGTGGCGGCGAATTCGGCGAGCGCGCGGTGCTGGCTGGTGAGCGCGTGCCGCGCTCGCCACGCCACAGCCGCGTCACCCTCAATGGGTGGCAACGCGGTGTCGTGCACGCGTTGCACGATGCCGTCGATGTCCGCGGGAACCTCGAGCCAGGGGCCTTGTTCGGCGAGCACGCGCCGCGTCGCGAGCAGTTCGTACTCGGGGTAGATCGCGCACCACGTGGCGGGCAGCGGCGTCACCACCGGGTCCAGCACTACGAGCGTCGCTCCCCGCGACCACGGGGGCCGCTGGGACCGATCATGTCGCCAACAGCGTCCGAGTCGCTGGATCAGCAACGCGATCGGGGCCAGGTCAGTGATCACCAGATCGAAGTCCACGTCCAGCGACTGCTCGATGAGCGCTGTCGAGATGACCACATCGACTATGGGACGCTTGCCGTTCTCGGTTGTCGCGTCCTTGCCGAGACTCGACACGATACGAGCCTCGATCACGGCTCGGTCCCGATGCGGCAAGCGAGCATGCAGCAACGTGACCGGCACGATGCCAGCCAGCGCGGCCCGCACCCGGTGATACGTCACCTGGGCGCTCTCGACGGTGGCACACACGATCCCGATACACCCGCCGTGCTCAGCGGCACTGCGTACGTACTGTTCGATGGTCTCGACGCGCGTGCCTGGCTCGTAGCGGACGTGCTCGATGCGAGCCCGCCTGCTGGCGTGTGACCGCATACCGTCCAGCGCCGCAGCCGAGGGACGCACGTGCTGGCCGCTAGCCGCGGTGAACAACCAGCCCGGGTAGTCCGGGGTCTGCACCACGGGCTGTCGCTCAGGCCGCGCACCGGTCAGGTACGCCGCCGTCAACTTCCCGGTGATGTGCCGCGGCAGCGTCGCTGACATGAGTACCACCGACACCCGGAGGTAGCCACACCACGACAACACACGACCCAGCAACGCCAGCATGTACGGCTCGTAGGCATGGACCTCGTCAATGACCAGCACCTTGCCGGTCAACGCCCACAACCGGAGCATGTTGTGTTGGACCGCCAACGCGGCGATAAGGACCTGGTCGATCGTGACGACGCTCAACCCGGCCAACAGTGGCCGTTTGACCCCGTTCAACCACTGCAAGGCGGCGTCATCAGCGCAGTAGTCCCGGTAGGGCAGGTAGAACGCCGACATCGAATGCATCATCGTGACCGGCCCGGCAGCCAGCGACATGGCCTGCTCGTAGCGCACTCCCCGATGCCACATCGCGTTCGTGGTCGCCTGGGTGGGCAGACACACCGCGATCCCCGGCCGACCGGTCACCTCACCCAACGCGCGGGCCGCGATGACGGCGGCCTCGGTCTTGCCATATCCCGTCGACGCCGTGATCACCATCAACCCAGCGGTCGCGGGACGGAACTCGTCCTCGATCGACTTCTGCAGCGGGTTGGCAGGCTGCCCCACCAGCATCCTCGTCGACGCCAACCTCAACAGCCGGGGAGGAGCCAACCCGAGCCCCGACACACGACGACGGGCCGACGCCACTGTGTGAGTCCACCGCGCGGCCAGCTCGGTCGGGGCAGTCCATTGGACCTCTTTGATCCACGCGATCTCTGAGGCGATCCAGTCCGCCACGATGACCAGGCCCGTGACAACCGCGGCGACCGGCCGCGGAAAACGGTCCGGCAGCGTCGGCACGTCCAGCAACGCGCGCAGTTGATCAACCAGTGTCTGGCGGCGGCTTCGCCATAGCGGGCCGCCCAACCGCGGATCGTGACGCTCGGGCTGTCTCACCTCACGGGGAGCACGAACGATCGGCTGGAAGAGGCCGTGGTGGCCTCCTACCACCTCACCGATCACGTGCGGCACGCTCTCCACCACCGGATCCCACCGCGCCAGGTCGTCGAGCAACGACGGCACAGCCAGATACCCCGCCGTGTCGTGACGGATGTAGCTCGACGCCGCCGGTGAGGGCTCGCCGTCCTGGAAACAAGGGATGGCCTTACCGACGTCATGAACCCCGGCCACGAACGCCACAAACCGCTGAGCGTCCTCCTCCCCCAGCGACAACCGGTCGGCGATCCACCCCCGAACCCCCGGTGCGAGGTGCCAATCCCACAGCACCCATGCCGTCGCAGCTGTGTCTACCAGGTGAAACAGGAGCGGATAACGAGCTGGGCGACCGTCAACCACCCCCAGACCGTGCTCTTTACCCCACAGCTCCACCATGGCCAGACACAATAACCACCGAGTGTTCGAACTTGAGGTACATTCGTACGGCGTGGCGCGACACCACTCGTTCCTTGACTAAATGAAAACTGGCCCAAACCGCCCTAAAACCACAGGTCAGCAAGTGTTCGCCCCGCACAGGCGGGGATGGCCCCTGGTGCCGCACGTCGCCGAGCCACCAGTCCAAGTTCGCCCCGCACAGGCGGGGATGGCCCGTTGCCGTCCCGGAAACGGGGAGTCGTGCGGCGGTTCGCCCCGCACAGACAGGGATGGCCCGGTCACCGGCGTGGCTTTCCCAGGGCCAACTGGGTTCGCCCCGCACAGGCGGGGATGGCCCGCTGATGGCGCTGGCAGCGTACGGGAACCCGGAGTTCGCCCCGCAGGCGGGGATGGTTCCTCGGACGCCGGTGTCGGCGGCAGGTCGTTCGACACTCATCCAGCGCACGCGGTGCCCATGAGTAACGCGGCTTTGCATAACGAGGCGAAGGCGCCCCGAAGGCGCGGATGGGTCGAGCATGCCCTGGCCGCGACAGACCTTCATACGCTCACCGGCCTACATGCAGCAAAGGCACAGGTCAGGTACCGTGCTCCCTACGCCTCGCAGCAGCCGAGGATGGACCAACTCGTGGTTTGTTGTGCCGAGAAGCGGCATGAAGCCCCGCATTGGCAATCGAGCCGGTACATGATCCGCTCGAATGGCGCGGGGATGCGGAGTGTCCAGGTTGAGATGTGCGGTCAGCCGTTCGGCTCCGGAGGTACGGCAAGCGTAATCCGGAGTCGCACTTACTATCCACACCATCATCCAGACACCTCATGCCGCTGGCAGAAGTCGTCCCCAGAAGCCAGCCCATCACCGTCCAGCAACGCGGTTCGCCCCGCGCACGCGAGGATGGCCCCGCGTTGCCGGAGGTACTCCGCGGCCGCGTCCGGTTCGCCCCGCGCACGCGGGGATGGCCCCGCGCCCCAGTTGTCGCTCACCGCGCTCCTCCCGTTCGCCCCGCGCACGCGGGGATGGCCCCGGCCCGGGATAGGCCATCCGGCACCGGCGGCAGTTCGCCCCGCGCACGCGGGGACGGCCCCTGGATCTGGGTTCGAAGGTAAAGCACGCTGGCGTTCGCCCCGCGCACGCGGGGATGGCCCCAGTTGGTAGACGTAGGACCGTGAGAACTTCCTAATCCCCCGCGCACGCGGGGATAGTCCCGACCTCATGCTCGACCGCTCGACCGCCGCGAATGTTGTTGAACCGACCTCACAAGAGGGATCGAGCCGCTTGGCCCGCCCGGTTGGCCGGGTACGCGGTGGTGTGAGTGTTGGGGCCTCAAGCCGATGGTGCCGGTTCGGTGCGCGCCATCCATTCTGTGATCAATTCTTTTGATGCAGGTTTGTCGGTTGACGTGAGTGATGCCTGAGCGGCGACGAGGGTCGAGGCGTGGATCCCGTCGTGGTTTGCGGGGATATGGGGCGGGGCGAGGATCAGCAGGCCGTCGCCGCGGTCTTCGCGGTGGCATTCGTCCCAGTGGATCAGACCAGCTCAGACAGCAGGTCGTCGACCTGCTGCGCGGTGGCGCCGGGAAATCCGCACCGATCACCTTGACCAGGTCGCCGAACAGGACCGGCTCGCCAGCGGCCCGAAGCGCCGTGCGCACCGGTCCGGTATGGGTGACGGACGACTCCAGCGCGGCGAACTGCCCTGATCGAGAGTCGCGCGGCGGTCCGGCGATCACGACACGATCGCCGCGCAGTTCTGTTCCGCCCGCGAAGGCGAACAGGCCAGGCTCGCAATGGACAGGGCGTTCTCCCCTTCGATCACGCCGTCCTATGCCCGCCGGTTGATGCAGGCGAGTAGATGCGTGTGGTTCCGCACCGACAACGAATGTCGCGTGTTAGACGCTACCAGGGCGCGGGTCGTGCCAGGTTTGCGTTGAGAGCCGCCACCAGAAACTATTTTACCCAACTGCAAATACCCCAACTATCTACTTCATTATACCCCTTATCGCTTTCATCTACCTCCACGGAGCCTGCGGCTAGATATCCCCGATAGCCCATACCTCGCAACATGAAGATGTTCTGTGAACCACTCAAAACTCCGCCCTCTTGATCAATAAGTCCATTCACCTCCCCCAGCGAAGATTGCTCCACAATAAGCCCATCCATGTACACTGGAATATTCATCCACTCGACGTTGATAAATGCTACATCCACTCGAACCGTGCCAGATGATTCCTTACCTGCACGCAAGAGCAACATAGAGTGACTAGGCACATACGCCCATATACGGAACTTTCGATCCGGCAGGTGAACCAGACTCTCCGAACACATAGACACTCAATTCTTGAACGGGTTAGGAATCTCTCTACCTTCAAGCCTGAACGTTACATCGCCAAGCTTGCCAGCGTCATGCAGCTTGAAAAGCTCCCAGTTGGTCACGTTACCATACCTAGGCCCCATCTTTCCAGCCTCTATCGTAAGCTCGAGCTGAGCCTTCAGGTTAACCCCGGAAGGAATCATACCGTCAAGACTGAAAGTAAATTTTGATCCATTTCTGATCGCTTCCTCAAAAGCGGCAGTCGCTTTGGACGGCGGCAGGTCCATGAAATGCTTCAAGCCAAGCTGTTCGGCCTGCCTAGACAAACCTCTACCCAGTCCAAGCAAGTACGCTTCTTGCGCCACTCCGCCAGCAGCACCGGCACCCGTGCCGACGGACCCGCGAATGGCGATCCAGGCCGCCAGGGCCTCGCCGAACAACCCGGCTGCGTATCCGAGCACTGCTCCCCTGGACGCTGCTAGTGCGGGATTCTCGCCGGTGAACTGGCTGTTGGTGGCTTCTTGAACGGCGCCGCCCAGGGCGATACATCCGAGGGTGCCGAACCCGGCTGTGACGAGTTCGCATCCGGCGATGGCAAAGAATCCGCGTACGATGCCGCAGATGGCGTCGTCGCATCCCGTCGGGGTGTATCCGGGGATCGGCTCTAGCAGAGATTCCTGCCCGGCGTAGGGACGGCCTTCGGCGTCGAACATGTGGTTCCAGGCGCCGTAGGCGTACTCGTGGGGCGCCAACTTGGACACGTCCACGGTGGGCCGTCCGCCCGGGCCGAGTTTGCTGGGGTAGTAGCCGTTCTCGGTAGGCCATCCCTTGCCGTTATTGCAGCCGTCGCAGTAATTGATCCGCACTCCTTCGGACGGCGCGGAGGCGGAGGCCTTGACTTGGCCAAGAAGGACGGCGTTGTCGACCATGATGCTGTTTTGCAGTTGTTGGTAGCTGTGGTTGACGTCTTCGACCGGTGCGCGGTAGTCGCTGGCGGTTTCGGAGGGCATGTTCGGGGCTGGTGATACGGGTCGTGTGGAGGTTGACCCGTATAGCGGGGTCAACATTGCTTGTGGGATGGGGGCGGGGTTGTTGCGGGCGGCTTGACGGGATGCTCCGCGGGCGGCGATGGCGGGGTCGGGTTTGCGTCCTGGGGCGCCTCCGCCGGCACCGGCTTTGCCTCTGCAGGATTTGGTCTTACATTTGCCGGCCCCACCTCCTCCTCCGCCGCCACCACTGCCACCGTCAGAAAGGCGGTCGGAGATGGTTTTGCATGGGTTGTTGCCTTGGGCGTCCTCGCAGGGGGCGCACGGCGACCTTTTTTTGTAGCCCGGCGCGAAGGCCAGCACGTCGGGATCGCACTCCACATAGCCGTCTCCGCCACCGTCTAGGCCGCCATCGCCACCACCACCACCACCGCCACCGCCACCGCCGGGGTTCCATCGGTCCTTGGTGCCCCTGCAGTCGGCAGGGAACATGCGACACCAAATTTTGTCCCACACGGAGTGGCCGGTGGGGTCGGTGTAGTTGAGGGGTGAGCCGATGCCGTAGCTGTAGCGGTTGGCTTCGCGTGAGGACAGTGTTGCGGAGTCGCGGCTGGTGAAGGCGCCGCTGGCGGGGTCGTACCAGCGGGCGGTCATGTTGACCTGTCCGGTGTCAGGGTCGGTGTAGTCGCCCTGATAGCCGATGGCACGTTTGGCACCACTGGTGGCGAGGGGTTGGCCGAACGGGTCGAAGGTGACCGAATCCGCCAGGGAGGTCAGGCCGCTGCTGGCCGGGTCGAACCCACCGACCAGGTCGCCGTGTTGGTCGGAGATCGTGAGGCGTTTGTCCGTTCCGGAAGTGAGGGCGACGAGTTCGTTGAGCGGGCCGCGGCTGAACTTGCTGGTGCCATCAGAGGCCAACTCATTGCTGGCGCCGCTGTACTGGAACGGAGTGGCGCCTCGGGTGACGACGCGGTCAAGGCCGTCGTAGGTGTACTTAACCGTGCCTTGGCCGGTGAGCCGGTCGAACGAGTCGAAGGTGAACGCTTCGGTGGTGGCGCCGGTAGTTTTGGTGGCTCGGGTGCCGCGCGGGGTGTAGGTGTAGGTGCTGGTGCCGTCGGACAGCAGCCGGTTGCGTTGATCGTAGGTGGCGGCTTTGTCGCCTGCTTGGGTGCGGTTGCCCGCGGGATCCCAGCTGTAGGGGGTGGTCTTGCCGTTGCCGGTCCACGAGGTGAGCCGGCCGAGGTGGTCGTAGCCGTAGGTGTTCTGGCCTGCGCCCGCCACTCCTTGGGTAGTTTTGGAGGTGAGTTGTCCGGCGGGGTCGTAGTCGTAGGTCATGGACGCGGCGGTGCCGACGGTGTCGGTTTTGAGCCGCCCGGCTTTGTCGTAGGTGAACGTGCGGGTGCGGCCGTTGCCGTAGTTGACGTTCGCGATGGCACCGGAGTCGTCGTAGCCGAGGGTTTGGGTGGTGTTGGTGGCCGCGTCGGTGATGGTGCTCAACCGGCTTTTGACATATCCGTAGGTGGAGGTGCCGGCGGCGTCGGTACGGGTGGTGAGGTTGCTGTCGGTGTCGTAGCCGAAACTCGAGGCGCCAGACGGTCCGGCGGTGGTGAGCAGTGCGCCGCGGTCGTTGTAGGTGAAGGTGTTGTCTCCGCCCGGAGCGCTGACGCGGGTGACCTGGCCGAGTTCGTCGTAGCCGGCGACTCGGTCGGCGGTGTTGGCGCCGGTTTCCTTGGTCATCCGGCCGAGCAGGTCGAAGGTCCGGTCGCGGCGGACACCACCGGGTGCGGTCGTGGTGACCGGGTTGGCGGTGGCGTCGTAGGCGACGGTCCAGGTGCGTTCAGCCGGTTGCGGGTGGGCTGGGGTGGCGGGTTCGGTGACGGATTCGGTGAGGCCCCACGCGTTGGTGGTGTAGTGGGTGGAGTTGCCGCGGCCGTCGGTGAACCGGGTGAGCGCGCCGGTGATGTCGTACCCGAACGATGTCTTGATCGTCTCGGTCGCGGAGACCGGCTCGGTCCTGTCGACCACGCGGCCGAGCGCGTCCACGGTGTACTTGGTGGTGTGCTGCAGCGGATTCGTGGTCGAGGTGACGTTTCCGGCGCGGTCGTAGGCGAGTTTGCTTTGGCTGAGCAGTGCGCGGTCCGCGCCGAGGGTGTTGATCGTGGTGAGGCGGCCGGCGAGGTCGTAGCCGGTGCGGCTGGCGCGCCCGAGGCCGTCGGTGGTTTTCACCTGGCGGCCGGCGAGGTCGTAACCGTACTGGGTTGTGACGCCAGTAGAGCTGGTAGCGGTGATCAGCTCCCCAACCTTGTCATAGGTGAACCTACTGGTGGCGCCGCTGGGTGTGGTGCTGGCGGTGACCTGGCCGGCGTCGTTGTAGGTGAGTGTGCCGGTCAGTGTGGCCGGTGTGGGTTTGCGTTCGAAGGTGGTCGCGGTGACTGGGCGGCCGAGGTCGTCGTAGGTGCTTTCGGTGCGGGCGCCGGAGGGGTCAGTCGCGGAGAGCAGTTCGCCGACGCGGGTGTAGGTGTACTGCCACGCGCCACCGGCCTCGCCAGGGGTGTCCGGGTGTGGGGCGGTACGGGACACGACGCGGTTCATCTGGTCGTAGACGAACCGGGACACCGCGCCCTTCGGATCCGTTGTGGCGATGACGTTGCCGAGCGCGTCGTACTCGGTGCGGGCGGTGGCTTTGATCGGCTGGGTCGCGCCGGGCGGGGTGTAGTCCGGGAGGGTGGTTTCCACCGGGCGGCCAAGTTTGTCGTAACCGACCCGGCTGGTGCGGCCGTCCGGGCCGCGCACGTCGGTCGCCTCACCGAAGGTGGAATACCCGGTCGTCGACTCCGCCCGCTTGACCGCGGGTGTGGTGCCATTCTGCTCCACCATAGTGGGTGGGGCGGTTGCCACGACCGGACGGCCGAGTTCGTCGTAGGTGATGTTCGCGGTGTAAGCGGCACGGTTGGCGCCGGGGGCCGTGCCCCTGGGGTCGGTCACGGAGGTGACCAGGCCGCGTTGGTCGTAGGTGCGGGCGGTGACGAGGCGGTCGGCTCCCAGGTGGACGCTTTCGCTGGTTTGCCTGCCCGCGGTGTCGTAGCCGTAGTCGACGATCTCGGCGGAGGCGTCGTTGAACGCGCCGGTGTTGGATTCGTTGCCGGTGCGGGCGACCTGGGTGACGTTGCCGTTGAGGTCGTAGCTGAAGGTGTGGCGCCGTTCCAGACCACCCGGGTCATCAATGCTCGTGGTGATCCGGCCGACCGCGTCGTATTCGAAGGCCGCGGTCTGGCCACCGGCGGTGGTCTGCCGGGTGAGGTGCCCGGCGGCGTTGTAGGCGTTGGTTTTCAGCACGATGTCGCGGGTGGTGCCGTCCGGGTTGTGGAAGCCGACGGCGATGGCTTCGCGGAGGAGGCCGTCGGTGTAGTACCGGAATCTGGTGGTGCGGCCCATCGCGTCGGTTTGCCGCACGAGCTGCCCGGCGAGGTCGTAGGCGAAGGACTGCACGACCAGGTGGTCCTTCGGACCGGGCTCAGCCTGGCCAGGGTCACCGTTCCAGCCGCGCAACCGGATTTCGGAGAGTTTGTTGCGGGCGGTGTAGGCGTACTCGTACTTCACACCGACGGGGTCGACCGACCAAGTGCGGTTGCCGAACACGTCATAGCCGAAGCTGGACTCATGCCCCTCGGCGTTGGTCACCCGTGATACACGGCCACGGTCGTCATAGGCCACAGTGGACACACGAGCGGGGTCGCCGCCGGTGGTGTCCGTGGCCTCCGTCCGTTCAGGCCGACCATCCGGGTCATAGGTGGTGGTCGTGCGCAGTGTGTGCTTGGCCCCCGTCACCGCGTTGCTGGTCGGTGGAGCGGTCACCACGGTGGGCCGTGACAGCTTGTCGTACTCGACCTTGCTGGTTATCCCAGCCTGATAGGCGTCGGAGATCTGCGTGGTCGCGGTTTTGCGGCCGAGCGTGTCGTAGGTGTGGCGGGTGATCAGTCCGGTGGGGCTGGTGACCTCGGCGAGGTCACCGCTTCGGAGGTACCGGTAGCGGGTGATCGCGCCTCGGGCGTCGGTGCTGGTTTTCACCAGGCCGTTGGGTGCGCTTCCACCGTCGAAGGCCGGTTCCCGGTCCTCGTTGTACACGTGCCGGACAACAGCGCCGTCCGCGGTGGTCTGTGTCTCCAGTTCACCGCGGTTGGTGTAGGTGTAGCTGGTTTTGTAGGTGTTGTCGGTCGCGTTGGCAGAGCGGGGGTCACGGGAGGCGATGAGCCGGTCCAAGCGGGGGTCGGTGAGGTTGTCAGTGGTGAAATAGTCGAAATACGCGGTCTGGCAATCCGTGGGAAAGTTCCGGCAGGTCTTGCGGGAGCGGATGTTGCCGCGCTCGTCGTGGATCAACTCCGCGAGGTAGCCGTTCTCGTCGACGATCTGGCTTTGGAAGCCCTTCTCGTCGTAGTGGTAGCTACGCGCGCCTTGCAGCTCGACCGGCGGGAACGAGGTCGGTCCCCCAGTGGTCGGGACATCGCAGAAGACGGGCTCGCCGGGCTTGGGGGTGGTGCAGTTCGGTGGCTTCGGCGGCGTGGTCGGCACAGGAGGAAGGTCTTCCGGCCGGGTGGTCATACCGAGCGGCGCCGCGTAGCGGAGGATGCGACCGCGCACGGGGTCGTAGTCGTAATAGTGCGGCCGGTTGGCCGGGTCAGCGACCCGAATGGTGCGGATGATGTTGTCCGGAGTCCCGGACACCGTGGGGGCTTCGATCTTCCACGTTCCGCCGTTGCGGTCGACGAACTCGCGCAACCGGCCGTTGCCGGTGTCGTACTTCGCCTGCGCGGCGACGCGTCCGCTGGGCAGCGTCACCGACGCGACCTGGTCACTGCCGGCGCGGGCCTGGAAGTGTGCCTGGACCGCGGGCGGGCCGAGTGGGTGCTGGTAGACAGCGACCTCGTCGATCGTGCCCTCGAACTTGCTGTACTTGGCCGGCGCGGACGGCCATCGGGAGGGTGTGCCGGTCTGGGCCATGCCGATCTGGCTGTAGTGGAACCGGCCGTGGTCGATCACGCCCTGCCGGGTGCCGACGACCTGCCCGTCCACGAACAGTGTCTGTGCCACGAGCGATCCGGATAGCACGACGTGGTGCCACTGGTCGTCATTGACCTTGTTCGCGGTCGTGATCGGGTCGACCGTCCCGTGCCAGAGCTGACCGCGCAGCTTGCCGTCCTCGCCGACGTACAACAGTGGCATGCCGCCGGTGTCATCCTGCTCGAACGGTGTCGCTTGAGCACCGAACAGCGCCCCCTGTTTGGCGGTCTTGAACCACATCTCGACCGTCAACTCGCGGGTTTTCTTGACCAGACCGCCTGGCATCTGCGCCATCGAGGTCTGGCCGTTGAAGGCCGCGGCGGAGTTGTCGGTCACGCCCAGAACACCCGGTGCCGCGAGAGTGACATCGCGGTAGGTTGCTTTGTCCGTACCGAGATTGAGCGATACTTCGCTGTTCGCGCTCGTGCCGTCGCGTTCACCGAACCGCCAGTAGGAGTCTGGTTTGGAGTCCAGCACGGCGTTGCGGTAGTACGACCCTGGCGTGTAGGTGTACCGGGTGCAGCCGCCGTTCGGATCACACACACTGGTGAGTCGGTTGCCTTCGTAGGTGTAGGTCCACGTCAGCGCGGCGCCGTTGACCGGATCCGTGGCCACGGTCGCGACGTGGTTGCCGGTCCAGGTGAAGGTAAGTTTCCGTAGGCTCTCCCGGTTGACGACAGTCGCGAGCTTGCCGTCCGTGCCGTAGGTCATCGTGATGGAACGCCCGGCGTTGTCGTAGATGTCGGTGAGTTTGCCGTCGGCGCGGAAGATGTGCAGGGCTGCGTTCTTGTCCCGCAGAGTCCACCCACCACCCGGGACCGGGGCCAGGGTGGCGTAACGCCCTGGTGGTGAGATCAGTCTGCCGCCGTTGGGTTTCCCGCTGGCGTCCAGGTTCGCGCCGTAGCGCACTTGCTGCCCGTCGGGGTAGGTGACGACCGCGTTGCCGGAGCCGTCGCCGTCCGGGACGATGCGCATGTCGTAGCGGCTGGCCCAGCCGGTGCCGAACGCGTTGTCGATGCGGGGGTCTTGGCTGTTGTAGGTGCGGACGACGTTCAACTCGGGGCCGACCGCACCGACGGATGCTTCGACGGCGCTGGTGGTGTAGTTGCCGACCTGCGGGTTGAAGTCACTGGTGTTGCCCGCGTACGGGGCGCTGCCGAGATTCGAGGTGATCTCCGGCTGCGGCACCGCGGTCAACAGGGTGCTGAACGGAACCTTCGGGCTCTCCGATGTCCCGTCGAACGCGAACACCCGCCACTTGTAGTTCTTGCTCCACTCCATCTTCCCGAACGGAACCGTCCAGGTCGGACTCGACTGACGGCCGGACTCAAAACAGTTCTTCTCGTCCTTGTCACAGACCTCGAACCGGTACTGCAGCGACGAATTCGGTGGTGCGTCGACGTCCGCGCCCTGCGCCCACAAGCTCGGCACCAGGCTCGGCGCCGAGTAGCCGTTGGGCGGGTATTGCGCCACCACCGCCGGCGGAACGTCGATCACCTTCAGCGACAGCACCGCGGGCGGGATCTGCTCGTCGGTGAAGAACGCCATTCCCCGCTTGATCATCGTGAACTCGAACAAATACTCGCCCGGCGGGGTTTTACCGATGGCAGCGTCCAGCACGACCGAGGAACCCCGCGCCACCGTGCGCGGCAGCGCGGCGGACTCGCTCCACCCGACGTACTCGATACGCTGGTCGGGATTGTGTCTGAAGTACCGGTAGGCCAAGGCATACCGGCCGGCTTCCCAGTCCTCCGCGCCGAGGTTGGTGACCTCGATCTTGACCTTGCCACCCTGAGTCTGGGTGACCGGCGGATCCGGCACCGCGGAAATGAACCTGTAGGCCGCGTTGTACGGCGTGTGCGTGACCGCCAACCGCGGCGGGTTGGCCGTGCCCGCACCGGTGAACTTCTTCCACCCGAACGAATCCGTCTCCGAGGCCCGTACCGAGAACCCGTGATTTTCCTGCTGGCCGGTCACCCACCGCTGCACCAGATCCCGGCCCCCGTCACCGAGCACGACCGACTCGGTCGCCGTCGGGCACGGCGACTTCGACGACCCACGCGGGATGTAGCCGTGTGCGAAACTCGGGCTGGCGATCGGATCCCCGTAGGCCGGGCCGGGGAACGTGTACTGGTTGCTGGCCGTCCACCCGGCCAACACCGGGTGCACCGTGATCGGACGGGTATTGCACGACCACGAGTGGTAGTTCATCAACGACAGCTGCGCACCGAAGATCTTGTGGTTGCGCAGGGTGTTCTCCACGCCGGGGAACGAGATGTAGCTGGCCGTGACAGCTCCGTCGGCGTGCCCGACTTTCAGGTCCCCGTCGACCCGGCTGAAGCTTTGCCCGTTGCTGTTGCGCTGCACATACATGCTGGTCGCGGCGTCACGCATGTCGATGGGCGGGTCGACGGTCACCGGATAGACACGGCCCGGTGCGTTCAACCACTCCGCGTCCAGGTCCATCCGCAGCGCTTGGCGTCCGGCGTGCTGCTCCAGCCGGTAGGTCACACCGTAGGACGTGGGTGGCTCCCCGGTGTTCTCGTTCACCGGGGACGAGTCGACCATGAACCCACTGGGGACTCTCGCCCTGACCCTGCCCGCACCATCCTTGAGGACCACCTGGCCGTCCACAAGGGACGCGGACAGGCCGTTGGTCGACAGTGGGAACAGCCAGCTGCGGGGGGCTTTCGCCGAGTGCAGGATCAGGTTTTCCTTCACCAGGCCCGGCCGGACCTCCAGACTCAGGTCAGCGTCCGGACGAACACCCTTGTAGGTGACCGTGTTGCCGGACACCGTGCCCTGCACCGGGTTCGCCTCGGCCACACCGAACCCGAGCGTCTGGCCCTCACCCAGATCCAACCGCGCCACATCGCTGTCGCCCGTGGCCTTGCCGACCATCACACCGACCTGGTCAGCACGGTTGCGCCACCCACCAGACTCGTGGGGCACGAGGGTGGAGTCCACCGGTTGCCAACTGCCGTCCGGCAACCGGTAGTTGATCGGCTCTTGGGCGAACTCGGTCGTTTCCGTGCCGTCCGTGTTCTCGTACGTACGCTCATGACGCGTGCGGCGCTCGGGCAGCTCCCGGCTCGTCGCCGCGTCGAAACCACGCACCTGCTTGGTGCTGTGGAGCACCTGGGTGGCGTTGGGCTTCGCCGCCGGGTCCTGGGGCGCGATCGGCGGATACTGCGACTGCAGCGACTGCGCCGCAGCCGTGTTGCCCTTCCCCAGCGCCTCGGGTTCCTGCCCGGCGGCGCTGCCCCACCGCTGAGCAGGCGCAGCGGCCTGCGTGACCTCACCGCTTCCGTCGAACAGGTCAACGATCGACGGACTGACCAGGCTCGCGACGAGACTGACGATCACCACCATCGACAACCAACGCCGTCGGCCACTGTCCGGGTCCGGCAGAAAGCTGTTTTCACGCAGGCGCGTACGCAACACGGCTCAATCCCCTTATTCGCAGGTCGCCGACGATGACTTACCGGGCAGCCTGAACAGGCACATCCACGAAAATCGGCGCGTTCTCCCCGTTCGCCTGCCTGGTCGGCGTCGACGGGTCCGTCCTACGCAGCTTCGGCACATCGGCCTCGTTGCGGAACGCGATCACCCACATGCCCTTGTCAGGCAACGCGACCGCGGTCGGGTCAGTCGAGGACACCTCGTTGCCGTCGGTGATCTCCCGCCACGGCCGATACGCGGGGGACCCCGATGCCTGCTGGCCGGTGTTGTAGATGCGGTTGTCGGTGCCGCGGGCGACGATCTCGATCGTTCCCGTCGGGGACAGCACCGCCGACGGCGGCCCCGCCACCGTCAAACCGGGAATCGCCGTCCACGGCGTCGGCTGCTGACCCGGTCGCGGGGAGCCGATCTGGGTGTAGACCTGTCCGTCCGTGTCACGTGCGAAGGTCTGCACCTTGCCCGCGCCGTTGATGATGGTCGACGCCGGACCGGTGAACCCGCTCCCGCCCAGCGACACCGTCACGGCCGCCTGCAGCGGATGAGAATGCGCGAACCGGCTGTACGTGCCAGTGGTCTTGAGCAGGGTCACCGTGATCTGGCTGCCCGAGGTCATGACCGTCGGCGCCACCTGCGCGTAGCCGTCGCAACCATCCAGCTCCCACGGCCCCAACTCAGCCGTCGCCGTACGCTGATAAGCACGCCACAAACAGCCCTTCGCGTCCACCCCGTACCCGTACACCACCCCACCCGCACGACCCACCGCCACCGGCCCCGTGGTAAATCCACCGACACTGACCGGCGCCGCCCAGTTGCCTGCGGGTGATCCGATCTGCGTGCTGCTGCGCGTCTCCGCGTCTTGCCCAAGCCCGACCAACCGCACACGCCCATCAGCGAGATCCACCGCAGACGGCACACCGGTCAGCCCTGTGAACCCAGGCACGCCCGAGAACCCGATCGGTTTGGTTCCCGACACGTCCTCCGCCTGCGCGTTCACCATGTTGCCGTCATTGTCCACATAGGAGTAGTACAAACGTTTGGCCGCCGTGTACGTCAACGACGCCGCCGCTTTCGGCACCTTGGTAACAGTGGGCCGTGTCGGCGTGCCATCCGGGGTGAGCTTGCACCCGTCGGGCTGGAACTCCAACTGCCAGTCAGCCGGGATCCCACCACCGACATTGTGACCGCTGTCCGGTGTCCACTTCTGATCGCCAAGGTACCGATACCACCGCAACGCCTGGTTGCCGCCCTCCACCATGTACAACACGTCACCGCCCGGCGAGGTGATGTCCGTGGCGCTCTGCCAGCCCACACCGACCTTCACCAACGTGGACAGCCGCTGGCTGACCGTGTCGTACTGCGCCCGGTACAGATCACCGTTGACCTCACGGGCATACACCACCCCCGGCCCCGCCGCGACAACGAAATCGAACCGGCCGCCCCAGTCGTTGGCCAGCACGCGATCGCTCCACGTCTTGGCCACAGCGTCATAGCGGTACAAGTGCAACGCGTTGTCCGCGGCGATCCCGTAGAAGTCGCCACGCTTGTCGACGGTCATCTTGTTGCGGGAAGCGACTGTGCCCCAATAGGTCCAACCGGTCTGGATGACCTCACCGGCGTCCGCCCACGAGTTGCCCAGCCAGTGATACCGGCGAACGTCACCGGTCGGCATGAACAAGTAGACCCACCCATCAGGGCCCACCTTCACGGTGCCGTCCCACCCGGACCCGATCGCCTGACGGCCCGCCCACGACGCGCCCCCGGACTCGGGTTCGTGATGCAGATCGAGATCCATGACCTTGTCCGGCTTGGTCATGAAAATCTGCGGGCTGGCCAGACACTCCAACGCACCCAGCGGATCCGCCGCACTCACCGGTGCCTGCAAAATCGCCGCGTTCACCACCACAGCGGCCACCGCGACAAACCCGCACACAATGCGCGCGCGTAAATAACGAGCCGTCACACGACGCCCCATCGATGTCCCCCCTCAAGGGATTCCAACCCACCCTGGATAACACGCAACACGTGCAGAAACAAAACAGTGAAACGTGCACGAGCTTGCCCGACCAAAGACAACCACCGCAGCGGCCATTCGAGTGGACCCACACTACAGCGAGTAGCAATCTTCGCGCGACGTAACAGCTTCTAGCCCATTCAGAGCTACCGATACGTACACCCAACCGCCACGCGAAAAACGTTACATGACTCGCCACACACATCCATGTGCCGGTTTTGACGGGAATTTCCTTGTTCGAGCCACACGCCATCTTCAGGTCCAGATCTGGCGAGAACTCGCCCCGACGCCCCTGCAGATGAGCGCATACCTGTGGCGAGATGCCGGCGCACTCCCATATCGGTCCACCGACGTCCGCCTGCACCAACGGACCTGGTCAGGACTGCGACAGCGCGTTGAGCTTGTCAGCCAGTTGCTCTGCGGAGATCGACCCGATGTGCTCCGTACTCGTACCGTCCGGACGGTAGAACATCAACGTGGGCGTGCCTTTAATTCGCGCTGTGGTGAAAAGCTTGTCATCGACATCAGCGACGTGCGGAAACCCACTCAGCTTGTAGTCCGCGAACTTCTTCATCGCATCCAGCTTGCCCCAGCCCGTAACACCGAGGAAAGCAACCTTGCCGTCATACGCTTTCGCTGTTTCGGCCACGATGGCGGCATCGCGACGGCACTCCCCACACCACGGCGCCCAGAACCACAACACCGCCGCCTTACCCGCCAAACTCCTACCGTCGAACTCAACACCGTCCAACGTCGTCATCGTGAACTTCAACCTGGTAGGTACGTACGGACTTTTCGATGCCACCGACGGCGACACCGAACCTATCAGTGCCCCGTTTCCCTCAACGGCATTCGACGCCCCACACCCGACCACAAGGAACAAAGACGATACTCCTAACACCGCACGCGCGAAAACTCTTCTCTTCACCGGACCACGGTACTGCCCAGCCCCGACAACGTTTCAACCGGTTTTGCCATAACCACTCGCCCCTGCACACAACGCGCCACGACGGACGGGGCTCCGCCGACGGCACACACCGCGCCCGTGAGCAGCGGACCACACCGAGCCCACGGGCGCCGCACCCGACATCAGGTGATAATGCGGATACCGTTCCACTGCAGGCCAACGACTTTCGACGTAGCCAAGACGCTGAACGCCGTACCATCCGCCGCCGGGCTCCACGTCCCGGTATGCAGATAGACAGTCAGGTCACCATTGGCAGCGACACGCCCGAGGATGTCCGGCTTGTTGTCGCCGTTCACATCGCTGATCGTGAACGCGTTGATGCCGGTCCACCCATAGCTGATCAGATAGTCCTCGCCCATCTCACCGACCATGGTGTCGTAGACGACCACGGCACCGTTCTGCAGACGCAGCACCCAATCAGCCATCCCGTCACCGGTGACATCCACAGCGGCCGCGTCGACGATCGGCGAACTCGTGTGGAACTGGATCATCAGCTCGGCGGGAGCCTGCTTGATCACCCCGTTCACGACAGACGTCTTGTAGAGATAGAAGTCCTCGGTGCCAGACTTCCTGGCGATGATGTCGTCGACCTTGTCATTATTGGCGTCATAGACGAACACCAGATCACTGGCGCCCCAGCCACCGCTGATCAACTGCGCGCCGTTCAACGTGCTGGTCCCGGAGAACGTGCCACTGTGCTTGTGCGCATACAGGTTGTCCGAACCGTCGATCGCCAACACATCCGCAAACGCGTCACCGTTGACCTTGCCCTGACCCACCCACTTCTGACTGCCCCACCCGAAGTTGATCGTCACCGGCGGCCCGTAGGTCGCCGTCGGGTTCGCCGCGCTGTACCCCTTGTTCGGATACACCGTCAAGTTCGCCGGGGTATAGGGAACAGCCAGGATGTCGTCCTTACCTGCGAGGTCGATGTCACCGGAACGACCACCACTGGTCCCGCTCCCCCTCGTCGACACCTCCTGCTTGACGAACTTCTGAAAGACCTTGGCACTCACCTCGACATCAGGCACGTCAGACCCCGGCGCCACCGCAGAGGCGGCCGTCCCGTGCACCACCACACTGACAACCGCAACCGAGACAACCGAACCCGCAACGAACGCACGAACCCAACCGCGTCGTCCGACCTTCCCCATACACGCTCCCCTACCTCACGCCGACAGGGAACAGCCACCACCAGCAGGCTGCCGCCGAGGAAGACTCCGACCCTCCCCCTGACACGAGCACCTCGCCCCGCCCACGTAGTCGTCCACAGAGATCACAACGTTGCGGACTCGACGGAACTTTTCCACCTGAAACCAAAGTGCGGCCCTTCAGACGGCACCTACATCGACCAAACGGACGCCCACACCACGCATGAACCAACGACCTCTACACCTGCGTCATCCACAGCACCGCTCCCAAACGCCCCTCCATCGACCGCAAGCTCCACCCAGCACCGCCCCGGGCTTCCTGCCCCAACTCGCCCTTCGCACGCTCGGTGACCGCTGAACGGGAGCCGAAACCTACTGATCAACGACGCGGAAACACCGATCATGGGACAGACCTCAACCTATTGCCGGCGGCGGCGTGGCTTCCCGTGGTTGTACCTGGTCTCGACCACAACAGAGCTCGTTTACGTGGGCATGGCCGGAGACCACATGGGCGACGAGCGGATACTCGGCGGATATCCGCGTCCGGATGGGGAAGGCTGGCGCTGTGCGAGAAGTTCGGCGCGATGTGATCGCGGCTCCACACGCGACGGCACTGGTCTGGATCGGCGACACCCTCTACGACGTTGCCGCCGGCTGGTGGCCGTTCCCGCTCGACGGATCATCCACGGCCTCGTCGAAGTTCAGCGGATACGGCGACCAGTTCGACGCCGCGACGGTCTCCCCCGACGGGGACATGGTCGCCCTGATCGCCAGCACCGGCACCAAGGCCCTGCTGCTGGCCTCGGACAGCCGTCTCATCCGCGAGGTCAACCGCAGCTACTACCAAGCCGGGGTCTACCGCTACCCGCTGACGCTGTGCACCCTGCCGGACAGCCAGACCGGGTTAGTGCACTGCCCTAGGACTACAACCACCTGGAGATCGATGTCGCCGCGACCGGCGAACGCCTCACCGCCAGCACCGACCGCGAACCCGAAGACTTCTTCCACTCACGATTGGCGGTCTCCCCCAACGGCCGACATCTGCTCAATACCTGCTGGGTCTGGCACCCCTTGGGATGCCTCGCGGTCTACGACCTGACACAGGCGTTGACGCAACCCACGACACTCGACACTGGTGCGACGTGCTCACACTGCCCGGACTCATCCAGGACGAGATCACCGGCGCCTGCTTCGTCAACGAGGACGTCGTGCTCACCACCGCCGCAGAGCCGAACGACCCCCCACAAGCCCGAGGAGCCGACCACCACCATGCTCGCCGCGCCCCTCATCGGGGCTGCCCGGCACATACCCACACCCGTCCGCCACCCAGCACGCTCGAGCCAAAAGTGAATGTAAAACATTGTTCCGGTTGTTAGAATCCCTGGTCAAGAAGTGTCGTCCCCGCGCAGGCGGGGCTGTTCCACGACTTTGGCCACGCACGCTGGCCGCTCTCCGGTCGTCCCCGCGCAGGCGGGGCTGTTCCGCGAAGCAGGTGCTTGATCATCCTGGTCTTGACGTCGTCCCCGCGCAGGCGGGGCTGTTCCGGCCAACTCGAGTGACGTTGTCGTAGTCGAGATGTCGTCCCCGCGCAGGCGGGGCTGTTCCAGCGCCGGTCGCTGGCAGACTCGGCCGCCCGCGGTCGTCCCCGCGCAGGCGGGGCTGTTCCTTCGTCGAACGGGTCGTCGCCGAAGCTGGAACCGTCGTCCCCGCGCAGGCGGGGCTGTTCCACTGCACGTCGTTGTCGAGCTGCCGCACTTTGCGTCGTCCCCGCGCAGGCGGGGCTGTTCCGGCCAGCCAGTGCCCGATCGGGTCGGTCACGAGGTCGTCCCCGCGCAGGCGGGGCTGTTCCCCTCCCGAACCCGTTCCAGGTGCCGGAGTTGTCGTCCCCGCGCAGGCGGGGCTGTTCCCAAGATCGGGTCTTATTACTGGGCTGAGTCGAGGTCGTCCCCGCGCAGGCGGGGCTGTTCCGACGAGCACGGACCTCGCGCCACGGTAGCTGTCGTCGTCCCCGCGCAGGCGGGGCTGTTCCCGGTTCCCAATATCGCCACGGTCGCGCTGCTGGGTCGTCCCCGCGCAGGCGGGGCTGTTCCCTCGGGGAAATCCGGGACAGCATCCCGGGTTGTTTATGCCGGTTAGTTCTGGCCCCTGTTGTCCGGTGAGTTTCGGCCCCACCGATCGTCGTTCAACGAGTTTTGGCCCCACCTCGTCCTTTGTAGACACGCCCACGATGGGGTGAAGGACCGTCGCTCACCCGTTCGGACCTCAACGATGGGCGCCTCACATCTACGCGGTCGTGTCGGAGGCCGGAGTTGTCGTTGTCGCGTGTCGAGCTGTTCGAACGCATACGCCGTGATCGGCGGCTGGAGCCGGACGTGTCGGTCCGGACGCTGGCCGAGCGGTACCAGGTGCACCGCAGGACGGTGCGGGAAGCGCTGGCCAGCCCCGTGCCCAAAGAGCGTAAGAAGCCGCCCCCTCGTCGTTCGGTGCTGGAACCGGCCTACGGGTTGATCGACGAGATGCTGATCGCGGATCTGTCCGCGCCGCGCAAGCAGAAACACACCTCCGCGCGGATCTACCAGCGGCTGATCAGCGAGCACGGGTTCACCGCGGCGGGCCGCACCACGGTCTACACCTACATCGCCCGGCGACGCCCGGAACTGGTCGGTGAGCTGCGGGAACGGCAGCGCCACCTGGAGGGGATGGTGCCCCAGCAGCATCTGCCCGGTGAGGAGGCCGAGGTCGACTTCGCCGACGTGTGGGTACGGGTCTCCGGCCAGGTGATGAAGTGCCACCTGTTCACACTGCGACTGTCCTATTCGGGCAAAGCGGTGCACCGGGTGTTCCTGTCCGAAGGACAGGAGGCATTCATGGAAGGCCACGTGGAGGCCTTCCGGGCGCTGGGCGGCATCCCGATCCGGCACATCCGCTACGACAACCTCAAACCCGCCGTCCAGCGGGTGTGTTTCGGCCGCAACCGGATCGAGTCACAGAACTGGGTGAAATTCAGGTCCCACTACGGTTTCGACGCGTTCTACTGCATCCCCGGCAAAGAAGGCGCGCACGAGAAAGGCGGCGTCGAGCAGGAAGGCGGCCGGTTCCGCCGCACGCACCTGGTCCCGGTCCCGGACGTCGTGAGCCTGGCCGAGCTCAACGAGCGGATCGCCGAGATCGACCGGGCCGAGGACAACCGGGTCCTGCACAACCAGCGGGTCACGGTCGGGTTCAACTTCGCCTACGAGGCCGATCTGCTGGCGCCGCTGCCGTTCGACGACTTCGACACCGGCACCACGCTGACCCCGAAGGTCGGCCGGGACGCGCGCATCACCGTGCGCCAGTCGCACTACTCGGTCCCGGCGAGGTTCATCGGCCGCCGGGTGCGGGTCTCGCTGCGCGCCAACGACGTCGTCGTGTTCGACAAGGCGACCGTGATCGCCCGGCACGCCCGGATGACTCGCCGCGGCGAGTCGCACGACCAGCTCGATCACTACCTGGAGATCCTGCTGGGCAAGCCCGGCGCGCTGGCCGGGTCGACCGCGTTGGCCACCGCCCGCGCCGAGGGCAGCTTCACCGCGACCCACGAGGCGTTCTGGTCCGCGGCCCGCGCCGCACACGGTGACGGCGAGGGCACCAAGGCGCTGATCGAGGTGCTGTTGCTGCACCGCAGGCTGCCCGCCGAGGCGGTCATCGCGGGCATCACGACCACGCTGCATGCCGGGTCGACCAGCCCGGACCTGGTCGCGATCGAGGCCCGCAAAGCCGCGCACGACGCCGGCCGCGCTCTGCTGGACGAGCGTGACCTGGCCGATCTGGGCCTGGACACGGTGGTGATCCCGGTGATTACCGACGACATGCCCGACCCGCGCCTGCACGCGCCTCCAGCGCCCGCGCCGCAACCATCGGGCGCATCGGTGATCTCCCTGCACACCAAACGCGAACTGCCCGCGTCCTCGAGTCCGCTGCCGTCGGTGGCGATCTATGACCAGCTGCTGCGCCGCACGAAAGGCACCACGGCATGACCGCCACCCTCCCCGCCAGCGTCACCACCACCCACACCGTCCCCGCGGCCGCGCCCGGCGTCGACAGCCTGGACGCCGTGATCGACCAGGCCTGCCGCACCCTGCGCCTGCCCACGATCGGCGCCCGGTTCGAGGAGCTGGCCGCCGCGGCCATGCGCGAGCAGGCCACTTACAAAGGCTTCCTGCTCACCTTGCTGGACGCCGAATGCGAGCACCGCGACGAGCGCCGCAAGACCCGACTGGTCCGCGAAGCGCACTTCCCCCGCGCGAAACGGCTGGACGACTTCGACTTCACCGCCAACCCGAACGTCGTCCCCGAGGTCATCCACACCCTGACCGCGCCGGGCTGGGTCACCGCCGGGCAGCCGCTCTGCTTGATCGGCCAATCCGGCACCGGCAAATCCCACCTGCTGATCGGTATCGGCACCGCGATCGCCGAGGCCGGGCTGAGGGTCCGCTACACAACCACCGCCAACCTGGTCAACGAACTCGTCGAAGCCGCCGACGAACGCCAGCTCACCCGGGTCCTCAACCGCTACTCCAAAGTGGACCTGCTGTGTTTGGACGAGTTCGGCTACCTCGACCTGGACAAGGCAGGCGCGAAACTGCTGTTCCAGGTGTTCACCGACAGGGAGGAACGCAGCGCCATCGCTGTCGCGTCCAACGCTCCATTTTCCGAATGGAACCAGACCTTCGCTGACAAGCGACTCTGCTCGGCCATCGTCGACCGGCTCACCTTCAACGGCACCATCATCGAGACCGGCACCGACTCGTTCCGGCTGCGCGCCACCCAGCAACGCCTCCTCGGCTGACGCCCGCCCCACACCCACGCCGACCCGAGACGGATTCTCTTGGCGACACCCACGCCGCACGACAGCACCGAGCCGGTCAACGAAGCGGTCCGGATGATCCGAGACGCGGAAGCCCAACACCGCAGGATGTTCGGGAAATGGCGCGACGATCCGCGGGCACGAGCCGACCAGATCGGGCTCTTCTTGGACTTCGAGAATCTTGTGCTCGGCGCGACCGCCAGCCTGCCCGACCGGGCCGAACCGATCCCCGACCGGGCGGTGACCTGGCTCTGCCGGGCTTACGGCGCCGCCACCACCCGCCGCGCCTACGCCGACTGGGCCGACACCCGCTTCGGCCGCTACCAGGCCGTGCTCGAACGCAACGGCGTCGACCTGGTCCAGATCGGCCACGGCCCGGCCCGCAAGAACGGCGCCGACATCCGCATGACGGTCGACGCCATGGAAACCCTGATCACCCACCCCACCGTCGAGGCCTTCGTCCTGGTCACCGGCGACTCCGACTTCTCCCCACTGGTCACCAAACTGCGCGAGTTCGGCAAGCACGTCATCGGCGTTGGCGCGGAAACCGCGGCCAGCGTCCGCCTGGTCTCAGTCTGTTCGGAATACAAGCTCTGGGGCTCGATCGTCGCCCGGGTCGACCCGCCAGCCGAACCACCGACACCTCCCGCGCAACGCGGCTCCCGGCTTGCTGACGCCGAGGCGCTGCTGGTCACCGCGATGCGACAGATCCCCACGAAGTCACCAACGGCTTCCCAGCTCAAGGCCAAAATGGTCGCGCTGGACCCGTCGTTCGACCAGGCCCGCTACGGCTGCAGCACCTTCCGCGACCTGCTGACCAAGCTCGGCCACCGGATCCAAACCACCGGTCGATCCGGACAAGACATCAGGCTCGCGTTGATCGAGCCAACCAGCAGCTAACCAGCCAGCAACAGCGAAGGTCCTGTCCTCGACGAGGAGCAGGACCTTCGGCACGCGCACCCTGAAATGTGATGGGCCGGCTGCTCACGGACCACCTTGTCGGAGGGGCCCGTGAACACCCGGCTGCGACAACTTAGACGTCCACGTCGTTCCGACTGGGCACGCACCACGCGGCAGTCACGAACTTCACCCATCCAGGGGTGGGGCCCAAACTCGTTGAACGACCTCGGACACACACTCAGAACTCACCCCGGGCCAACCGCCACCGGGGCCCGATCAGACCGAACCGCCGGAGCCAGAAACGACCGGCAAAAACAATCCCGGGTCGTGTCGTCCCCGCGCAGGCGGGGCTGTTCCCGTCCAATCGACCCAGGCCCGGCTGGCTGGGTGGTCGTCCCCGCGCAGGCGGGGCTGTTCCGGCGGACATTGAGTACTGACGAGGAAGTGGTTGGTCGTCCCCGCGCAGGCGGGGCTGTTCCTCCTTCGGCGACAAAAGGATGCGCAGCGTGGTCGTCGTCCCCGCGCAGGCGGGGCTGTTCCGTGGTCCTGTGCGCCGGTCACGATGCCGCTGAACGTCGTCCCCGCGCAGGCGGGGCTGTTCCTGCCGGGCACGGTCGGCAGGACGAGGTCGAGTGGTCGTCCCCGCGCAGGCGGGGCTGTTCCCGAGGGTTCTGAGACCCAGTTCACCGCTTGGGAAGGCTTCGTGATCGCCGTGACAGCGCGAGACGTACCCGAGATCCGCGCACGCATGACCGACGGGGCACGTGGTCCCGGACCTGACGGAGCGGGCAATTGGTTCCGCTTCTTCCTGGGACCAAATCCGGCCGATGCCACCGAATCGCGAGTGTTCTTCCTCCGACGATGAAAACCATTCGCGGGGAGGCCCGCGTCCATCAAGCCTATGTGAAGAGGGAGCCGGGTAGTGACCCGATCTGAGTCCACAGTGGATTTCCACGTACTGTGGGGCGCGCGAGCCGGAGTCGGCCACGGCCACACCATGGAGGCTGCGGCCGTGCGGCTGGCCGAGGGCATCGCCGAGTTGCGCGACGACGGTGGCATCCCGACACACGTGCGCACCGTGATCACGGTGCTGCCACAGCAGCGGGTGCTGGAGATCCGCGTCGAGGGCCTGTCGATCGAGACAGACCCGGACCGCACCACCATCCGCGAGGTAACCCACGCGCTCTTCGAACTGGCCAGCGATCACAACATCGTCACACTCGACGCCACCACGCCTCCGTTGTTCACCCAACGCATCCTGCTCATCGGCAGCGACGGCCGACCGTTCTCCGCCATGGTCGGCTCCGGGGTTGGCGACCTGGACTCCGTCACGCCGCGCCGAGCACCGAGGGGCGGGTAGCACCGGCGTAGTCCTTTCTCATGTATGGCTCGACTTTGCCTGTCCTCGGTCCGGGGCGTCGATCATCAGGCCTCCGCCGATGTAGAGGCCGACGTGATGGATCTTGGTCGCCGGGTTGCCGTAGAACACGAGGTCTCCCGGCAGCAGCGGCTGACCGGCAGGGACGCGGGGTCCGGCGTGGAACTGGGTGTGGGCGGTGCGTGGCAGCGTGATTCCGGCGGCGCTGTAGGCCGCTTTGGTCAGGCCGGAGCAGTCGAAGCCGCCTTCCTGTGGCCCGTCTCCGCCCCAGACGTAGGGCAAGCCTCGTTGTCCGCAGGCGTAGTTGATCGCGGCCAGCGCGGTCGGGTTGGGGGCTTGGATGGCGTTGCAGTCGCCTGACCCGACCGTCGTGGTGTCGGCGACGGTGCACTGGGCGCCGTGGACGGCGGCGAGCACGGCCCGCGCGGCGTTCTCGTGTTTGGCGTAGGCGGTCGGTGTGCCGGAGCGCTGCACCGCTTGGGCGGCGTCGTTGACGCTCATCCGTTGCCACCCGGGCACGGCGAGCAGGTGTTGGTAGAACTGGGTGGCGGCGTAGGTCGGGTTCATGATCTGCGCTGGGGTGCCCCAGCCTTGGCTCGGGCGTTGCTGGAACAAGCCGAGGCTGTCGCGGTCGCCGTAGTCGACGTTGTTCAAGGTGGACTCTTGCATCGCGGCGGCCAAGGCGACCACCAGGCCGTGCTCGGGGACGTTCATCCGTTGGCCGACGCCGACGATGGTGGCGGCGTTCGCGAGTTGTTCTTTCCCGTATCCGGCCACGCTCGCGGACGTGTCGCCGCTGGTGACGCAGGTGAGGGTGCTGCTACTTCCGAGGACGACGGAGATCGCGCCCGAGACTCCGCCACCGATAAGGATCGGGATGAGCAGGATCGCTCCGAGTACCAGGGCACCGACTTTGAGGATCATCGGTCGTGGCCTGTCTGAGGTGTGCTGGGGCCGTGTGACGGGCCCAGCGGTGGCATCGGGATGGGCGCGGGGGCCGCCCACCGCGGCGAGTCCGTCCCGGACGGTGACTCGTCGCCCGGGTCGAGGCTGGGCGGTGAGACATGCGGCCACGCCCCCAGAAGCCGATGCAACTCGCGCCGAGAACTCGCCTCGCTCCTGGCGGTGGCGTTGAGGGGCAGCCAGACCATGTCGGCAGGGCTGGGATGCGCGGCCTCGGGATTGAGCAGGTCGGCCGCGGCGGTGGCGATCGGGACCGAGTGCGGGTCGTCGAGCTCGCGCCAGAACCGGTGCAGCAGCCGGCGAGCGTTGGCCTCACGCCGTGCGGACGGGAACCAGATCAGCAGCGGGGTGGTGATCCCGGTTGCCGCGGCGAGCGCGGCGTAGCCGGCCAGTTTCCCGGCGAGTTTGGCCAAGGCCTCGGTGCCGAAGTCGTACTCGAGGAAGAACTCGATGTCTCGGCCGTCCGTGGTCCAGCGGCCGTAGGCGTCGGGTTTGATCAGGTCGCCGAAGTGGCGGGCGCAGCGGGCTTCGGCCCACCACGCGCCGAGAGTGCTGTGCTGGTGGGTGTCGCTGTGGCGGGCGTGGTCGACCAGGGCGGTGAACCACTCGTTCACGCCGACGGTGTGCGCGAGCCGCAGCGAGTGAGCGATACCGAGGGCACGGTCGTGTCGGTAGCCGAGTTCTTTGACGTCGAGGCCGTCCTCGGCGGCCAGCACCGCGGCCCCGACGGGCGCGAGGACGTAGTGCATCGGCGCGGTGCCGACCGTGATGTAGGGCTGGAACCGGTCCACCACACCCCATTGATAGAGCTCGCGCAGCCGCATCCGGCCGGACCGGAAGGAGGGAAAGGCCAGGGCAGTGATCTGATGGGAGGTGAGCACGCGGTGCTCGTGCAGCATCCGGATGATCCACCGGTCGCGTGGGGTCAGCCGCCACGCTAGCGCCGCCCGGTGCTCAGCGGTGTTCGCTGCCCGCTGGGCCGGGCGGCTGGCCTTCACGCCGCGCAGTACGCGCTGCTGAGTGGCATTGGTAATCATGAACAATCGACCTCCGAGAAGCGTGATGTGTGTATGACGTCCTCGTCTGTGGTCCGACGACGTGTCCGTCACGGTTGCTGGCGGCGTGGATCAGCACTGCGCGGCTGACGACCAGACGGACGCCGATGTGTGTTGCGGCCTGACAGCGCCTGATCAGAACTCGGCGATTGCCGCCGAGGTTGGACTGTGGGTTGAGGGCCGGTCTCGGGCGTCGTGTCGCGTGATACGCGGTTGTGCATGGCTCGTCGAGCGATGGCACGGATTTCCCGTGCGCGGCCAGGGATGGCGGGTGGGAGTGGTTGGGTGAGCATGGTGAACGGCTGTGCTTCTTCGCCGGCGAGGACCAATCGGGCGGCTGCGTGGTAGGCGCCGAGGTGGGCCAGGTCGTGGTCGGACAGTCGTGGCGCGGTGTGCCGGGAGAGTTCCCGTGCGTCTTCGGGGCTGGCGTTGAAGAAGATCTTGCTGCGGGCGTTGGTGGACATGCCTTCCCGCAGTTCGCGGGGCAGTTGCCCGAGGTGTTGGTGGGCCAGGGTCATCGCGACCCGGAAGCCGCGGGCTTCGGCGAGCATGTCCTCGATCGGGTACGGCAGGTTCAGGAAGTTGTGGCACTCGTCGATCACGAGGGATGCGTCGCGGCGTTGCCGTTGTGGGGTGCGGGCTCGGCCGGTGGTGGCTTGCCAGGTGCGGGCGACCACGAGTGAGCCGACCAGCCGTGTGGTTTCCTCGCCGAGCGAACCTTTCGGGATGCGCACCAGACAGATGCCGCCGTCAAGAACCCGACTCATGTCCACTGTGGAGTTCCCACCCGCGATCGCGTCTCGGACGAACGGGCGCAGCAGGAACGCGCGGAGTTTGTTCATCAGCGGACTGATGACCTGACTGCGACTGGAGTCGGTGAGTTCCTCGTACCAGGACCAAAACCCGCGCAGCACCGGGTCGACGATCCCTGCGGTGACCCGTGAGCGGAACGCGTCGTCGGCAAGGAGCTTGGGTAGGTCGGCGAGGGTGGCGACGCCTTCCTGGGTGCGGAGGGTGAGGCAGGCGGCGCGCATGACGTCGTCGGTGCGTGGTCCCCAGAACGCGGAGTAGACGCGGCGGAACACGGACACGAGGTTGTCGACGGTCAGGTCGGTTTCGCCGCCGTCGAGGGGGTTGAGGCAGGGTGGTCGGGCTTTGCTGTCGGCGTCGAAGATCACCACCCGATCGGCCGCGGACGCCGGGAGGCGGGACAGGACGTCGGTGACGAGGTCGCCTTTGGGGTCGATGAGCACGATGCCGCGGCCGGCCTCGGCGTCGGCGAGGATCATGTTGCCGAGCAGGGTGGATTTGCCGGAGCCGGTGGCGCCGATGACGTGCAGGTGGTGGCGGGCGTCAGGGACGCGCAGGCCGACAGGGCGTGGGTGGCCTGTGTCGGTGACGCCGAGTGGTTTGGCCTCCGGTCCGGGGGTGGCGATGCCGGGTGGTGGGGCGATGGCGCGGGCTCCGGCGCGTTGGATGCCGGGGATGGCCTCGTCGGTGGGCAGGTGCGCGATCGCCGCGAGTTCCGGTACCGACAGCAGGTCTCCGTGTCCGAGTCGTCGGGAGTCGATGACGCGGCCGGGGTTGTGGATGCGGTGGCGGGTGTAGTGGTTGTGTTCGGTGTAGGAGGCGAAGCTCGCCGCGAGGGCGTGGGCGCGTCCGCGGGCGATGTCCCGCGTCGTGCGGATCTCGCCGTCGGCGGTGTCGGCGGGCAGGAGGGTGGCCACGGCGTAGCGCACGACGGTCTCGAACTGGCTGCCGCGTTGCTTGCTCACGATCGCCCGGTTCTGCGCCGCGTACTCCAGCGAGGTCTGCGGATCGCTGTGCAGCGCACCGGTCTTTGTCAATGCTGACGCTGACCGTCGTGTCCGACCGCTCATGCCGGGGGTGACCGTGTCGAGTAGCCGGCCGACCAGCCGATGGGAGCGTCCGGTGTGGACCTTGCGGGCGGCGCGACGTGCTTTCTGGACGCGGCGGCCGGTGACCGGCCGGGCCAGCACTTGCACGCAGGCGTACTCGTCGCGCCCGAGGCCGACCGGGGCGCCGATCAACGCCCGCAGCGGGTCGGCGTCGAAGCCGCTGCGGATCGGCAGGCTCTCGGGGCGAGCCAGCCGCAGCTCGCCGCCGACGACCAGCCGCCGCTGCCCCTCGCCCGCCCCGGGCAAGGGTGGTTCGGCCGGGCTGACACGGGTGTGCGCGCCGGGCCAGGCGGCCTCGACCGCGCGCTCGACCAGGCCGGGTGGGATGACGCCCGGCACCCACAGCCGAATTCCGACTCCGGCTTCGGAGAACACGTATTCGCAGGCCACGTGCGGCTGGCCGGTGAACGCCCGGCGCCACCCCGGGCGCAGTAGACCGACGAGGTTGGACCAGAGGGCGGTGCCGCCGGCGGGATCCACCGCGGGTGGGGCGAGCACAGTGACCTGACGGGCGTCGGCGAGCAGTCGCTGGTGGCAGCGCCGCGTCCACCACCGTCGGCCGGCCACGACCGTCGTGGTGAGCACGGCGAGGACCGGGGCCGCGGTCGGCCCCCAGTCCACGGCGAGGTCCCGCAGCCGGGTGAATACCGTGAGCAGCGCACCGCCAGGGTCGCGCAGGTAATCCTCGACCCAGCCGGTGGCCGACACCGTGGACGGGCCCACAGCCGCAGCGGTGGTGGCGACGATGACCGATTCCGGTGCCTGGTCGAGAGCAGCCGGTACCCAGGAGAGTATGTGGGGCAGCATGAGCAGCGTCCCTTCACAGGGGGATGGGCACCACGACGTCGCGCCCAGGTATGTGGGCCTGAATCAGGTCAGGCCGCGTCGAGGTGGATCTGGTCGTCGGTGTCGGAACCGAACTCGTCACCGGCCACGGCCGTGGAGTCACCGCCGTGGACGCCGAGGTCGACGTACGCGGCCTCCGCCTCGTCGACGGGTTCTGCGGTGTCGGCGTAGGCGGCGAGTTCGGCCGGGTCGCTGGTGACGAGCTCGTGCTCGATCGGCGAGGCGACGCTCTGGAAGGCGACGCGTTGCGTCCCGGTGCTGAGCAGGCCTTGGCCGCGGTCGGCCGAGAGCAGGAACGCGCGCTCGCCGGCGGAGAGGTCGAAGACCTGGGTGATCTCGTCGATGGCCTGGGTCGCCTGCCGGAGCACGACTTGGGTCGCGGCGTTCGCCACGACAGCGCGCCCGAGGTCGCTGCCCAGCACATCGGCGGTGTCCTGTGTCGCCACGGTCAGACCTGCCCAGTGTTTCCTGCTGGCTTTGGCCATCCGGAACAGGAACTCGGCTCCGGCCTTCTCGCGCATCAGCAGCCACGCCTCGTCCACGACGACGAGGCGTGGGCGGCGGATGGCTGGGTTGGACACCCGCCGCCACACCGCGTCGAGCGTGAGCAGTGTGCCGATGCTTTTCAGTTCGTCGGGCAGGTCGCGCAGGCTGAACACGGTGAGGTGTCCTTCGGGGTTGACGGTGCTGGGCCCGTCGAACAGTTGCTTGAACGCGCCGTCCACGAACGGATGCAGTCGCGCCGCGAGGTCACCCGCGGCATGGTCACCGGTCCGACCGGCATCCGTGAGTTGGTCGCGCAGGGTACGCAGCGTGGGCGCGGGGCGGGTCCAGGTGCGGGCGTCGGCGGTGATGCCCACGCACTGGTAGGTCGCCGCGATCGCCCGATCCAACGCCGCCCGCTGCGCCGCCTCCAGCTCGCTGCCTATCAGAACGGCGATCACGGTGTGCAGGAACAAACTGCGCCGCACGAGCGCGTCCTTCGGCGCGGTACGGCGGCCGTCCGGACGGGTGTGGATCGGCAGATCGAAGGGGTTCAGGCGAACACCTCGGGCACCGAGGTGCACGTAGGTGCCGCCGACCGCGGCGGCCAGGCGGGCGTATTCGTCTTCGGGGTCCACGATGTCGATCTCGATGCCCCGATACAGGCTGCGCAACGCCTCCAGTTTGACCAAATAGGACTTGCCCGCGCCGCTGCGACCGAGGATCACCGAGTTGTGGTTGTGCATTCCCTCGCCGAACCGGTCCCAATGCACGAGGCCTTGGGAGCCGATGTTGTAGCCGTAGAGAACCCCGGACGGCGCCGCGACCGACGTGGGGTCGGGTGCGGGCAAGTCCGGACTTGTGAACGGGAACGCCGCGGCCAACGCACTGGTGTCGAACGTGCGCCGCATGCCGATCAAGTCCAGGCCCATCGGCAACGTGGACACCCAGCCCTGCAAGGCCCGATAGGTGGTGTGCTTGGCATCCAGCAACAGCGACGCGCACAGCGACCGCAGCGCGGCCACCTCATCAGCCAGCGTCACCTCGGAGACGGCGTGGACGGTCAGATACAGCCCGACCCGAAACAGCTTCCCCTCACCACGGGCCACCCTCGAGCTCAAGTCGTAGGCATCCTCGGTCGCGGCCTCGACCTGCGGGTCGAACAGGCGGCCGTGCTCGGCGGTGTGCCGACGCCCGGCCTCCAACTTCGCCAGTTGCTTCTTCAACCGCGACGCGGCGGTAGCGGGGTCGATCGGCTCGATGTGCACCGACACGTCCAGTCGACCCGGGTAGGTCAGCAAGGGCGCGAGCCACCCGGGGTTCACCTCGCGCGGGAAGCCGACCACGGCGAAGCTGGCGACCCATTCGCCACCGACCTCCAAGTGGCGCGCGGCGACCGACAGGGCATCCGGGGTGAACGCGGCTGCGGCTGACGAGGCCGACGGGGCGGCCAGAGGGTGGTGGCGGGTGGTGCGTGCGCGGGTGGCCATCAGGACCTCCCCCTCTCATCGTCGTCGTAGTCCCCGTCGTTGTCGTAGTCCCAGTCGTCGGCGAAGCTGTCCTCGTCCTGTCGGGACGGCGCTCGGCCTGACGTTGTGGCGGGCGTGAAGAACGTGTCGTCGAGGTCGTCGCCGGCCAGGTCCGCGCCGGACGTGGTGATGACCTCGTCCGCGCCGGCCAACCCCGCGGAGGGCGGCAGCAGGCTGTCGGGGTTGCACGCCGAGGCCAGCACGCCGGTGGCCTGCCCGGCGTCCAGTGGGGTGACCACGATCCCGGCGGGCGCGAGCAGTTCGATCGCCTCACCGAGGCGGCGCACCAGCCGCGACTCCGCGGCTCGTCGCGTTCCCGCGTCCACCCGCCCGCTGGTCTGCGTGCGGCGCTTGCCCATCAGCGAGCCGAGCACCGCGAGCGGGCCGGGCCCGCCCAGGCCGTCCGTCGGCGTGGCGACGCCGAGCGGTTCGCGCAACACCAGCAGCACTTGACGGCGCAGCAGGTCCGACTGTGAGCCGAGGTGGATCAGGTAGTCGGCGTGCTCGAGCGCGGCGGCTTCCAGCGCGGGGTGCGGCAGGCCGCCCGCGCGGTCGCGTAGTTCGTTGATTTGGGTTGAGAGGTCGAGCCGTTCGGTGCGGACGACCACTTGCACCGGTGCGGTCAGCGAGTGCAGATACCGGCCGAACGCGGCGACCAGTGCTTCCTGTTCGTTCCCGGTCCGCAGCGCGAAGTTCACGGTGCTGGCGACCGCGACCACCGCCAGGCCGTCGACGCCGAGGTCGACCACGCCGGTCTCGGTGACCGCTTCGGCGGGCAGTTGCAGCGCTGAGGGCGAGACCTGTTCAGTCGGTGCCGCGCGCCCTGTCCTGCGCGCGGCCGGATCGCCGGTGTGGTCGACCTGGGCGGTGAGCCATACGGGTGCTGGGCGCACGCCCTCTGGTGCGGCGACCCGGTGTCGTGGGGCCAGGCGTTGGCGGATCGCAGCGAGGAGCAGTTTGTCCATCGGCACTCCGTCGCGCGTGCCGAGCGCGAGTATCGCCGCGCCCGCGCCGAGGGGGACCGCGATAGCCAGGAACACCGCGACCGGTACCACGGCACGGGTCGCCATCCAGAGCAGATACAGCACCGCCCCGGCGGCGGCGAGGATCCCGAGCTGACGTGCGGTCAGCGGGCCGAGCACGCGATCGTGCATATCGACATCCGCGGGGATGCGAACGGGCGTAGTCATGGCTTACCTCCAGACTCGGGCGGTGCGGTTCGCGGTGCTGGTTTCTGCTTTCGTTTCGGCGGTGTGGCACGCGGGTTGGGCTGCCCGTCCCGGGTGAACAAGCCGGGTGTGCGGGGCGGGCTGGGCTGATGCTCCGGGGCATCTGTGGGGCGGGCGTCGAACTCGTCCCCGACCGTGTGCCGTTGTGGGACCGGGTCGGTGCGCCGCACCCGCATCGGCAACATGCCCGGCTCGGGCGGGACCACGGGATGCCACACGTGCCGTGGTGGTGTCGCGCGACGGTTGGGCCGGCCGTCCCGCATGAACAAACCGGGCGTGGTGGGCGGGCTGGGCTGGTGCCCGAGGAACCCGGCGGGCCGTGCGTCGAACTCGTCCCCGAGCGTGCGCCGCTGTGGGACCGGGTCGGTGCGCCGCACCCGCATCGGCAACATCCCGGGCTGGGGCGGGATCAGCGGGCGTGGCACGCGTGGTGGCTTCGCTGCCGGGTTGGCCCGCCCGTGCCGAGTCACCAGTCCTGGCGCGTTCGGCGGCATCGGAACCCTGCCCGGCTGGGGTCGGTGCGGGTCGCTGAGCTCGCCGGCCAACGAGGACCGCGTGGCGCCGGGCGGGGCGTAGCGCAGCCGCATCGGAAGCATCCCCGGCTCCGGTGGAATCAGCGGCCGGTCCACCTTGACCGGGCGAGCGTGCCGTCGCACCTGACCGTTCGGGCCGAACAGATCCGGCTGATCAGCCGAGAGTTGGCCCTGCGAGGACAGGTCACGAGCTGGATCGGCCAGCTCGTCGGCCAGGGTATGTCGTGGCTGCCCGACGGTGGAGGTCCCGGTGTAGCGGCGCAATCGGAGTGGCAGCATGCCCTCACCCGGGCGAATCCACTTCGCGGCGCGGCGGCGACGCCACGCCCACCACGGCAGCGGCGCCGAACTCGCCGCACCCGCGCCACCACCAATGCCGACGTTGGGTGCCGTTGCCGTTGGGCGACGCGGACGACTCGGCCCGCGACCGCCTCCGCGGCGACCGAGCAGACCGAACGTCTTGTACGCCAGGAAGCCCTTGATCAACGATCCGATCAAACTCCGACCGCCGCTGCCGCCGCGCACCGAGGCCAGCACCCAGAACGGGATCTTGAACAAGATGTACATCAACGCCAACGCGACCAGCAGATTCACCAAGCCGGACATGGTCGGGCCGAACAGGGTGAACCCGCCAGGGGCGAGGAACACGTTCACGCCGACGATCAGCGTCAGGCTCTGTCCGACTTGGATCGCGAGGCAGCCGCCGTATGCCTTCCACCACCAGTACGCGACGCCCTCGGTCTGCGGCAGGACATGGAACATCAACGCCAAGGGCGCACCCGCGATCAGGATGATCGTCAACGCCACCCGCACCACGTAGGTCACCAGCAACGCGACGAGCAGTCCGGCGAGGAAGATGCCGATGAAGATGACCCAGATCCCACCGTGGAGCGACCCCAGCACGAGGTTGCGCAGGGTCACCCCGGCGGTGCTCGCGTCGACCCCACCGCCCATGATCGCCGAGACCATCGCGTTGGCGATCTGAATGCCTTTGGTAGCGACCCACAGCGACAACGCCCCAGCCAAGAACCCAGTGACGAGGCGCGGCGCGAGTTCCTTGATGGAGTGTCGCGTCTGGACAGTTTGATAACCCATGGCGATGACACCCGCGAGGAGCACGAGCAGGCCGTAGGACACGAGCAGGATCTGCCACGAGTTGTTCCACAGCTCGCCCACGCGCGGCAGCGAGTCCGGCATCGGCGTGGTCAACAACGTCTTGCCCAGCAGGTCCAGCAACGGGTTCAGCGCCGCGGTGACGATGCCGCGGAAGAACGCGTTGATCGCGTTGGTGATGCAGCCGCCGATGTTGCTGAGCCCGCACGCGGCGTCCCCGCTGTCCCCGCCACCCGGCTGGCTGGGACCAGGGCCGGTGGGTGGCGTCGAACCGGGTGGCTGCGGAATGCAGCCCTCCCCGGTACACGGCACCGACGGACCAGTCGATGGTGGTGCTGGTGGTGCGCACGGCGGCTGGAAAGGCCCCGGGATGCACGGCGTCGTGGTCGGTGGACCGGTCGGCACCGGCAGCGGAATGCCCGACAACGACGGGGTGCTCGGCGGCGCGGGCAGATGGCAGACCGGCAACGGCGAGCCCGGCGGACACGGATCGCCGGGCGGGACCGGCGCGAGCGGATTCGTCGGCACCACGGGTGTCGTCGCGGGCTGCGCGGCGACCAGACCGGACGAGGCAGCCGCTTGGATAGCGAGCGTGCCACCCAGCAGCACAACACTCACCGCCAAAACCACCAGCGCACGACCACGCGACAGACGAGCATGCCGCGACGTTCGACGCGAGCGTGAGGCCGGAGGCGCGAGCATTTGTCGGCGCTCCGGCGATGCCGAACCCGGGTGCTGAACGCTCACGGGCAGCGGGGAGCCGACGGTGTGGTCGACCGGGACAGAACGGCTGATGGACCGGGTTCGTGCGAGTGGCAGGCGCATCACCTCACGCCCCCACGATGCCTTTGAGCACGGTGACCACCAGGGGCGCGAGCGCGGCCAGGCCATAGCCGATCGCGGCGGCCTTGAACGCCTCCTTGGACTTCTCCTGCTCCGACGGGTCGCCACCACCGAACACCCGGCGCACGCCACCGATGGTCAGAAACACGGTCGCGAGCCCGGCGAGAATCCCCATGACCCAGTTGCGGATGTTGGTCAGGACCTCATCGACGCTGCCCGCGATCGCGAGCACGACGGTGTCCGCGTGCGCCGCCGGTATCGACACCGACATCGACAGCACCAGCGCGACAACAGCCACCGTGCCGGTCGTCACGATCCGCTGGTGGACGAGGCTACGACGCCCGTGCCGAGTCGAAGACATCGGAGGTGCGACCGGCGCGTCAGCGTTCGGCCGGGACGCCGAAAGCCGGGTCCGGCGGGCTGGCCGTGTCGCCTCGGGTGCTGGGGTGACCGGCCCGTTGTGACTGCGGGACGGGTGGCGTGGGGGCGAGTAGGTCAGGCACATCGCGGCACCTCCGGAGTCGTGTCCGCAGGGCGCCGGGTGATGCCGGCGGGCCGGGCGGGCGAGTTCGTGGACGCGGGGCGGCTGGGGCTCTCCCGCACCCTCTGACTCCGAATTCGGGGGTCGGTTTTCCCGGCTCGATACCGAACTGTGATCGAAAATCGTTTCGGGACGTCGGTTACCGCGCGTGGTATCTGGCCTGGTGCTGGGTGGGGCGTTCGGGCGGCGGTGGTGATGGTCGCCGAGGTCACGGCGTGGAGTTCGACGTCCCGCTCACGCCGGTCGGTGGGGTCGTCGTGGGGTGCCTGTGCGTCCAGCCAGTCGACTAGCCGCGCTTCGGCATGGGCACGGGCGCGGTGCAGGGCGGTGATGCTGACGCCGCTGTCGGCGGCGGCGGCTTCCAGCGTGTAGTCCTCCAGGCGGGTGGAGCCGATCAGCTCGGCCTCGTCGCCGCTGATCGCCCCTTCGGCGACGGCACGGGCGAGGACGAAGTCGGGATGTCCCCACGGTGGGGGCGGCTCGTTGGAACGAAAGTCGTCATCGTCGATCGGCGTGGTGCGGTCGAGCTCATCACGGATCAGGTTGTGTCCAGCGTGTCGGGCGGCGTTGCGCAGACGCAGCACCAGCCACGACTGGCTCAGATCGACCGCGGCGAGTTCGGTGAGGAAGCCGGTCAGCATCGCGATGTGGATGTCGCAGGGGTCGATGTCGAAGAACGGCTTGCACATGCCGGCCGCGGCTTGCACCAGTGCGGGCAGCGCCATCCCCACGCATGCCACGGTCCAGGCGCCGCCTTCGGCCCGCGAGCGCTCGATCAGGTGTGCCCAGACCGCGTCCACGGTCGGCCAGGGCAACTTGGCGTCCAGCAACAGATCACGCAACTCGTCCAGGGGCATAGCCCGGCGAGGAAGGCCAGGAAATCGGCCACCGTCAATCGAGAGTGGATCCACCCCGGTGACGAGCCACTCGAACGCAGTTCGAGCGGAATCCAGCGGCAGTGAATCGCGCCTAAAAGGGATGAAGTGAAACACGCGGTTCGGCGCCATGTTCGACTCCTTTGATGGTCGGAAATGAATCGACCTCTCAAGGAAGCCAAACCACGTCCACCAAAACGCCACCGGAACGCCACCGGAACGCCACCGATGATCTTGAGAGGCGATGGCGACCCGCCACAAAGATCATCCACAGCACGGACAGAAGATCATTGACGCCATCGTTGAAGATCATCAGATGGTCGCCGGTAGTAGCAGTTTAGCTGGATATATGGGGTTCTGGTGGCGGTTTGGTGGCGGTTTGGTAGTAGCAGGGGTAAGGGAAAACGACGGGCCGACTTCCTAGTCCAGCCATCCACCGAGGCGCGTCAAAAAAATTTGAGGAGCGCTCCCAAGTCGACCCGGCTCACAGCGCAGCTCGCACTGAGTTCCACGCAGACGCAGACGCGTGCACCACCTGCATTCCCGCCATCGAGCACCCGTCAAGATTGACGATAAAGATTTGATAACCAGCCGGGAAAACCGCAGTCGTTTTTCGGAATAGAAGGATGTACGGCGCCATGCATTGCGGCGCTACATCCGAGGCTTTGCGAGGATTCCATGCCCCCGTCCAAAGACCCCCAGCGCCGCAGCCCGGCGCGACGCGGCGACCCCACGCACCCCGCGAGCGCCCGCCCGGGTGGACGCCGGGGCGGCGACCGCCGCCCCTACCCCACCGCGTCGACCACCACCAGGGTCAGTCCCGCCAAGCCCGGTTCCGCGAGTACCCGCTCACGGGCACGCGGGTCAGCCGCGACGCCGACTCCGGCGACGGTCTGGACAGTCGGCCCGGCTCCGATCGACCTCGGCACGGCCTGGCCGCAACCGATCGTCAGCACGATCGTCAGCTCGTTCAGCAAGCCCGGCAGCAGGGTCGCACTCCTGCCCTGGCCCACCGAAGACGGCCACGCACGACTGGCTCCGGTCGGCGCGGACGGAGTGATCGACCGCGCCCCGGCAACCGAGCCAGACCACGCGCTGGCCGACGCGCTCGCCGCCGTCGAGGGTCTCGACCGGACCGGCCGCGTGGTGCGCGTCACGGCCGACCCGACCGCCATCGGTCCGACGGCCCGACCGTTCTGGGCCGACCTCGTCGGCGACCCCGACCACTCCGCCGTGACCATCAACCCGCCGTCGAGTTCGGGCGTCGGCGACGGGCTTTTCGACGGGGCCGAGGACACTCCGGCGGACACGGACCTGATCATCACCAGCCTGCGTCCCGAGCACGGCGGCAACCCGACCAGCGACCTCGTCGCGTTGGTCGCGGCCCGGCTGCTGCGGGTCGGCGGGATCCTCGCCGTGCTCACCCACTGTGACTGGCCCGCCGGTGAGCTGATCGACCCGACCGGGGCGGTCGTGGCCTCCGCGCAGAACGCCGACCTGCTCTACCTCCAGCACATCGTGGCACTGCACGCGCCGGTGCGCGGCGGCCGGTTCGCCGCCGAATCCCTCGCCGAACCCGGCGGTCCGGACGCCGAGAACGAGGCGCGCACTCGGCACCGCGCGGCCGTGCGCGGGCTGCCCGAACCCCATCGGCGCATCCACTCCGACGTCCTGGTCTTCGCCCAGCCACACGACCACGAACCGCCTCACCTAAGCCCGGCGGACGCGGCGCTCGAGAGCGGAGTCATCCGATGACCGTCGCTCCGATAGCGAACCCCGCCCAGCCCGGACACCACCGCCAGGAAGGCACGACCGTGGCCGACAACCCCTTCCCCCGCGCCCTGTCCGACACCGCTGTCACCCCGGACCGGACCCACGCGGAGCACCCGGTGGACGGACCGACCCAGCGTGTCCCGCGCGCCGTCATCGACGACCTCGACGGCACCACAGGCACGCCACCCGAGGGCGCTAACGACGGCTCTGCGGGGGACGTGGCGGTGTCGGTGTGGACCACCGCACAGACCGCCCCCGCGACACAGCGCAAGGACCGCTATGTCGCCGAGTCGACCGCGCACCCGGCCAAGATGCTCCCCGCCGTCGCCGCGCACGCGATCGCCCACTACACGCGACCGGGCGACCTGGTGCTCGACCCGATGTGCGGGATCGGCACCACCCTCGTCGAAGCACTGCACGCCGGGCGCCGCGCGGTCGGGATCGAGTACGAGCCGCACTGGGTCGACGTCTCCCGCGCCAACCTCACGCTCGCGCACGACGCTGGCGTGGAGCACGAGGGCCGGGTGTTCCACGGCGACGCCCGCCAGATCGCCTCGCTGCTTCCGCCGGAGTACGTCGCACAGGCGGCGCTGGTAGTCACCTCGCCGCCGTACGGGCCGTCTACGCACGGGCAGGTGTCGGTCGCGCCGGGCGCGGGGGTGCAGAAGTACCACCACCGCTACGGCAACACTCTCGACCGCGGGAACCTCGCCAACGTCGGGCATCACCGGCTGCTGGCCGGGTTCACTCGCATCCTCGCCGGGCTCACCACCTACCTGCGGCCGGGCGGGCACATCGCCATCACCATCCGGCCCTGGCGTGAGCACGCCGAGCTGATCGACCTGCCCTCCCAAATCCTGGCCTGCGGTCTGCACGCCGGCATGATCCCGGTCGAACGTTGCGTCGCGCTGCTGGCGCGCGCCGCCGAGACCGACCTCGTCGCGCGCGGCAGCTTCTTCCAGCGCGACTTCATCCGCAAACAGCGCGAAGCCGGTCTGCCGCTGCACCTCATCAGCCACGAGGATGTGCTGATTTTCCGCACAGCCCTGCGTCGCTCGGCAGGTTCAGGAGTTTCCACAAGCCGCCGGGATTCTCGACGGTTCCTCACCGATCGGGCACGGCACTCCGGGAACCCGAGGGTTGAGCCGGGTGTGTCGGAGAGCTGGGCGGCATGACCACCCAGCCACCCCGCAGCCGAGCCCGGTCGGGGCGCGACTCCGCCCCCGCCCTCGTCGCCGTCACCACGACGACGGCGGGGGCGGTGCGGGCGGCCACCGCGCAGACCGTGCCGGACGAAGTACGGCAGAACGTGTCGGTCGGCGCGAGCGCTGGACCGGTCGTCGGGTCGGTGTGCACCGGCTACCTCGGACTGGATCTCGGCGTGCTCGCCACGCTCGGCGGCGGACGCATCGCCTGGTGCGCCGACCCCGACCCGCACATCGCCCAGCTCCTCGCCGCCCGGCTTCCGGGCGTGCCCAACCTCGGCGACGTGCGTGCCATCGACTGGACGGCGGTGGAACCGGTCGAGGTGCTCACCGCTGGGTTTCCCTGCCAGGACATCTCCGCCGCCGGGCGGCGCGCGGGCATCGAGAACGGAGCACGCAGTGGACTGTGGACCGACATCGTGGCGGGCGTTCGCCTACTACGACCCGCGCTGCTCGTCGTGGAGAACGTCGCCGCGCTTCGCTGGAAAGGCGGAGGTCTCCACCGTGTACTCGGCGACCTGGCCGAAGCAGGGTATGACGCGCTCTGGCGTAGCGTCCGCGCCGCCGACATCGGCGCGGCACATCGCCGCGAGCGGGTGTTCCTGTGCGCCTGGCCCCGTGCCGGTGCCGCCGACGGCGGAGGCGGAGATGCTGCCGACTCCGACCGCGCACGACGGTTCCTCCAACGGCATCTCGGCGACCAGCCGACAAGGCGGTCCGTCGCTGCTGGACCAGTTGCGGCTGCTGCCGACACCGACCGCCTCGGACGCGAAGAACTGCACGCACAGGACGCAGCGCGGTGGGCCATCGCTGCCCGACCAGGCGCGGCTGCTGCCGACGCCGATGGCATCAGACACCGGCACGGCGGGGCGTCGGGCGAGTGCGGGTTTCCGGCCGCCGCTGTCGCAGCAGATGCTTCCGCAGGTGGAATCCGGGGCGTTCCTGCCGACGCCGCGGGCGACCGACGGGACGAAGGGCTGTCCGGCGCAGCGCGGGTCGAAGGGCGACCTGATGCTGCCGTCGGCGGTAATTCGCCTGATCACCCAGGACAAGCCCAACCCGTAGGCGTCGCCGCGCCGCCTGATTGGGACACCATGACGGTGCAGGACGCGGTGCGCTGGGGCATCTACACCGCAGCTGTACGGCGCTGGGAACAAGTGCTCGGACGCGCCGCGCCGCAGCCCACCCAACCAGGTCGCCACGGCCGCCCTGTGCTCGCACCCTCCTTCGTGGAATGGCTGCAGGGCTTGGAGCCGGGCTGGGTGACCGACCTGCCTTTGCCGCGCACCGCGCAACTGCGCGCGTTGGGCAACGGCGTCGTCCCACAACAGGCCACCTACGCCGTCGAGCTGCTGCTGGCCGACCTCACCGCGCTCCTTCGGGCGACCGATATCGGCACGTCCGTCGAGCGCCTCAGCGACGGACAGGAAGCGAGCGCGGCATGACCAGCCCAGCGTCCACCCCGGATTCCCAACCGGCCATGCGGTGCTTGAGCCTCGGCGCAGGCATCCAGAGCAGCGCCGTGTTGCTGCTGGCCTGCGAGGGAATGATTCCGCGCTTCGACGTCGCGCTGTTCGCCGACACCGGCTGGGAACCGAAGGCGGTGTACGAGAACCTCACCCGGCTCCGGAAGCACGCCGCGCAGTTCGGCATCCCGGTCCGCACGGTGTCCGCGGGCAACATCCGCGACGACGCGCTCGACCCGGCCCACCGCTTCGTGTCGATGCCACTGCACGTACTCAACCCCGACGGCAGCCGAGGCTTGGCACGCAGGCAATGCTCAGTTATCTGCACCATCTCCCGCTGGTTGATCATGGCGCTTCGCGTCGTGATCAAGGAGAAGCCAGTGGACCTTCGCCGTCAGCTCATGGAAGGCCGTGCGTCCGTGCCCCGAGTGGGATCAGTCATCAAAGTGGAGCGTGTCCACCCACCGTTCGTCGTGCTCGACCCAGCGGGCGTTGAGATCGTCGACGTCACCGAGTACCTGCGGGATTTGGCCCTGGGAGACGGAAGTCCGCTGACTGGCCGTAGTTATGCGTTCGGGTTGCTGCGGTGGTTCCGGCTGCTGTGGCTGCTCGGTTTGGCCTGGGAGAAGGCGACCGAGGCCGAGGTCGCTGTGCTGGTTGGCTGGCTACGCACCGCGCCGAACCCGCAGCGCCGACGGAACACGCCGACCACCGGTCGGCCCGGCGCGATCAATCCACGGACCGGCAAGCCGACGCTGGCGGCTGGTTACGCGCGCACGACGATCAACCACGCCCTGTCCTCGGTGAGCGGTTTCTACGAGTACCACGGCCATCACGGTCGCGGCCCGGTCGTGAACCCGGTGCCGTCCTCGCCGCAGCGCCGACGCGCGCTGGCACACCTGAGCCCGCTGGAACCCAAGCCGGTAGTCGGCAGGGCACGGTTGCGGCAGCGGGTGGCGCTGCGGCCACCGCGGGCGATCCCGGACCGGTTGTGGCAGGAGTTGTTCGACGCGATGGGCTGCGAGCGCGATCGCGCGTTGCTGGAGTTCTTCGTCTCCAGCGGCGCCCGCGCCGCCGAGTTGCTGGGCGTGACGCCGGAGGACCTGGACTGGGCCGGCCGTCAGATCTACGTGGTGTCCAAGGGCACCCGCGTGCGGGAGGCGATCCCGGCGTCGCCGCAGGCGTTCGTCCGGCTCGCGCTCTACTTCGACGAGATCGGCACACCTGCCCCCGGTGAGTCGATCTGGCGCACCCGACGCGGCGAGGATCGGCCGCTGACGTACTGGGCGCTGCGGCGGATCTTGCAGCGCGCCAACGCCGTTCTGGGCACAAATTGGACCTGGCACGATGCCCGGCACACTGCGGCGACCCGGATGGCCAACAGCGGGACGCTCACCCTGGCGGAGGTCCAGGCCATCCTGCGGCACGCCAACATCCAGACCACCAGCCGCTACCTGTCGGTCGGGGTGGAGGAGCTGTTCGACAAACTCACCGAGCACTACAGCCGCCCGAAACCACAGACCCACTTCCCGACGGGTTACGCCGCCGCCGACATCGAGGCGGTGTTCGGTGCCTAAATCACAGACCAGCACTACGACCGGTCTGAGCCGTCGGCACCGGCACGGCCCGATGGTCGAGGAGCTGGGATTCGCCAGCCGCTTCGTGTCCGGCAAGATCGAGCCCCGACCGGCGACCGCGTCGACACCTCCGCGACCAGTCGGCGAACTCGCAACCGCGCCCATCGACCGCATCGTCCAGCTCGTGATCACCGCGTGGGAAGGCGCGCCGGTCAGCTGTCAGCACCGCGGCCAGGCGGCAGAGATCATCCTCGCCTACCTGACCGACTTCCCGGGCCAGACCTGGCAGCAGCGGTGGGACGCCAGTCCCTTGGGCCGCGGTGAGGCCGAGATCAGCATCCTCGGCACGTCGCGCGACGGGGGCTTCGCCGTCGGGCGCGGTCTGCGATCCCTGTTCTGCCTGCGGGTGATCCAGCCTTCCCTGCTGGCCTTTCGGAGGAACTCGTTCCACGAGTACGGACAGTTCTTCGTTGCGGCCCAGGGGGATCCGCTGCTGGAGAAGTTCGCCGAGCAAGTCGCCGCGTCCGACATATCGTGGGCGCACCGTCGGGAAGCCCTATTCGACGTGTGTTGCCTGCTCACTGTTCAGGGCGTCAGCCTCGCTGATCTCACCCCGGCCGCGTTGCTGCACTACGGCCACGAGACCCGCCGCGCCCGCGCGATCCTCCGTCCCGGGAAGAAGGACGCCAACCGGTTCGCCGGTCTGTCGGCCTGGAACATCCTGCACCAGATGGGCCACTTCCCGCCCGAGACACCGTCCACGATGCGCGCGGCGCTGGCCCGCGGTCAGCTGAGCGTCGAGCAACTCGTCGACCGCTATCCGATCCGCAACCACGCGGTGCGGCAACTGCTCATCGACTACTTCACCCGCCGTTCCGCCGACACCGACTACGCCTCCATCTCCCACATGGTCCTGGAGATCGCCTACCACTTCTGGGAGAAGATCGAACGGATCAACCCCGACCAGGCGGACCTGCGCATCGACCCGGAGGTCTACGCGACCTGGCGGCACATGATCAGCACCCGCGAGGACGGCAAGAACGCCGGCAAACCACGAGCTGGTGTCGACGGCATCGTGATCTGCGTCCGCAGCTTCTACTACGACCTGCACACCTGGGCCAGCGACGAGCCCGAACGCTGGGCGCACTGGGTCGCGCCCTGCCCGGTGCCTCCGAGCGAGATTCGGGGCCTGGGCAAACGACGCCGCCGGATCAACGAGCGCTCCGCCGACCGGACTCGTCAACGCCAGCCCTTGCTGCCGCTACTGGTCCAGCACGTCGAGGAACGCTACGACACAGCGCGCACCCTGCTCGAGCACGCTCGCCAAGTCCAGCCAGGCGAGACGTTCCTCCTGGGCGGGCACGTCTACCAGCGGGTGGTCACCAACAGCGACCACCACACCCGGCGCAGATCCGGCGGTAAGAGCCCTGTCCGCGTCGTCGACGAAGCCACCGGCGAGCTCATCCACATCGAGACTGACGAGGAAGCCGCGTTCTGGGACTGGGCCTGCGTCGAGACGCTGCGCCACTCCGGCGTCCGCATTGAGGAACTTTGCGAGCTGACCCACCTCAGCATCCGCCAATACCAGCGGTCCAACGGAGAAGTGATCGCGCTCCTGGTGATCGCACCGTCCAAAACGGACCGCGAGCGGGTCATCCCGATGAGCGCCGAGCTGTTTCATGTCGTCGCCTCGGTCATCCGCCGCCACACCCAGGCCGGGCGCAGCATCCCGCTGCTGAGCCGGTTCGACCCGCACGACAAGGTCTGGAGCGCCCAGCTGCCCTTCCTGTTCCAGCGCCGGATCGGGTCCACCGACCGGGTCATCTCCGGCGGCACCGTCCTGAACATGATCAAACGGCGCTGCGAAGCGCTGGCCGAGCAGCATCCCGGCTTCCGGACCACCCGGTTCACACCGCATGATTTCCGCCGGATCTTCGCCACTGAGCTGGTTAACAGCGGCCTGCCGATCCACATCGGCGCAGCCCTGCTCGGGCATCTCAACATCCAGACCACCCGCGGCTATGTCGCCGTGTTCGACGAGGACATCGTCCGTCACTATGTCGCTTTCCTAGACCACCGCCGTGAGCTCCGGCCGATCGAGGAATACCGCGAGGCCACCAGCGAGGAGTGGGCTGAGTTCGACGAGCACTTCGACAAGCGCAAAGTCGAACTGGGCTCCTGCGGACGCCCCTACGGCACGCCTTGCCAGCACGAACACGCCTGCATCCGTTGCCCGATGCTGCACGTCAACCCCAAGATGCTTACCCGGCTTGACGAACTCGAAGCCGACCTGCTCGACCGCCGCACCCGTGCCGAAGCAGAGAACTGGGCCGGCGAAATCGAAGGCATCGACATGACCCTCACCTTCTTACGAGCCAAACGCGATGACACTCAACGCCGGCTCCGGCGACCGGTCGTCAGCCTCGGCATCCCAACTTTCAAGGAGGCGAACGAATGAGCCGCACGTCCTCAAGAACCAGGCGTCCTCGGTCAGGGCTGGAGCCAGCGGTCGAACCAAGCACGGGTGCGACGCAGGACGTCGAGTTGGTGGTTGCGTTCCCGGATCGAGTGGCCCTCCCTGGGATAGATCACGAACTCGTGCACGGCCCCGAAGTAGCGCAGTGCCCGGTGAAAGTACACGGCTTGGCCGAGGGGGACGTTGGTGTCCTCGGCGCCGTGCAGGATGAGCACCGGGGTGCGGACGCGGCTGGCAAAGGAGACCGGGCTGACCGCGTCGTGCGGGTGTGGGCCGATCCCCTCCCATCCGATGCTGCCGCTCAGCGCGCCGTCGAGCTGGCCGAGCTCTCCGGTCGCGGCTTGCATCCCCCAGTCGGTGATACCCGCGTTGACCAGCGCGGCGCGAAACCGGTTTGTCTGCCCGATCGCCCAGGCGGCCATGAATCCGCCGTGGCTGCCGCCGGCGATGCCCAGTCGGTCGGGGTCGGCGATGCCCTCGGCGATGAGCAGGTCGATTCCGGTCAGGATGTCGGTCCATTCCTCCCGGCCGACCCTGCCCGCGACGCTGGCCGCGAACTCGTGGCCGTGGCCCTGGCCGCCGCGCGGGTTGGGCAGGAACACCGCGTATCCGGCGGTGGCCAGCCATTGTGGCTGTGCACTGTGGAACGAGAACAACTGCAGACGATCGGCGTACCGGTCGTCGGGGCCTCCGTGCACGACCGTGACCATTGGGAACGGGCCGTCCGAGGCGGACTTCCCGACCGGCAGAACGAGCAGACCGTCCAGATCGAGGCCGTCGGCGGCTCGATAGGCCAGCGGTCGCTGGATACCGAATGCGATGCCGTCCAGTTCGGGACGGGTGTCCGTGATCTTCCGCAGCGGCCCGGTCGGTGGCCCAACACAGACGTTCGTGGGTTGGTCACGGGTGCCGGTCAGTGCCGCGATTGTCGTGCCCGCGGGGGTGGTGGTGAGGGCGTCGAGATGGCCGGAGTGCTGCGACAGTGGCGTGGGACCGTCGGGGTCGAGCCGGGCCAGGGTCGTGTTCAGGCCTTTGGCAAACACCACCAAGGGGGCGGCGTCGGTCTGGCACAGTTCGAGGGGGCACATCGGCAGGTCGGCGGTGCGGTTGCGTCGGATGCGGCTGCTCATGGCCAGGTCGAACACGGCGGTGCCGGCGTGGAGGACCGGTGGGGTGAGGGCGACGTAACCGAGGTGCCAACCGTCTTCAGCCTGCCACCAGGCCAGGGAGTGCGCGTCGACCTCGACCGATCCGAGGTCTTCCGCGGTCCCTGTGGCGGGGTCGAACAGGTGCAGCTGGCCTGTGCGGGGGCCGTAGTCCTTGTCGGCGCTGGCCCGGGTGAGCACGGCGAGCGGACCGCCGTCGGGTCGTTGCCGCAGTTCCACGACGTGCCGGCCGCCGAACACGCGCGGGGTGGTGACCTGGCCGGTGCGCAGGTCGAGCAGGCGCAGCCGGGCACGGGGTTCGCGTTCGCCGACGACGATGGCGTCGTCACGGTCCTGGGCGCGGCGCGTGTCCTGCTCGGTGGGCTCGTCCTCGGCGAGCAGCGCGATCAGGTTGGAATCGGCGAGCGGCAGGTGGTCGACGATGCCGGCGTACCAGCTGGTCACGGCGATCACCACGCCGTCGGCTGGGGTGAACCGGTGCAGCTGCGGAGTGCCACGCTCAGCGCGGTCGGACAGGAAGTACAGCGTACGCGAGTCCACGGACCAGCGGGGTCGGGACTCCGTCGCGGTGTCGGCGGTCACCCGACTCCACACACCGTCGCCGTTGATGTCAGCCAGCCAGAGTGCGGTGTCGAGGTGGTCACCGATCCGGCTGATGGGGGCAAGAACGTAGCAGAGCAGATGCCCGTTCGGAGCGAGAGCCGGTATCTGCGGGACACGACCCTCGACCACGAGTTCAGCGGTCAAACCTGTCATGTGATCAGTGTGCCGACGTCCACAGCGCACCACGTGGACGAGTCACTGCGCTTGGCACACTCGGCCGAAGCGTGCAGCCGCACCAACGGTGCAACACCCCGACGCGCCCGGCCAGTCGAGGTGCAGATAAGTACTAGCGAGTACAAGATCTCGCCGCTGAAGAAAGCAGCACGCGAACTGCTCGGCTACCCGCACCCGCGACGGGTGCCGCGCGGGGTGTACGTCGAGCAGGCCATCGGCATCAGCACCGACGAATTCACCCGCGCCAAAGACTCCGGCGTGCGCTACCTGCGCAACGTGTTCCCCCTGATCGAGCTCGGCTGGGACCGCACGCGATGTGCGGACTATCTCGCCGAGCGCGGGTTCGGCGAGACGGTGAAAAGTGCCTGCGTCGGGTGCCTTATGTGGAATCTGAGCTGGCTACGTTGCCTACTCATGATCACAGTGCGCTAGGAGCGCTATCCCCTGGTAGAGCAGCACCCCGAAGCTCGGCGGTGGCTGCAATTCACGGCCAACATTGGGCGAGCGTGGAACACGGTGGACGCCTACGGGCGAGCGGTAAACGACCACTTCGCGTTCTGCCTGACGATCGGTACCACTCCGGAGACGGCCCGCCCTGACATCGTTGCGGCGTGGATCGGTGACATGCACCAGCGGCCCAATCCGAACGGCGGAGCGGGGTTGGCCAACTCGACCATCCAGGTACGGATCGTTGGGGTTCGACCTTTCTACGACTTCCTTGTGGAGGGGGGAATCCGGGAACGCAACCCGGTCCGGCGTGGACAGTCCAGCCGTCGAGGAGGCCGGCCGAAGCAGGGCCTGGTGCGGCGAGTGGAGAAGGCGCCGTGGATTCCCAA